>JAUIHQ010000002.1 GCA_030432155.1 bacterium | reverse complement strand
CATCATAGCCGTAGGAAATGGAGCGACCACTTTCCCATACTTCATTGGTTCGCCTTCCTCCATCGTCATACTGATAGCCGATGGAGAACATTTCATCGCAATCAATATTGGTGAGATGCTTCAGGGAGTCATACTGGTAACTTGCTCCAATCTGGTTTGGCCATGATACCGAAACCCGTCGGAAGCCGTTATCCAGATAGGAAAAGCCGTACAAGCCTTCGGGGCCGTCCACGTATGTGATTCTTCCAAGAACATCATACTCCCAATCCCATGAATAACCACTCAGGGTGAGGTTGGTCATTCTTCCAAGTGAATCATAGGATGCTGTTACATCCTGATTGAACGGACCCGACTCCGAAGTGATTCTTCCCATTGAGTCATATTCCCATGTCGTCGTTCCAACACCATCGGTCATGTTTGTGCGACGGTTGAGAGCGTCATATCCCAACTCAATCAGGGGGTCATTTCCGTATTGGATGGAGGTCAGATTTCCAACCTCATCATACCCGTAGGCCGTGTCGATTCCCGAAGCGTCCAGTTTGTTCGTGATGCGGTTCAGGACATCAAAGGAATAGGTTTCCTGCGAAGAGTCGGCATAGGTTTTCTGGGATGGATTCCCATACTCATCATAGGTCCATGATGTCGTGTTGCTGTTGCCGTCAATGAGCGTAATCAGTTGGTCAATGCCATTGGTCAGGTAAGCAAATTGGATGGTTCGGCTTTCTCCATCGGTAATGCCAATCACTCTTCCAAGAGAATCAAGAGCCAGTTTGTTCTCGATGCCAAGCCTGTCTGTCCAATTGGTTAATCCTCTGTCTCCGTATTCAAAAGAATCACTCAATCCTTCGGGCCAGAAGCGGGTATTTAGTTCACCCCAGTTGTCGAAAGTGTTTGTAAACGTAAGTCCATCCGATGTTTCCGAGTAGATCTTTCTACCCAATACATCATACCGATTGCTGACAACCAGTAGCCATTCGGTTTCATTGGTGGAAGTCGGAGGTCCGCCTCCGCCACCGCCTCCCCCGACAACATCCTGCGTGTTTTCAACAAGGACTGCCGTAAGGTTATCAAGGTCATCATATTCATAGACAACCGTGATGCCTCCACGGACAAATTGAGTAACCGAACCCACGGTGTCATAGGCACGGGTTTCCTGCGTTTGATCAGGATTATTGATAGTGGTGATGCGACCTTCATCGTCATAATCAAACGTCCATGCAATCTCCAGTACCTCATTGCTGACAGACGTAACGAAATCAGCGTCGGAATAACCGAAGTGAGTGCTGAAGCCCCTTGCATCTATCTGTTCAATCAGCCTTCCAACGCTGTCATAGAGGTTGCTGACAATCTGATCCGCCCTGTCTTTGTAACTGGTAATCTGCCCCCAGGGATTGTAAGTCCACGCTTCTGTGGTTGAGTCGGGATGATTGCGTCCCGTCATCAGGCCGAGGTCATTGTAGGTATTGGTTGTTTCGAGGCCACGAATGTCCGTAGACCAGACGACTCGACCTCTGGGATCGTAGCGGTTCGTGGCATAGCGGACATACTCTTCGGTCCCGAAATCGAGGGTGCTTCCGTCAGGAACATAGACTGCCGTCAATTGACCAAGGTCATCATACTCGTACTTGTAAAATTCACCCGCAAGACCCTGTTGCTTGGTAAGAAGCCCTTCATTGTCATAAAAGAAATTCTCCGCATGAGTTCCATCAAAGGAGCGTTCAGGCAATTCGCGTCTCTTAATCCATCCTTCAGGCGTATATTCTCTGGTTTCGTGTTCCAGAACGTTGGAAATGGATTCGGGCTGGCCGTGGTATCCGTACCCGTAGTAATTCGTCAGCCCTTTCGGGTTGGTCTCTTCCAGCATCCAGCCAAGGTCATTATAGGTGTAGTAAGATATCCGTCCTTTCCGATCTACGGTTTGGTCGATGAAACAGCAATCATACTGCACTGATTGTGTCGATGTTTCACCGTTGTTGTTATAGGTCTGAGATAATGGCCTGTTCAGATCGTCATATGCGTTGGTCATGATCAGCCCCGCCGAGTTCTGTTGCCAGATCAGCCGACCGAAGGCGTCATACTGATTGGTCTCCATCAGGATTCCATTCCTGTGCCATGAAAGAAGACGACCTTCCGAGTCGTAAAAAAGCGAACTCGTTGTTCGGCCATCATGCCAGTTCGTAACAAGACCAAGTTCATTGTACTGGTACAATGTTACCTTGCCTAAGGCGTTGGTTTCCGTCTCAACAGCATGTTTGCCTGATACATAGGTCCAATAGGCTTGTGGTTCTCCTTCGGGGGGCGAAACGTAAAGAAGGTCGATCCCGTTGGTGTCATAGACGTTGCTCCATACGTTATTCAGCGGGTCCGTGATGGAAGTAATCTGGTGATTGTCGTTGCGGGTGTAATCCCATTCAGCCCCGTCTCTGTCTTCGTAGACATGTATGTGTTCTGTGGAGAGAAAAGAATAATACCTTGACGCACCGTTGACGTTTCCATGTTGAATGACAACGGCTCCTTTGTTTGTTTTTAAGTCAATGACGTAGTACTCCCTGTTGGATTGCGACAGATATTCCGTGTCTTCTGTGACCAGCCCGAACTTCCAGGTGAATTTTCTTGTTCGATCTTCGGCATCCGTGGTTGTCAGAATGTGCGAGTTCGTAGCGTCCCACGTGTCGGGAGTTGAGCTATACGAGAATCCCATTCGTCTGGTGCCTGATACGGATTCCTTGTAGACGCCCTCCATAAAGCCATTGGTATAAGTGTAGACATAGCCGTATTCCCCCATGTCTATGACGTTGGTCAGAAATCCTGCTGAATCGTATGAAAAAGTTGCCGTCCTGAGAGCGTTGGATTCTGTGTTTACAGTATCGGCATGGGCATTCGTGCCTGTATATGAAAACTCAAGGTATCTTCCCGTGTCGGGGTTGATTTGCGTTACTTGAAATGGACGGTCATTCGTATAACTGACTTCAACCGTGTTTGACCAAGCATCCCATATTCGGTCAAGAAGATATACGTTGGTATCTCCCAATGATACCGCATATTGAAGCACCTGACCATCCGGCTTGATGTATTGAAACACGCTGTTGGTGAAGATCAATTCGCCTGTCAGAGTGCTTGGTGGAGACCACGGACTTCCCCCCGTAGAGGTAAATGAGACGATGCTTCCCGATGGCAGTCGCACCGAATTCGTGCCGGGGCCGATCATTCTGACGTAACAGTTCCAATTATGGTCCCATTTGGGGCCGAAGGTTTTCGCAGAATTTGTCTCGGCGTAATTACTGAAAATCATTTTCAATTCCAGTGGGGGGCCGACTTCCGTTTCATGCCAGATGGGTGTGTCCATGATTAATACGTTGAAATTAGCAACAATTACATACGCTTGAGGGTTGCCATCGTCTCCGCAAGCTCCGCACCCAAGCTTCTTGAGAGGAGAGTCTCCTTTTTTACAGTCGTCAAAAACAATGGTTTCAAGTAGCGCGTTTGTATCATCCATTGGCGGAACAATCGGGTCGAGTGTGTACATGTATGTTACGCTCCCCTGAATGCTGACCTCGTTTTGTCCGCTTGGGGTTTGATCGGTCTTGTCCCATAATTCGATGTCGAATTCGCCCACGGCGGTATCGATATATGGAAGCATGTCAATGCCTGTATATCCACTGCTCGGTTCGCAGTTATCGAAACCTCCGTCAATCGCCCCTCCGGCGGTTTTGAATGCATCATCGATGAAATCTACATTTAATACGCAGGAGGTAATTGTTGCACCTTGCGGTAACACGGGTTTGACGTTCATTGTTTTTACGAGAATTTCGCTACTACAGGTCTCGTCCTGTGATACGGGCTGGCTGTCATTGATCGGCACGACCAGTGTATCAACGACATTTGCGTAAATGGTCGCGTCCGAGAACAATAGTATAGAGGCAACCGCGACTAGAATCAGCCTGGATTGCTTAAGATTATCTTTGCATGCTGGGTTACTCATTACAAAACACGTCCATTCACGGGAAAATGAATTGTGATTCTTGATGGTAGGTTTGAAACGGCAGGATTAAATCCCTGCTGGACTTCGTCATAATCGTTCATGCCGTCGCCATCCGTTTCAACATTGGTCGGGTCGGACAGATGGACCATATTTTCACGGGGGTCGGAGAGGCCATCACCATCCGTATCAATATCCGCATTTGCGGCGGCGTAATTGCGATAGAATGGAGGAACGTTCAGCCATGAATTTGTTTCCACCCATGTAATGACATTCGTTCCCGTCGTAGAAAGTTGACCTGCTGCAACCTCCCAGGCTTCCTTTTCGATGTAGTTGCAGGAAAAGATATCCAATCTGTTCGTGAAATTCGTTGGATAGGCCACGCACATGGCCAGCCCGTTGGTCGCCAGATGAATGCTGGTAAAGACGATGTTGCTGTCGGAACCACCGCCTCCTGACATCATGGCCATTCCGCCTCCTCCAAATCCAATTGACGGTAGAAATGCCTGAACCTGTTGCTCGGCATACAAGTAAAACTCAAGATAATCATCGGGAATAAGTGTCGCCTTCATGCGGATTCTGGAGGGGTCATAGACGTCCTCGTACTCCTGAACCGTTAACCAGTGTGTTGTCCCTGTATACAGGGAGGGAAACCGATATTTCAGGTAGGCGAAAGGGTCATATCCAGAAACAGGGGCAATGGAATAGATGGCCTGTCCGTCTTCATTCAAAAACACCGTATACCGAGTGGAGGCATCCTCCATAATGGTTACCGGATAGACAACGACGCTGTTCTCGTAATAGCCAATCAAGCCCTCATTAAATGATGAGGGAAACCCTTCGACGCTGAACGGTATCACGGGAGCATTGGCAGGTTGATCCAGAACAAAATCACTGAATGGTGGAGCAATGGGCAGATAGGAATATTGATGATCAACGAATGTCTGTTCGAGTTCTGCGATGTCTTCCGCATGATTGGCCATCAATCCGGTGAATTTGTTGGTGTCATAGAGTTGACTTGATGAAACGTCCACCTCATCCGCAATGGAAACGTCTGTGGTAACAGAGATAAGAAATACCAGCACCAATAACGGCAGGTCGGACAAGGCTCGGGTAACCGATAGAATTTGATTCATAATCATACCTTGTTTTCCCTCTATATCGTAAATCGTACGAGAACAGATTTGCCTGATGCAATTAGAATTGAAACGGGAGGCGAAAAATAAGATTATAGGGGTCAGGCTGCGGGATATCAGTGCCCGCGTGATTAAAGCGGATGTGAATTTACAAGCCGTTCGGGGCCATACTTTAAATTAACATATCGAATAGTGAAGGTGGAGGGACAGGTGAAGGATGAGATGGGGCTCAAGTCCGGGGGGTATTAATCCGTAGCAGGAGGGGGCTGAGGGTGATGTCCTGCTTCTCCCCGGGCAATGGCCAATGTGTAGATCTGCGCCAGGAGGAAGGGTAGGGCGGCGAGATACACCTGGGGGGCGACGATGGTGCCGATGTAATAGTGGCGGAAGGGCCAGACTCCGTAGACGAGCCCGCTGACCAGGAACGGCGCCAGCCACCCCCCGATCGCCGCAATGAAGATGATGGCGCCGTTATGAAAGGCAAGCCGGAACCCCTGCTCCTCACCGTGCATGATCATCCGCCAGTGCCCGAAGTTCGGCACCAGCTCCCGGGCAAAGAACCGGTAGAGTACCGGACCCAGCACCGCACAGAACAACAGGTGATGCACCAGCACGATCCCCGCGATGTAGGTGAAGGGATACAGTCCGTTCACCGCGGAACCAAACCCGTTCCACGCGGCATCGATGAAGCAGCCCGGCGCGAGCACGACCATGTAGCGCATGGTGCGCCGCCAGGTAGGGATCATTTCCGGCACCAGGTCGGAACGGGTCAGACAAAGGCTCCATAACTTCTTCGATGCGAGGGCGAACAGGAACGATCCAATCACCCGGAACGGAGTCATCACCGACCCGATGCCGTACAGAAGGTCCCCGGTCCCGGTGGCCAACGCGGCCCCCCACGCCCCCGCCGGGCCGAAGAACACCCCGGACAGGGGAATCAGCGCCACCCCGGGATTGAAATCAAGATGGTAGGGGACGATCGGCACGAGGAAAAACGGAAGCCGCGCGATGAGTATCATCACCGCGGTCAACAGACACCAGGCGACCATCTTCGGATGACGCCACATGATCCAGATTTCCTTCATACCGCCATGGATACCACAGAAGTGATTCCGGTTGGAAGAGGGGAGGCGCGGAGGCCGCCCGCCATTTTCCAATGGTTGGAAAAAGGCCCGGCGGTTTTTCCAATCCCTGGAAAACCGTGATCCTTAGCGGCTTTGATATCATTTCACCATCCAGGTGATCGCCGCAACGCGGCGGCGAAGGGACTCGCCGCCCTACCAGGTAGGGCGCTCAGTCCCTTGAGCGCCGAGACGTCGCCAAGGATCAGGCTGGAAAACATCCACCGCGTGGATCGTTTTACTTTCCGGCCATCGGTGAGTAGGATGGGGAGATGTATTCAGGCATCCAGCGCCGGGCGCTTTGCGTTGCGGTCAGTTTTTCGGCGATCGCAGGCGCCGGGTTCGCCCAAACCTGGTCGACCCTTCCATCCCGCACCAACGATACCCCGGGGTTCGCCTTCACCCCGTCGCCCACCGATTGGCGGGACATCAACATTTACCAGGTGATGACGGACCGGTTTTATGACGGGGACCCGGCGAACAACGACGACAACCCGGATGCCGACACCAATCCCTACGGCACGGTATCGGTCCACGGCGGGGATTTTGAAGGGCTGGAGCAGAAGCTCGATTACCTGCAGATGCTCGGCGCGAAGGCGGTATGGATCAGCCCGGTGGTGAAGAATGTACGCGGGAGTTTTCACGGGTACGCCGCCACCGATTTCAACATGATCGATCCTCATTGGGGCACGCTCGAGGATCTCCGGAATTTCATCGATGCCGCCCACGCCCGGGGGATCTATGTGATCATCGATGTGGTCCAGAACCATCTCGGGGACCTTGCCGACTCCACCGACTTCGGTTTCCCCTCGTTCAACATCAACGGGTACAACCTGCGCTGGCGCAACAGCAACCGCCGTCATGCCCCGCCCTTCGATGATCTGTCCCGGCTTCACAACTACGGGAATGTCCAGAACTGGGATGATGCGACACAGTCGATCCTCGGCGACTTCTCCGGCCTGGACGGCATCCGCACCGAGGATCAACAGGTACGCGACGACCTGGTGCGGATCTACAAGGGCCTCATCGAGGCCACGGACTGCGACGGATTCCGCGTCGACACCGCCCGTCACATCGAGATGGATTTCTGGGAGTATTTTCTGCCCGCCATCGAGGACCATGCCTCCTCCCTCGGGAAAACCAACTTTCTCAGCTATGCCGAAGCGTGGCGCGGGCTCGATAGCGAAGTCGGCGCCTTCACCGGGACCAACCGGTTTCCGTCCGCCTTGTATTTTCCCATGCTCAACACGATGGAGAATGTGTTCATCCGCGGTCAGAACACTTCACAGATATCCGATCGTCACGGCTGGCTGAGCGACTACGACCCCGAGGCCCGTCACCAGCTTATCATGTTTCTCGACAATCACGATATGTCGCGGGCGCTTGCCGCGGACAAGCTGAACGGCAACCAAACCCGACTCTATCCCGCCCTGACGTTTCTCTACACCCACCTCCAGGTGCCGTGCCTCTACTACGGAACGGAGCAGGGGTTCGACGGCGGGAATGATCCCTATGACCGGGAGGACATGTTCGACGGAGAGTTCGAGTACGGCCCGTCCCTCGGCGATAACTTCGATATGACCCATCCCCTGTACCGTCATGTCCGCACCCTGAACCTGTTGCGCGAGGCGTATCCGGAGCTACGCCGCGGGGTCTTCCAGGAACGGTGGCAGGACTTTGCCGGGAGCGGCCTGTACGTGTATGAGCGCATCCTCGACACCAACGGCGTTCTCGTCGCCCTGAACACCGCCTCGGGCTCCCGGGAAGCGATCTATAACGGATCCGGTCCGGCGGTGATCCATTCCAACGGAACCGTGCTGGTCAACATCTTCAACACCAACGACACCCTGACGGTGGGAAGCGGGGGCGGACCGGGCCTGGTGGCGTTGACCCTCGGCGGGTATGAATCCCGCATCTACATCCCGTCAGACCGACTCATCGCCCTTGCACCGTCCGTTATCTCGATCAGCCCCCGTCATGACACCACCGGCGTTGACCGGGCTTCGTCCATCGTAATCGAGTTCGACCGGTCCATGGAGACCGGCTCGGTCGAGGCCGCGTTTTCCATGGAACCTGAAACGGCGGGGGTGTTCTCCTGGTTCAATGAGAATACGCGCATGGTTTTCAACCCTGACGCGCTACTGCCCCAGAACACCCGCTGCCGGATCGTGATCGGCGCAACCGCGACCTCGGCCGACGCCGTGGAGCTCGGCGCGGCTTTTGAATCGTTCTTTGATACCGGCACCGGGACGGGCGGACTCCACCCGCTCGGGTCCTTCGTGCTCGACGGTGTGCTTGACGAAGGAGTCCCCCAGATCGCGCACAACAACGGCATTTCTCTTTATGCAGCCTACGACGCCACGAACAAGGCTCTGTATGTCGCCACCGTCGATGCCGGCGAGGGCAACGACCACTTTATCTTTCTCGATGACGAGCAGGCCGTGGCCGGCGTCGAGGTGGAGCTGTGGAACAAAAACGGGACGATCGCGCTGGACGGCCCGTTCCTCGCCGACGAAAACGACAATGACTTTGTTTCGTGGTACCGCACCCGGGCATCGGCCAACGCCAAGACCGGACCCAACGGCGGTGTGCTCGAAGGGGTGATCAATCTCGAGGAACAATACGGCACGGTTCCGGAATCGATCTGGATGGCGGTGGGGATTTACGGCAGCGCCGACGGCGGGTCCATCCTGCCGACCCACCAGGTCCCGCCCTCGCAGGACCTCGACATCAACATCGACAGCAATGAGTGCCTTCGCTTCTATCCCGCCACCGGGGCGGTGGTGTTCGAAACCTCCGGCGGAAACCAGCAGGAAGTCCCGCTCAAAACCTATGTGCTCGACGGCATCCTGTCGGACGCCGAAGCGGCGACGGTTCGCGCCACGAATGTCCTGCACCTGTATGCCGACTTCAACGGAAAGCTTCTTTATGTCGCCACCGAGGATGCGGGAGAAGGCAACGACCACTTCATCTTCGTGACCGACGACCCGGATCCCGACCTGTCGGCGCCGTGGGCCAAATCGGGCCGGGTGTTCGGGAGGCTGCATTTTCTGGCCGACGAAAACGACAGTGATTTCGAGGGCTGGTTCATTAACAACGCCATGGACCTCAGCCATCCCGCGGCCACCCCGTTCAACAACGGCGGATATCTGGAAGGCGCGATCGATCTTGTGCAGGTTTTCGGACGCATTCCGTCGAACCTGTACCTGAGCGTGGCCTCCTATGCCACCGCCGACGGGGGAGGCTTGAACGGCGCATACCAGGTTCCGTTGGGCAACGGAGATGGGGACCTTGAGTCCTTGGAATATTTTCAGCTACGCCTCGATACCTTCGATACCGATGGCGACGGGATTCCCGACCTGGCCGAAGATCTCAATGCAAACGGGATTGCCGATGCCGGGGAAACGGGAGCTCGAATACCGGACAGCGACGGCGATGGTCAGACGGACGGAGAGGAGCTTGCCGCCGGTCACAATCCCCTGAACCCCGCGGACTGGTTCGGGCGAGAGGCCAGATCCTCGGTCAACACCAACGACCGTACGTTTCACCTCGAATGGCCCGGACTGTCCAACAGTGTATACGACGTGATGGCCGCCTCCGGCCTGGGCACGAATGAATCGTGGGAGCCGACCGGATTCATGAGTGTGACCGGCGATGGGTCATCCATGGTGTACGTCGAAACCAACACCGATTCATCCACCTCCCGCTTCTACCGGATCCGGTGGCGGGAAGCGGAGTAGTTGGTTACGGGATGCGGGATGCGGGATGCGGGATGCGGGATGCGGGATGCGGGATGCGGGATTATCTTAGATCAGAGAAGCATTTTGTGTAGCCGCGACAACAACAATATGTTGAATCGCGCACGTTTGATCAGTCTTCGATGACCTGCATCTTGCCGCCGGTGATGCGGGCGATTTTTTTCCAATAGTCCCGGGATGCATCGCCGGATCGGCCCTGGTTGGGCTTGTAGAGGATGGGGTTGATCTTTACCGAACGTCCGTACTGGGTTTCGATCCCGCGGATGAAATCCTCGAGCTGATCGGCATGGTCATCAATCCTCTCCCGGTTGCCGTTCACTACTTTTGACAGGTTCGGAAAATCGTCGGTCAGCAGAAAGATCGTGTCCGCGCCGATATCCACCGCCATACGAATCGCCTGGTCGGGGGTACTGCCGGAATAGCCGCTGCGGTTGCCCTGTCGGTTTTCCTGGATGGTATCCAGCCAGGCGATGGCCTTCTCCTTGTTCTCCTGAATGGCGAACACGAGGCTTGGGGTCACGCCTTCGGCGCCGTCCACGAAGGCAATGAGGTTGAACTTGGTGGCGGGATTCAATTCCTCAAGCATGCGTGACGCCTCACGCTTGACGTCCGTAACCACGCCCTTGGAATACATGCTGCCGGTGCAGTCGAACAGGATGCACACCGCGCGGGTGCGGACATTCTGGCCAAAGAACTTCGCATCAGAATACCCGCCGCCCCCGGTCATGCCGCGGCCGAGGCCGCCGCCGTCCCGACCGAGCTGACCGAGCATGCTCTGGCTGTTGTTGAGGATCGGGGTGTCCCTCATGTTGCGGATATCCGGCGCATCCATCTTCGGGAGCTCAGGCAACGCAACGGCACTGGGAGCCTGGGAGACCAGACGCTGAAGGATCTGGGGTTTGCGCACCTGCTGCTGCATCTGCTTGACCCGGATGCTGTGTTCGAGCTTGCGGGCGGGAATCGACGGAGGCTTCTTGGCCTCGAACATCACTTTTTCCCGGCTTTGCAGCACCATCACCGTCAGGTACCCGGCTCCGAACAGCAGGAGAATGTGAAACACGATGCTGACGATCACCGCGGTGAGCGGCGATTTTCGATCGCCGTGATCCGGCCGGTTCCAGATGGAGAACAGTTGCCTGAGCATTGTCAGCTCTCCTCGTCCACGGAAAAGGTTACATTGGCAATCTTCGCCGCCGCGCAGGCATTCAGCACATCGACCACCCGCTGATGCTTCACGTCGGCATCGGGCGCGATGGTGATCATCGCTTCGACCTTGTTTGCATCGGCGGTCGCCTTGAAGCGGGTGAGGGTTTCAACCAGCTCCGGCATGTCCGGTACGCCGGGAGGATCATACTGAAGCCCGTTCAGCATCACCACGCCGTCGCCATAAATCTCGATGATCTGCTCGTCGGGAATTTCCACCGGTTCGTCCTGCTGGGCCACCCCGGGCAAGGCAAAGCTGATATCCGCTTCCTGCCGGTGGAGGGTGGTGGTGACCATGAAAAAGATCAGGAGCAGGAACACCGCATCGATCATCGGCGTCATGTCGATCTTCAGCGGAATCTCGGTTGCGCGGCGAATCTTCATGGTTAGCCTCCGCCTCCCGAGCTCTGGTAGGATGCGAAAATGATGTCGTACACCCCGGCCTCGGCGCAGGCCTTGATCCCGCGGCGCACCAGTCCGAAATCCGCGTTGCGGTCGATCCGCATATACACCCGCAAATCCGGTTCCTGCGCGAGCTTTTCAGAAATGGCCCGGCTCAAGCCCTTGTCGTCGGTCAGCCGTCCGGACACCATGAACGGCGAATCCTCGGTCACAATTTCCTGTGCGCTGGTCTCGGCCCCGATGGGCAGGATGTTGATCACGCCGCGGGCCCGCAGATCCTCGGGGATGGACGCCTTGGGCGCCACCGGGAGCTCCAATTCCGGGGTCAGATCCACCTTGGACATCGACGCCACGCACATGAAGAAGATCAGCAACAGGAAGACGCAGTCGATCATCGGCGTCATGTCGATGTCGAGATCCGGATTGTTGCGGTGCTTCAGCTTCATCGTCGATATCCTGCCGGGTACGGCGGTTCCCGCTCCTTACCCTTCAACCTCTTCCACGTCTTCGGCATCCATCAGACCCATGCCGGTGCCAGTGAGGTCATCCAGCACGTAGGAAAATTCCTCTTCGGCTTTCTGAATCAGGCGATTCAGCGAATTGCGGAACAGGAAGAAGAAGAACATCGCGGGGATGGCGATAATCAGGCCGGTGGCGGTGGTGATCAGCGCCTGGCCGATATCCCCGGCCAGCAACTCCGGTTTGCCCATGCCCCCGGCGCCGATTTTCTGGAAGGCGCCGATCATGCCGCTGACCGTACCGAGCAGTCCCACCATCGGAGACACCGCCGCAATCAGCGAGAGAAAGTTGATCCAGAACCCGATCTGGGATTCCTCACGCGACACCGCTTCGCTGATGGCATCCTCAACGCTGTGTTTGCTCTCCGCCGGATCCTCGAGATTGAACTTCCGCAATCCCGCGGCGAGGGCATTGGTGAAGAGACTGTCGACATTGGTCGCGATGGAATAGACCTGTCGCGCATTCTGCTGGTCGGCGGCGGCCTTGATCTGGCCCAGCGCGGCCTGCGGAATCAATTTCTTCTCGCTGACCTTTTGATAGTTGATCGTGGCCATGGCGATCATCGCAAAGGACAACGCGCCAAGCGGCCACATCGCCCAACCGCCGGCGGCGATCAGGTCAAACAGGGTTGTCTTCTGCGGGGCCGCGGCGGCTTCGGCCTCCTGGGCATAGGCATTCAGGGTCAGGCCCCCGAGTATGCCGATGCCGGCGGCCAGTATGCATGTCATCAGGGTTCGTTTCATGATGGTGTCCTCATGTCATTCTTCGGGCATGTCGGGCAACGCCCGTGCTTGTTCTTCTTCCAGTGCGGATCGATGCTGTTCCACCGCCATCTCCGCCGAGGCGGTATGGGGCGAATCGGGATATTGGTCGTTCAATGCCTCGAGGGTTCGGGTCACCGCGCTCCAGTCACCCAGCTCGATGTAATTGGGAACGACGGCGGACAGGGCGCGGGCCTCGTTGGTCTGGACAAACGGATAAAACACCACCAGGTGCATCAGGTCATTGACCGCCTCCACCGGTTTGCCGGCGGCGGTATGAGCCCGGGCCCGGGCCATCCGCACGTCCGACATCAACACGAGATCGTCCTCCGGAATCTCCGCGGTTTCCAGCATGGCCAGCGCCTCCTCCGCCCGGCCCGCCCGGACCCCGGCCAGGCCGGTCCGCAACTGGATGGTGTCGCGATCCTCCAGCCGGTAATCCTTGTCGAGCAGCTCCCGGTACGCGGCAATCGCTTCGTCCCATTCACCGAGGCTTTCATGTAGCGACGCCTTGATCTCCAGCGCGCGGATGGAGGGGATGTTCGGCAGGTCAAGGTACGGGGAGAACTGGACAATCATCTTATCCAATGCCTCGATGACCGTACGCATCTGCGAGGGTGTGCGTGCGGCTTCGGCGAGGCTGAACAGGCGCGGTTCCTCGTAGCGAAGGGCCTGGATGTCGCTCACCGGCACCCCGGTTTCGATGAACGTGCCGGAACGGGTTTCACGGTCCACCCACACGAGATCGCGCTCGCGCCGGATCAGTCGGACGTCCAGTTCACCGCGCGGCGTCAGGAGGGTGACCGGTCCGAGTCCCCGCTCACGGCTTCCCTGGGCCGCAGCCGTTCGCGTCCACACCGGCGCCAGCAGCGCCGCCAGCATCAGGATGACGACACCCCGCTTCATGACTCCAGCTCCGCAAGTTTCTTCCGGGCTGCCTCGAGCTCGGGGCGGCCCTGCAGAGATTCCGTGTTCAGCATTTCCCGGTAGGTGTTGATCGCGGATGCCCGGTCGCGCAGCGTGATGAAGGCCCGGGCGCTTCGCATGTAGGCTTCCGCCACGGCGTCGGAATAGGCGCGGTACATGACGTAAATGCGTTGATAATAGGGGATGGCCTTGGCGGTTTCATCCATCGCTTCATGACAGGCCGCGGCGGCCAGCATCGCCTCCGGCTTCAGCGCCTGGGGGGTGGCGCGGCTGGCCAGGACATTGCGGAATGCCTCCAGCGCCTCCTCGTTGCGCCCCAGCGCCTGCAGGGCACGGCCCTGGACAAACACCGCTTCCATCATCAGTTCCGGCCCGGTCGCACGGGCAACCGCAATATCCGCGTAGGCCAGGGCCTCTTCGTTGTTGCCCGACGCCAGCAGGGCTTCGGCTTTCCGGGCGTAGGCGACATCGGCAAACATGGAATTCGGATGCTGTTCCAGCAGCAACTCCAGAAAGGTCATCCCCTGCGCCGGATCGCCGCTTTTCACCAGGGCGTTTCCGAGAAAGGCCAGCAGTTCAGGACCGAATTCCTGGATGCGGAACCGGCGCAGCATTTCCTCGGCGATCTCCGCTTCATCCCGTCCGCGATTGTCGAGTTCGGCTTTCACCAGGCGGGCAAGCAGCACCCGGTGTCCTTCCTCGCGAGCCTCTTCCATCGCATCGACAAAGTCGGCATACAACCGGCCGTCCGGCTCGTCGCGGTACAACAGGGGCAGATCACCGAACAGCTTCTGGAATCCTTCCCAGTCCCGTTGATCGCCGAACTTCTTGATTGTCTGCCAGTACAGCCTGCGGGCTTCGTCCGACCGGTCGAGCTGCCGGAGCGCCCACCCCGCGTGGAAGGCCGATTCCACCATGTTCGGTGATTCCGGGTTTGCCTGCATGTAATCGATGTGCACCTTGGCCATCGAAACATACGCCTCTTCGCTATCCAGCGCCTTGTACACCTTGTTGAGCTGGTTGATGGCCAGGTAATGCAACGGCCCCGCCTCCGCGGTGACCGAGCGGTAGGCTTCCTCCGCCCGCTCCAGCTCACCTTCCGCGGCCAGGGCATCACCGAGCGTCACCCGGGCCTCCCATTTGAACAGGTGATCGGGATGGTTGATCAGCCATGCATCCAATTCCTCCGCCGCCTCGCCGTATCGCTCCAGCGCATACTTGCACAAGGCCGAACGATACGCCGCTTCCGGGGTGTAGACCGACATCGGGTAGGCTTTCACATAGGCGTCGAGCAAAGGAATGGCCTGTTCATACCGGCTGTCATAAAACATCGAAACCGGGAGCCAGTAGGACACTTCGGACGCCACGTGGTGGTCGGGATAATCCTTGAGCCACTCCTCAAACGCGGGAATCGCCTCACTGAACTTCTCCTGCATCGCCATCGAAAGCGCATGGTAGAACCGGATCCTCGGCATGCGGGGATGATCGGGATACACCTCCATCAGATTGGCCATTTCGGTCTCGCACGCCTCGAACATTTCGCGATTGAGGAACGACTCCGCCCGCATGAATGCCACCGCAGGCACCCGGCCCTTTTCAATCAGCTCAGGATCGTCTCCGAACCGGTCGAGGTACTGATCGGCCGCGGCAATCAGTTCATCAAACCGGCGCAACCGGCTCAGGGTCAGGATCAGGTCGAACCCGGCCGCTTCCTGAAGCACCGGATCGTCTGCTTCCTCGATCACACGGCGATAGGCCGTGCGCGCTTCCCACAGGCGTTCGATGCTGTAGAAACAACGTCCGATCCGGTGGAACACCCCGGCATCGTAGTCGGGGGTTTCCTTCAATTGTTCAAGCGCGTCCTTGAGCGTGGAAAGCGACATCCTCAGCCGCCGCTCCTTGCGGAAATGCTCAGCAACCTCGGAGGGGCGCACCCGCTGGCGGGAAAGAAAGGCAAGCTGCTGTTCCGTCCGGTCGATCTGCCGCTCCTGAAGCCGAATCAGCGAATTCATGGTACGGACGCGGCGGAAGGCCTTCAGGGCAAGGCGGTACTCGGTATCCTCAAACGCGAGATCGCCGATCTCCATGGCGATGAAGTTTGCATGAACGACATGCTCGAAGCGGTTGGCGTACTCTCCGACCTTGACCAGTGTATCGAGAGCGGTTTTGTAGTCGCCGTTATCAAGCTGGGACCGGGCCATGAACACGTAAGCCTGGGGCTTGAGGTCGGATCGGGGAAACGTCTCGACGAAAAAGGCGAAGGCCTTCGCGGCGGCGGAAGCATTCTCATCGGCCATGTAGCAGAGAGCGAGCTGAAACGCGGCATCTTCAGCGAACAGGGAATCCGGCTGTTTCTCGAGCAGCTCGCGGTAGGCGTCGACTGCATCACCGTAGGCCTCGACAGCCTGGTGAGCCGATGCAATCCGGAACATCGCCTCATCGAGCAACTTCGCGGATGGAAACTTCTTGATGTAGTCACGGAAGGTCGCGATCGACTCGGTGTATTGACCGATGTTGTACTGGCTGCAGCCGAGTCCGTAATAGGAGGCTTCGATCACGTCCTGCAGAGAAGGTTCATTACCGAAGATGTCGATGAGATACTCGAAGTTCGGTATGGCATCGGCAAATTTGCCGGACGTAAAGTGGGTCAGCCCGAGCTGGTACACTTCATCCGGCCCCATGCCTTCCTGAGCCGAAACCGGCCTGAGGCCGAGAACGGCCGCCCAGAGGAGCAGCACAACTGTCCGTCTGTATGAACGAGAAACAAGCATCGGGTATTGTATTCGTTTAACGCATGCACCGAGGAAATCGTTTTATCCTACCCTGACCGGCTTGGTTAAATCCAGCCATGAGGTATTAAGATTCTGTTTCCGGAGCACCGGCGACTTCAGCATAACACCGGCCCAGCCGCCGGGCAAATTCCTCGAAATTGAATGTTTCATCCATAAGCTGACGCCCGTTGGCCCCGAAACGGAGCCGAAGATCCTCGTCGCCGGCGAGATGGGAAATACCGTCGGCAAACGCCGGCGGATGGGGTTCCACGAGAATGGCGAAGGAATCATCGAGAATCTTCCGGTTGGCGGGGTTGTCGGTGGCGACGATCGGCCGGGCCGCTTTCATGTAATCCAGGAGTTTGAGCGGCGTGTTGACTCCGGAACTGCGGGGCGAAAGCAGTATATCCGCGGCCGCGAGATAATGAGGAAGCCGGTCCGGCGGCACCTTGCCGGGAAACGTTACCCGGTCTTCCATCCCGTTGTTGCGAAGCCAGAGCCGGCGCTCCTCGATCTCCCCGTCGGTTCCCCCGATGATGATGAAGCGGACATGGGGATGGCGCTTCACCACGTAGGGCATGGCTTTGAACATCAGATCGAGACCTTGGTACACCGCGAACGAGCCGACATACAGGGCGAGAACTTCGTCCGGGGAAGCCTGAAGCGACTGCCGGATGGTCTGCGCTTCATCCGGATCGGGTTCGACCAGCGACGACGGGATATCAAAGATATGATGCACCGGCTTGCCGGGTGCGGCGGCGCGGGCCATATCGCATAGACTTTCTCCGGTCCCGATGATCGCATCGGCACGCCGCATGGCCCGCTTCTCCACCCAGCGGTAGAGCATGAGGATGAGATTCTTCAGAGGCTTGTCGCGATGAGATGCCGGATCCGAATGCTTTTCAAATACCGTTTTCGCTCCGCATACCTTCGCTGCGATCCACGCGACAAGACCGGTGTCCTCGAAACCATGGACGATGCGGTACCGGTTCCTCCGGGCGAGGCCGACCGCACGGACAAGAAGCAGCATGTCGAACACCAGCTTGTGAAACGACGGGCCGATGGGAATGTTGGTGACGTTGAAGGGATTGGCGACCCGCAGGATGCGTACGCCGTCGACCGGCTTGTCCTCGCCCACCGGAAGGGTGAGCAGGTCCACCTCATATCCGTTCTTCACTGCGGCCAGGAGGTTGAATCCGATCCGGATCGGCGACCCGCGCCATTGAAAATAGGGGAGGGATGTCACCATCAGAATCCGTCCCGGTTTGTCCTCCACATCGTGCATGGCCCGGACAATCTACCAGAAGTCCGGCCGGGAAGGAATGGTATGATTTAAGGTGTCAGGTTTCGGGTTTCGGGCCTGCCTTCCTGATGAATCTCAGGGTTTTCCGAGACGGGCTGCTCCACGAGCATCCGCGGGGGGCAAGTCTTATCCTCTCCGAACAGCCTCATTCGCCCGCAGACGTTTCCACACCGTCGCCGCGGTCCCCCGCGAACCGAGCGGTTCGGTTTGTACCGAGGCATGGGTAAGGGCGTAGCGCAGGGAGGATGCGGGGAGCTCGGGACGGAAGTCGGCATGGAACAGGGTGCGGTAGGACGCAACCTGCTCTTCGTCGCCGGGAACCGGAAGGGGATCGGAGCCGTAGACGGTTCGAAACCCTAGTTTGCGGCCGAGTTTCATCAAGCGCGGGGTCGGCCAGACGGTGGGCCGCAGGGAGGTATCCCCGAGAAGAAAGTAATCGTGGGAGCAGGTTTCAATCAGTTTATCGATGATCCGCCCCCGCTTGAACATCCACTTGCCGGGGGCCCAGCTCAGAACCGGAATCCCGCCCTGGTGAAGAATGTCGTCGAGAACCGTCCGGACCGGTTTGCCGTCCTTGAGTTCCAGGTCTCGGGTGAGGGCCAGCACTTCGATCTTTTCCGCGGTCACGATCTGCCGTCCGGCAACGACAAACAACCGGTCGCCATCGTCATGAACAATCGAAACCGCCTCGGCCTCACCGCTGGCTTCCACCCGGTATCCCCCGGGAAGATTCACGGTTCCGCCGGCAAGATCCTGGAAAAAACGGCAGTCATGCCGTTCGGTCAGACAGAGAAGGGCGGGGTGGCCGGCAGCGAGAAGTCCGGTCCGGGCGTTCCGGAGAAACCTGTCCAGGTCATAGCACGGATATACGTGCACATGGGTATCGGCGGAGAACATGGCCGGAGTGTACCATGAACATCCGGTTCAGGTCTATGCCGGTTGTCCGGACGATGGACCGACGGTCAGGATTCGCTTTCGACGAGGCGGATCGTACGAGGCCGGGTGGCTTCCTCGATCAGCTTGTCCGACTTGGTGAGGTGATCCTTGAGGGTCGAAACCAGCTCTCCGAACTGGACGCTGGACGAAACCGACTTCATGGTCTCATCCGTCACCTGCTGGAGGTGCAGCACCTTCTGGATTTCTTCCTCAAGTTTCGCGATCTTATCGAGCTGCTTGGAAAGCGTGTCCACCGCCTGGCCGAGTTTCACCGCGTGATCGTTCATCGCTGACTGGATGCCGCTGGCGCTTTCATTCAACGCGGAAACGAGCTTACCCGCGCCGGTGTCAAACGATGCATTCAGCTTCTGGGATCCGGTATCCAGCCCCGCCGCGAGCTGCGTCGCTGCGCCGGACAGGGCTTTCTGAGCGGCTTCGAGACCGCTGACCGTGTCCTTTTCATGCGCCATGAGCTTGTCGAGAAGCGCGTCCTGACTATCCAGGAGTTTCTTGTGGAGGCCCTCCACGTTGGTTGCAGCGGATTTTACGGACTGTTCGACCGAGCTGGTGATCGCGCTGGAAACCTTGTCCGGCTGAGGCAGGTAGTTCTTGAAGGATTCATCAATTTTCCCGCCGAGTTCATCCGCCAGTTCCTTCGCGGTCATGCCGGTTCCGGGTAATTGCTCGGTAAGACGCTCCACAACTTTGGAAAGAGATACCAGTTTGGCGACCACGATCGCCATGATCACGACGCCGAGTACCGAAACGGCCAATATGACTATCGGTGCGAGTTCATCCATTACGCCACCTGCCTTGAGTTTAATCCGAATTGATGATCCGTGCGCGGAAATACTAGTCAATCCGATCATTCCCTGTCAAAAAGTTATCCGCACATGATGAACCTTTTCAAAACGAGGATTTTCCGAGAGGTAAAACGTTACGTTGCCGGTCTCCTGCTGGTCCTGGCCGTCGCGGCGGGCGTCCTGTCCGGCCGGGTTGCGGAATACCCTTCCCGCCTTATCCCCCGCTCGGAGGATGAAAACACGTTTCGCCTTTCGGCGACGGAGGTCACGGTGGATCAGTTCAACCGGTACTGTGAAGCAACCGGGCGGGAACCGATGGCCGGTCATCCCCGCGACCCGGTCACCGGAATCGATATCAGCGAGGCGGAAGCCTACTGTGAATGGCTCGGGAAGGAATCGGGTCAAACCGTGCGGTTGCCGACGGCCGGCGAATGGGAACGGGCCTCTCGCGGCGGCATATTCGGAGCGCCGTTTCCTTGGGGGTGGGGGAGCTGGTCGAATCGCTGCGTGTTCGATGCCTCGGGCCCGGCTCGGGTCGCATCGTATCCGCCGAATGCCTTCGGGCTTTTTGACATGGCGGGAAATGTCGCGGAATGGTGTCGTGGCGACGATGGGGAGCCGATGATCATGGGAGGAAGCTGGGCCGAGGATGCGCCATCAATGCTACGGGTCGATCTCCGGGTGTTCATGAATGCAACCTACCGGGATCGCGATGTCGGGTTCCGGGTGCTGATGGAAGAACCCCGGGAGGTTGATCAAGAACTTGCCCGCCTCCCCCGGCCTCCTTCATAGTCCGTTTGTGCGTCACCGGCCCCGTCATATCCTCGAATACGCCCTGCTTCGCGGCGTCTCGTTCCTTGTATCCATCCTTCCCTACCGGGCAGCGCTATTCATCGGCTGGCTGCTGGCCGGTACCGCATCCCTTCCGGCCCGGAAGAAAATCGTGGAGGCCCGCCGGCGGATGGCTTCGGTCATGGGCGACCGCATGGACCGCCGGGCGATCCGGCGGGCGGTATGGATTGCCTGGCGGAACCTTTTCTTTAACGCCATCGATCTCATGCGGACCCCCCGTTATACCGAGGAGAATATCTGGAAGATTGCAACCTGCTCCGGGCACGAGGAGCTCGTTGCCCGTGCCCGCGAGGGACGCGGGGCGGTGGTCGCGGTATGCCACAGCGGCAACTGGGATCTCGCGGGGATCGGGTTGAGTCTGCACGGCATGCCGCTCTTCGCGATGATGCGGCGGCAGCGGAATCCGCTCACGGATGCGTACCTGAACCGGATGCGGACCCGGTTTGGCATGGGGGTGGTGGAACGGCACAGCCGGGCTCTCGGTTCAGTCATCCGGCGGCTGAAGAAGGGGGAAGTGCTGGCCATCCTGCCTGATCTGCGATCGAAAGATCCGGCCACCGCGATTGACGTGCCGTTCCTGAATCACACCGCGAGCCTCGCCGGCGGCATGGCCCTGTTCGCGTGGAAAGCGAATGTGCCGATCTATCATGCCTATACCACCCGCATCGGCTGGACTCGTCACCAATGGATCATCGAGGAACCGATCCACCCGGATGCGAATGCACATCGTGACGAAGAAATCATCCGCCTTACCACGCATGTCATGAACCGGATGACTGCATTCATCCTCGAGCATCCGGAGCAGTATTTCTGGTTCAACAGCCGCTGGGTGCTCGAACCTCATCAGCCATCATAACCAACCGGAACAGATTGCCTGACCTTTCGGTTTCCGCTACCCTTTCGGTCATGATGAGCAAATTGATTCGGCACGTCATGATGATATGGATGCTTGTCCTCTCGGCAGGATTCGCGGCCGATATCTATCTCATCAACGGGGTACGAATCCGCGGCGAGGTGAAGGAAATTCAGGACGACGGTCTGGTGCTGGTTGTCGAAGGACAGGAAAAGACCTACAAGTGGGTCGCCCTGTCCAGCGCCACGCGCTATCGCTATGACACAACCTTCCGCATGAACTACCCGGCCGTTCTCGAAGGCCTGCCCTCCGCCGCCCGGACCAACGCCCCCGACCCGGAGTATGAACCGCCGGTGGAGGGGGAATAGGGGCGGGATACGGGTTACGGGATACGGGATTCGAGATGCGGGATGCGCGTTTCGGGTTGTGGGATGCGTGATGCTGCGGGGGGGGCTTTCACATGGTTGATGGTATGAAAGCAGGCCGCGTTGTCTGAAGAGTCACCCGGATCGATCGAGGGTGGTTTAAATAAATCCGTATCCTTTTCATTGGCGACTTCGACCTTACTCGTACACCTACTTAAACACACGGATCGGGGGATCGCGTGTACGACTATGTGCACGAGTGCGAGATGAGCGGCTACGACTTTTTGAAACCGCCCTATCGGGTCGTGTAACGGGGTTCCACGCGATACAGGCCGGTGGTGATCATCCAGGCATCCTCGGCCTTCATTCGTTTTTTCTCATGCCCCCGGCCCCATGTATCGGAATAGAGAACCTCGCCGGTTTTTGGATTGTGGCCGATGATCAGGCGCAAATGCCCGCCGGCGCCGGTGATTGGAGGATTCTCGTCAACGATACCGACAATCACGCTCCAGGAAAGAGGAATGCCTTCGGCGACCGATTCCTCGATGTCATCGATGAACCGCTTGAAATCCCCCCTACTCTTCAACCGGACATCACGCAGCAGGGATGGATCCATGTTCGAATAGATTGAGGAAATGTGAATCATGCGTCCGGTCTGAATCTCCCGGCGGTCCTCCCGCCTGGCTTCCCGGTTGTAACGGTCGATCAGCTTCAGATAATCATCCACATCATATGCTTCGAGGACGCGGACCTTGCAGTCGAGTTTTGAGCCGATCATTTTCATTGTATCGAGCATGACCTCGGGATTGGTTCCCCCGCCGGCGGTGGTGTTCACAAGCTGGGCCAGCTCGTGCTGGTCGCCGGGCATCCCGTAGTATTGGAGTATCCGGGCGGTCGTTGCCACCGCGCAGTACCCCTTATCGCCCTGATCAACCATGGGAATGCCTTCGATAAACACATCGCCGTCGGCCTCCCGCACCACCCGCTCGCGAAGGGACGATGTGGATACTTCGTTCGCCTTGTCGCGGAGACGCAAACGATTAATGGCAAGGGTAGGATCGGCCGCTTTGTCGTATGGTTCAAGGATCACGCGAATGTATTCCGGACGGTCTTCACCGGCCTGACCAAAACGGGTGGAGTAGCTGGTCAGCAACCTGGCCTGGGTGGCGCCCTTCTTCCAGTACCATGCATCGCGTTTCACCCCGGCGGACTTCAACTGGTCGTCAAGCTCGGTTCCGGGACCGAACCGGCTGTCCAGCGATGTCCGGAGCGATTGGATTGTCGATTCATACCGGTCGAACGAAAGATGACCCATATCGCCCCGGTTGTAGACCGACGCCCCGAGGGCAGTCATGCCGCGGTCGCCGAATTTCGCCAGCACCTCCACCGACGTTTCCCCGAACACCGTGGTCGACGATCGAAAGGCCCGGGCGGTTCGACGTGACTGCGAGGTCCAGCGGAAGTCATCCTCACGATAGCGGTTCATGAAATCATCAGGCGTCATGGACCACAAAGCATCACCCTGCTGGTCGAGAGCGTCCGTCAGTTCCCAGGCCGATGCGGAAAGAGAGCCGATGCCGATCGCGAGGAGTGTGAACACAAGATGGCGGAAACAAATCATCACGCACCATGCTTCAATCCGACACGGATCAAGGCAAGGAAAAGTTCCGGGCGACTGCAGCACGTGATTCCACACAACAATCCGATCCCCTCCCCCGGAGGGGTGGATCCGCGACAGCGGAGACGGGGTGGGTCGTGGGTCACGTATAACGGGCATCGTATCACCAACACCAAACCCACCCCGCCCTTCGGGCACCCCTCCGGGGGAGGGGATCCGTTGGGGAATGGACGACTTAATTCTTTTTCCTTCCGCGAGGGTGGCGCGGTCCGCGGATTCCCGCTACTGTATGCCCGCCATGACCTCATCCAACCAGATCAGCGGCTACCTGACCGAGGTGTTCAGCTCGGTGCAGGGCGAGGGCCCGTATGCCGGGTGCCGACAGCTTTTCATCCGGCTCTACGGCTGCCACCGCCGCTGCCGGTATTGCGACACCCCCGAGACCGTAACCGCCTGGCAGCCTGCCGGCTTCCGGCCGGATTCCTTTCGCATCGAGAAACAAGCGGGCGCCGGGTATGACCGCGAGACCCGCAGCAATCCATTGACCGCGGATGAGTTGGTGAAGCTGGTCCGGGACTTTGATCATCCCCGGGGCCTGCATCATTCCATCGTCCTGACCGGGGGAGAGCCGCTGATGCAGACCGGATTTCTTGCCGGGGTGCTGCCCGGTTTGAAGCGCGCAGGTTTCCGGACGTACCTTGAAACCTCGGGGGATCTCTACCACGAACTCGACAAGGTGATCGCACATGTCGATATCGTCGCCATGGATATCAAACTGCCGGGCGCCACCGGCAACGAAAGCGCGTGGGGAGGACACCGTCATTTCCTGAAGCGGTGCAGGGATGCAGGGAAGGATGTTTTCGTGAAAGCGGTCGTCTCCGCCGACACCCCGGACCGTGAACTTGATCAGGCGGCAGCCATCGTGGCCGCCATCGACCCCTCCATTCCGGTCATCCTCCAGCCCCTGACCCCGTTCGGCGAAGCCGACAACCCGCCGACCCTGCGTCAACTCTTCGATTGGCAGGCCCGGCTGGCGGAAAACCTGACCGACATCCGGATCATCCCCCAGTTGCACAAAGCGATGGGAGCGCTTTAGGAAAAACGTTCAACGCACAACGTTCAACGTTGAACGTTCAACGGGGGAATTCCTGAATTTCCGACGGAGCTTTTCGCGTCACCGCACCCGCATCGGCATCAGCACGTAGAGGAAGGGGGCGTCGGTTTTGAGGACGGCGGGGCTGAGGTTGTCGGTCAACTCCAGGGCGATTTCGTCGTTGGTCAGGCTGCGGAGGCTGTCCACGAGAAATTCGGGGTTGAAGGAAATCTGCAGTTCCTTGCCGGTGTATTTGACGGCAATGGTTTCCGTGGCTTCGCCGACGTCCGGGGCCACCGCCACCAGCTCGAGGTGGTTTTTGGAGAACCCGAGCGTGACCGAGGTGGTTTTGTCGCTGACCAGGGCCACACGCTTGATCGCGGTCAGAAGCTGTTCCCGCTCCACGTTCACCCGCTCCTCGCATTGCGACGGGATCACCTGGCGGAAATTGGGGAAGGTACCCTCGATCAGCTTCGAGATGATCAGCATGGAATCAAACTCAAAGGCGATCTGGTTTTCGCTGACCATGACTTTCAGGCTTCCCTCGCTGTCCAGCGTCTTCAGAAGCTCCTGAACGGTCTTGCTCGGCACGACGTAGTCTCCCTGCAACTCGGCCGGAAACTCCACGTCCTGCTCATACAGAGCCATCCTTCGGCCATCCGTAGCCACGACCGTCAACTTGTCTTCCTTGAAACTCAGAAGCACGCCGTTGAGGACGTACCGGCTTTCATCGGTCGAGGCGGCGTAGGACACGTTGGAAAGCATGTTGCGGAACACGCCCTGGTCGAGGGTGTAGGTTTTGTCGCCGGCGAACTTGGGCAGCGGGGGGAACTCATCCTCGCTGATGCCGATGATCTTGAACCGGGAGGAACCGGCCTTGATCGTGGCCACATCCTTGTCGTCGATGTTGATCTCGATATCCGTGGAGGGGAGGGCATTGCAGATGCTGAAGACACGTTTCGCCGGGAGGGTGGACCCGCCGGCTCGTGAGATATCGGCGGCGATATGGGTCCGGACCGACACATCGAGGTCGGTGGCGGTCAGCCAGAGTTTGTCATCCTCGGCCTTGAGATACACGTTGTAGAGGATTGGAAGGGTGGTGCGGGCGCCGACCACGGACTGCACGCGCTGGAGACCTTCGAGGATAACGTCTTTGTTTACTTTGAGCTTCATGGATGGCTTCTCCAATCGGGTCTATCAACAACCCTCTGAATACTGGAAGTATCTATATGGGTAATCCGTCTTATTATTATGTCCTGTTGATAGATACAACAATGATTAAACATACTGCAAACAGCTTCTTTTCTGCCGGTCCCGGCTGTGGACAATTCTGTCGGCGACATTCCGTTGTCCACAGCGGCCGGAGTTATTCACGATCCGTCCACAGCCATTGACAGGTTATTGTGGGGTTCATCAACGGCGAACACAAGACGGATTGAAACGGTACAACGGAGAACCAGACCGTGCGGGTAACCGGGCAAGAAGGAGACAGGGCGTGCATCGGCCGGGTCAGGACGAGCGCTTTCCGATGCGCTGCTGGAGGACCATCATCGATTGGCGGAAGGTCGCATCATCCTTCAGGCGCTTGGACACCGTTTTGCAGGCATGCACCACGGTGGCGTGGTTCCTGCCGAAGGCATTGCCGATGGTGGGCAGGGACTGATTTGTGACCTCGCGGCAGAGGTACATTGCGACCTGGCGGGGGAAGGCGATCGATTGCGGCCGCCGGTTGCTGACCATGTCGCCCATCCGGATGTCGAAGTAATCCGAAACGATCTTCTGGATCTCCTCGATGGTGATCGCGGTCTGCCGCTCCTGGTCCAGGGTGTCCCGCAGCAGGTAGTCAACGACTTCGATAGTGACCGGCTTGCCGGTCAGGGAGGCGTAGGATACCACCCGGATCAGCGCGCCCTCGAGGCGGCGGATGTTGGCCCGGATGTTCTCGGCGAGGTAATTGATGACCGAGGCTTCGACCTGGACATTCAACTGTTCCTGTTTCTTGCGGAGAATCGCGATCCGGGTTTCCACGTCCGGCTGTTCAAGCTCCGTGACCAGTCCCCACTCGAATCGTGATACCAGGCGGTGCTCCAGTCCCGGAATCTCGCTGGCCGGACGGTCGCAGGTCAGCACGATCTGTTTGTGACTGTCGAACAGCGAATTAAACGTATGGAAGAATTCCTCCTGCATCCGTTCCTTGCCCGCGAGGAACTGGATATCGTCGATCAGCAGGACATCCGTGCTGCGGTACTTCTTGCGGAACTCAACGAGGGCCTGGCGCTGGAGAGCGTCGATGTATTCATTCGTGAATTGCTCGCAGGAGACGTACCGGATGCAGGCCTTGTGCTGCTGGTAGACATGATTGCCGATGGCCTGCATCAGGTGGGTCTTGCCGAGGCCGACACCCCCGTAGAGGAACAGCGGGTTGTAGGCACGCCCCGGAGACTGGGCCACCGCGAGCGAGGCGGCATGGGGGAAATTGTTCGACGGGCCGACGACAAACGAGTCGAAGATATACTTGGGATTCAACGCCGGCTTCGCGGCCTGCTTCGCCGGCTTCTTTTTCTGAGACTCCCGGGTCTCGGTCATCACCATCGACGGCGGCTCTTCGAGCTGGGCATTGCGGTCGACGTGGAAAGCGACCTCCAGCGGACGTTCGGATACTGCGCGGACCGCGTCCTGAATCAGCGAGAGGTAATTTTCCTCCAGCCAGGACTGGTAAAAATTGTTGGCGACCCGCAGCACCATGCGGTTCTGCTCATCACAATCATGCGCTTCAATTACCCCGATCCACCGGTCAAAGACATCCTTGGATAGCGTGTCCTTCAGATGACGGCAGGCCCTGCTCCAAACCGCTTGTGCATTCATCAACGTTCGTCCAACCCCTGTTTCGAAAAACAAATTGTTTCCGCTTCGTACTCATCGGAAGACACGGGGAAGAACGAGAAACCAACCGGCGCATGCGTTGCCGCCGAGACCAACAGAAAAAACCGGGTGATAAGCCTTTGCAATCAGGGCATCAGGGCCGGTGATATTCGTCTGGTCTTCTCCTTGCGCAACATCGTACAAATCAAGTTATTAACATCTTATCAACAGCCGGTTTGTTCACCTGCCGTCCTCGTGTCGGACAGACACTAGGAACCGGATGCTGTGCGAACAAGGGAAAAAAAAAGAAACGGTGAATCTTTTTCGAGGGCTACCACGCATAGATTTCATCAGGTGAAAAACCACAAGATGTAGTATTCGTGATTAACGTATTGTTTGTGTGCGGTTTGTGAACGGCAAAGACGAAAAATAAGGAGAATTCGTTGATCCCGTTCATAGCGACGTGACAGGATGATTCATAAGGGAAACCCCCATAAAGGATGTCTGATGAAACAGTCAACAGGACCCAAACTCATCATTGCCGGCGCGGAACAGGCGTCGGATATGCGCTATGCTTCCGGGTTTATGCCGGTGGATCCGGTGGTGTTTCTAGATGAAGGGAATCGACGCTTTCTCGTGGTGCCGGAGTTGGAATACGGACGGGCGAAACAGGAGTCGCACCGGGTCAAGGTACTGCTGTCGACAGAGCTTGGTCTCACCCGCAAGGACGGCCGCAGCGTCGGGGTGTGGGCGAAGGCTCTGCTGAAACAACGGGGATTGCGGCGTGTGACCGTCCCGCCGACGTTTCCGATTTCCATTGCGGACATGCTGCGGAAGCGGGGTATCCGGATCGAGGTGTCGGACGGCCCTCTGTATCCGTCGCGCGCGGTGAAGACCCGGAAAGAAATTGCCTGCATGGAGGAGGTGCAGAGAGCAGCCGCCGCCGCCGTGAAGAAAGGCGTTCTGCTCCTGCGGGCCTCGACCATTGATTCCGGCGGAACACTTCGGCTCGGTCGTCATATCCTGACGTCGGAACGGATGAAGTATGAAATCGAAGTGGAGCTGTTGTCGCATCAGTGCGCGACCCGCGGCATCATTATCGCGGGCGGAAAACAGGCGGCGGATCCCCACGATACCGGGAGCGGACCGTTGCGAGCCGGGGAAACCATCGTCCTCGATATTTTTCCCTATCATCAGAAAACCGGGTACTGGGGCGACATCACCCGCACGGTGGTGAAGGGCCGGGCCACGCCGGATCAGAAGCGGATGTATCGTGCAGTGAAGAAAGCCCAGGCCGACGCGCTGACCATGGTCCGGGCCGGGGCCAAAGGTTGGGCGATTCATGAATACATCCGCGAGTATTTTGACACCTGCGGGTTTCCCACCCGTGTGGTCGACGGAATCCCGCGAGGCTTCTTCCATGGAACCGGTCACGGCGTGGGCCTGGAGATTCATGAGGCCCCTTCGATCAGTCTCGCCGCACATCAACTTGCCCGGGGGAACGTGGTGACAGTGGAGCCGGGCCTGTATGATCCCGACATCGGCGGGGTTCGGATTGAGGATACCGTGGTGGTGTTGAAGAACAACTGCCGTGTGCTGGCTTCGTGTCCGAAGACCTTTGAGATTCGATGAGTGCGAACATGCTCATCGCACTGTCTGCTCTCGCTGCGGCCGGATTCATCGTGTGGTCGCGCTGGTTCGAGTGGAGTCATGCCTTTCGTCCCTCCCGGACCATGAGCGGAACACCCGCCGACCGCGGGCTGGAGTATGATGAGGTGGATTTCGTGGCCGAGGACGGCTGCCGGCTGCACGGTTGGTGGATTCCGTATCCCGGCGCCGCGGGAACCCTCCTGTATTGTCACGGCAATGCCCAGAACATCAGCGACCGGGTGGATCTCGCCGCGGACCTTCAGGGTCAGGGGGTGAACGTGTTCATCTTCGATTATCGGGGATACGGTCGGAGCCGCGGCCGCCCATCGGAGAAGGGAATCTACCGGGATGCGAGGGCGGCCTACGAGGTTGTCCGCTCGAAATACGCCGATGACGACAAACCGCCGGTGGTGGCCTACGGGGCGTCTCTCGGCGGGGCGGTCGCGGTTCAGCTTGCGCTGGATAAGCCGCTCAGGGGATTGATTCTCGAATGTACCTTTCCGTCCTCCCTGATTCTCGGCCGCCGCTGGTATCCGCGGTTGCCCGTCGGCCGGCTGCTTCGCTACCGGTTCGATTCCCTGGCCAAAATCGGATCCGTCTCCATTCCCAAACTTTTCTCCCACAGCATCGACGACAAGCTGATTCCCTTCGATCTCGGCATGATGCTCTATCGCGCGGCCCCCGAGCCCAAATCCTTCGTCAGCCTCCGCGGCGACCACGACGAGTCAAGCTGGTCCGAAACGCCCGCCTACCTGACCGAAATCCGAACCTTTCTCCATCGGCATCTCGGCCCGCCGGCGGAGGGTCTGCCCGAACCGACGAATCACACCCCATAATCACGAGGTACTGCACATGATCCAACCCAAAAGCTCGTTTCCGGTATGTATCGTCAAGGATCTCGAAGCCGCGAAAACATTCTACACGGAACATCTGGGTTTCGATGTCGTATTCTCGGGTGACTGGTACCTTCACCTCCTCACGAAATCCGGTGTGCAGGTTGGTTTCATGCTGCCGGAACAGCCCACACAGCCCCCCATCTTTCAGAACGCCTTTTCCGGAAAAGGGGTCATTTTGAGCCTGGAAGTGGACGATGCGGACGCGGCATACGAAGCGGCGACATCAAAATCGCTCCCCATCGTGCTTGCGTTGCGATCCGAGGATTGGGGTCAGCGGCACTTCTGTATCCAGGATCCCAACGGGCTGTACCTGGACATCGTCCAGTCGTTTGAACCAACCGATGAATACAAGAGTGACTATGTATCGTAACCGGGTTCACCGACCGGTACGATCAACGATCGTACGGGATAATGTATAGGCTCAACTCAGCCGACCGAGGCAAGCTGATCCCGGTAGTCGCTGGGGGTCATGCCGACGTGTAGACGGAAAACCTTTGTGAAGTGGCTGTGACTGCGAAAGCCGGTTTCGAAGCCGATCTGCCCGACATCGCAATCCGAACTGCGCAGCATCTGCCGGGCTCGATTCAGCCGGGCGTGAATGATGTACTCATGCAGACTGATTCCTTCACACTCCTTGAACTTCCGGCTCAGATAATCCGGATGGCATCTCATCCACTCGGCAACAATTCGCACGGTGAGCGGTTCATTGAGATGGCGGGCAATGTGCCATCGCGCCATCCGCACGATCGCCGGCTGTTGGCGCCTCTTCTCCATCACCCGTTGCGAGGCATAGGGACGATAATTTCGAATCGGATACCCGGATGCCTGGACCAGGGTTTTCGTGATCCTCGCCAGTACCTCCAGCCTCGACATGACGCCGGACAACTCGGTCTGGGTTACATGCGGACAGTCGCCCAGCGCTTCCAGCCAGCGCGAAGGGCATGTGCCGGTACGGATCGCGTGACGGCGAATACGTTCGCGACTGGATTCCTCGGTTCCGCGAAGAACAACCGATCCGCACAGAAAGACGCCGAGCAGGATGCCATCGATCAGAAGCGGATACACGATTTCGGTCAGTCCGAGATGACAGCGGCCGATAAACGGCTCGCGCCGGCGCGCGGCCAGACGGTTGATGGCATCGCGGTTTCTCTGACAGCGGGAACGCCCCTGATCACGTTTGTCGATGCGGGCCAGCTCACAGAACGACGAATTGTGACTGTGGTAGACGGCCGGAAGATGAAGCGTCTCGATGTCCTGGCAAATACCGGAAAGATCCTCGAACCGGAGGCTGAAACGTGAATCCGCCATCAGCACGTCCATAAGCTGTTGCAGGATGCTGGGATCACCGGGCTTCGCACTGCTCCCGACCGTTTCTCTGCTCATAACCGTGTTCGGATGGTTTTGTTTCACCGTCACCCGCCTTTGAACATGTCTCACGGGCACAGGGCATCCATGCCGCGTATGAGATGGAGATACTATCGGCGACGGCCGACGGAAGATCAAGTATTAATTACTTTTCATAAGAAAATATAAAGAAGAATATTTAATACATAAACACCTTTATATAAAGGGATAAAACGATATATCTATTTTGTAATATAATTATTACATTGACAATCTATCCCCCGCTTTTCATTCTGTCACATGGCAGGAAGGCGATTCATGAACGACACGACAGCAACAACAGAGCATCAATCCATTTACACGGTAGCCCGTGAAGCGGGCGTTTCGGTCGCGACGGTATCCCGCGTGATTAACAACCGTGCCGGAGTCAAACCGCGAACGGTGGGAGCGGTGCGGGCGGCGATGGCGAAAATCGGCTATGAGCCTCAGCCGCCGAATCGTCGGCGGGGGCCAAGGTTGAATCGACCCCGGGAGAGGCGCAAGCGAAGGGTTGCACTGCTGATTTACGGAATCTCCCGGGGCCAATTGCGCGCTCCAGTGTATGCGGAGGTTCTCCAGGGGATCGAGACGGCGCTTGCCGATCATGGATTCGGCCTGATGCTCAGCTACATCGACGGACTCCATCAATTGCGGTCCGCCATGTTGAAGCGTGAGGTTGATGGCGTCATCATATTCGGACGAATAAAGGAAATCATGGAAAGCGGATCGCTGGGTGCGTTGCCGTGTGTTCGGGTGATGGGGACGTCGGACATGCTCGAGGGATGTGATCATGTTACCTACAACAACCGGGTCATCGGTGAGCTGGCGGCACGCTATCTGTTGGATCGCGGGCATACGTGCTGCGCGCACATCAGCACACCTGCGCAAGCGCGTCACGAATACCGGGGTGCAGACTTTGCCTCGGTCATGAAGCGTGCGGGCGGAGATGCCATCCTGCTCACCGATCCGGATTTGATCGAAGCCACAGCCCAATACAACCGGGTGAACCGGTCAAGTCTTGAGGCACTGGTTCGAACCATGGCTGACTCGCCTGTGCGTCCGACCGGATTGTTCGTAAACTCGGATCTGCTCGCCGCGGCGGTGTATCCGATCCTCGTCGAGCAAGGGATCCATCCCGGCCGCGATATCGATGTCGTATCCTGTAACAATGAAGAGATCCTCGTATCGTCCCTTCATCCCCGTCCTGCGGAGATCGATATTCACGCCACTGCAATCGGTCGCCGGGGCGTCGATCAATTGCTGTGGCGATTGACCAACCGCAATGCCCGGGTCGAACGTATCCTGATTGAGCCGACCCTGGTGGCGGGCGGGTAGTCTTATCGGATCATCAGGTCGCGCAGCGCGTAGGGTATCTCGTCGAGGATGTCGCCCGCGATCATGCCGGCCTGGCATTTGCGCCAAGCTGCGAAATCACCCGCTTTGCCGTGCAGATACACCCCGGCCCGCGCTGCATCCCAGGGGGCAATGCCTTGGGCGATGAACCCGGTGATCATGCCGGCAAGCACATCGCCCGCTCCGCCGGTGGCCATGCCGGGGTTGCCGGTCATGTTGACCCGGAGAGTTTGCTCGGGGGATGCAACAAGGGTGCCCGCACCTTTCAGTACGACCACCGCGCCGGTGAGTTCCGCGGCCTTTTGCGCGTGAGCGAACCGGTCGGCCTGGACCGCGGTGGTGGAAACACCGAGTAACCGTGCGAGCTCTCCGGGGTGGGGGGTCAGGACCATCGATCCCTTGCGCAGTCCGGCGAGGGCGGCAGCATCACCGGCAAACACGTTGAGGGCGTCGGCATCGAGGACGACCGGGCAACCGGCGCGGCCCAGGATGTCTTCCACAAGGCTCCGGGTTTCGTCCCGGTTGCCCATCCCCGGCCCGGCCAGCACCGCACTCATCTGCGGCCATGCATCCTCCATCGCGGCCAGGCTGTTTGCGGTCAGGAAGCCGGACTCGTCGTCTTCCCCGGCCACGACCATCAGTTCGTGAACGGACGCGGTCACGGCGTGAATGCCCGAGGGAACTATCGCGGTCACGAGACCGGCTCCTGATTTCAGGGCGGCGATCCCGGCAAGACTGCAGGCGCCGCTGAATCGCCGGCTTCCCCCGATGATCCATGCATGACCGTAGGTTCCTTTGTGGGAACTTCGGGGCCGCCGCGGAAAAACCGATCGCATATCCGCGGCATGAATGAACTCCAGGGGCTCGGTACGTTCAACGTCCGAGATGGCTTCCCCCGGGATGCCGATATCGATGACCTCGAGCGTGCCGATGTAGTCGATGGCCGAGGGCTTGACCATGCCGATCTTGGGCAGACCCATGGTGACGGTCACGTCCGCAGTGACGGCATCCCCTTCGGCGGCGCCGCTGTCCGCATTCAGGCCGGAAGGGATATCGATGGATACACAAAGCGCGTCGCGCTGGACGGTCTTGATGTACTGGATGGCGCCGACCGCGGGCCCGCGGGCCGGGCCGGTCAGGCCGGTTCCCAGGACACCGTCGACGACGATCTCTGCATAAAACGGTTCCCGGGCGGCTGCATCCCAATCCTCCACCGTGGGCAGTTCAATCAGCTCGATGCCGGCTTTCTTCATCCGGCTCAGGTGGATCAGGGCATCGCCGCGGACCTGGTTTTCGGAACCGGCCAACCAGACCTCGACTGCACATCCCGATTCCTTCAGCGCACGCGCGGCCACAAAAGCATCGCCGCCGTTGTTGCCGCGTCCGGCGATCAGGTGAATCATCGCCCCGGGAAAGCCGCATACCTCGGCGAGACGTCGGACGATGGAGGCAACGCCCTGACCCGCACGCTCCATCAATACTTCGCCTTTGACCTCGTATTCCTCGATCGTCCGGCGGTCCAGCTCGCGCATCTGTTCCGCGGTCACCAGTTTCATGCCGTACCGCCTCCCCGGTAGGCGGCCATGGCCTCGAGCATTTCCTTTACTGCGGCTTTCATCCCGATCATTACCGCCCGGCTGACAATGCTGTGGCCGATGTTGAGAACGGACAGGTGGGGGATGCGGAGGATACGGTTGAGGTTGTCGAGGTTGATGCCGTGCCCGGCGTTGACCCGCAACCCCAGCTCGTGAGCCCGCACCGCGGCCTTCACCAGGCGCTCCGTTTCCCGTTCCGCTTCCGCATCCGGGGCGGTGCAAACCGTTCCGGTATGCAGCTCAATCGTGGGGGCGCCGATCCGGGCCGAGGCCTCGACCTGGTCGAGATCGGGATCGATGAACATACTGACATCGGTTCCCGCCTCGCCGAACGCGCTGACGGTGGGAGCCAGCTCTTCCAGACGGCCGGCCACGTCAAGACCGCCCTCGGTGGTGAGTTCCTCCCGCCGCTCGGGTACAAGGCATACCTCATCGGGCCGGATGCCGAGGGCGATGGCCACGATCTCCGGGTGGTTGCCGAGCTCCAGGTTGAGGGGCAGGAGGGCGGCATGCTTGATGGCCCGGACATCGCTGTCCTGAATATGGCGTCGGTCCTCCCGAAGATGAACGGTCAGGCCATGGGCGCCGGCTTCCGCACACAGGCGGGCCGCATCGATGGGCTGAGGATAGGAGGCCTTGCGCACCTGGCGCAGGGTCGCAACGTGGTCGATGTTGACCCCGAGCTGGAGCGACTCAGAAGACATCCTTGGTCCCCTGGCTGCGAACGGCGGCGGTCAGCATGTCGGTCGTGAATCGGACGCAGGTATTGCGGCCCCTGGCCTTGGCGGTGCGCAGGGCATGATCCGCGGCATCGAGGTATCGTGACGCGTTGCCGACAACATCAGGATAGCCGGCGATGCCGAAGCTGGCGGTCAGCTTGAGTTTTTTCCGGTCGGGATCGAAAACATGCCGGCGAAGGGCGGCATGTATCCGGCTTGCGACCTGCTCACCGATATCGGGCGCAATGCCCATGGCCATGATAAACCCGTCGCCATCGCAGCGGGCGAGAAGATCTTCCTCCCGGATTTCCTTCTCCAGGAATGCCGCGAAATCCCTCAGGATGGCGTCGCCGGTTTCCCTGCCGTAGTGATTGTTATACCGGTCGAAGTGATCGATATCGGTCATGATCACGGTGACCGGAATATCCTCCTTGCGGTAGAGGGCGATGTACTTCCGCAGCGCCGGGATGAGGTGGCGTTCGTCCATGATGGCATCCATGTGTTCCCGGCTATCCTCCGGACCATCCTGAACGTCGGAGGCGGCGGGGGCGGAGGCGAATACATGGACCTTGCCCTGCTCCATCGCCTCATCCAGCGCTCTCTTGCCCGCTGCGTATAGATCGGCTGCGGTGGCGCCGTCTTCCGGCGAGCGGGCGACGCCGATCCGCCAGCCGCCCTCCGGGGTCTGGTATCCTTCGGGCCACTGGGCATCCCGGGCGGCATCATCAAGACGTTTGATAATGGCTGAGACATCGCGGTTGGCATCGACCAGCAGCACACCCCAGCCGAAACCCTTATCAAGCCGGGAGACGGTATCCTCGTTGCGCAGCTCGCGCTGCAGCGCGTCCCGGAACTCCGTGCGGATGCTCTCGGACGGCTCACCGGTTGCGCCGGCGGCGGGTACCACCCGCATCATCAACAGGGTCAGGCTGGCCCGCCGCCGCTTGATGCCGGTGAGTTTGCGAACGAGTTCCAGCTTCAGAGCTTTGTCGTCGCCTTCAATCCCCGCCTCATCAGCGGCGGTGCTTTCCGTCATCATCTGGAATCGCAGGAAGCTGGTGGCGAGGGCGATTACCACGAAGGCAAGGCCGCTCACCAGGAGGAACAGCAGAACAACCATGAACATATTGGGATCGTTTTCCATCACCCCGATATGTAGCAGGGATCAGCCCGCGGGTCCACCGCAGACCGCCGAGCCGGAAACCGAGGTTTCGAATCCCTCTCCCTCCGCCCGGGCGGGCGGAGGGTGGAGTCGTGGGTCAGACAATCGTTTCGCCTGAGTCGTGATCGAAGAAATGCGATTTCTTCATGTCGAACACGAGATTCAAGTCCTGGTTGACGTCGGCATTCTCGCTCGCTCCGACCCGGGCGATAAAGGTGTGTTTGCCGGTGGTCAGGTAGAGGTAAATTTCCGAACCCATGGGCTCGAGCACCTCGATCTTGGCCGTCATCTGGTGATCGGGGTTGGGGTTGGTTACGTACAGGACATCGGCGATATCCTCGGGCCGGATACCGAAGACGATCGGCTTGCCGGCATACGGCGCAAGTTTCGACTCCTGGTCGGTACCGACGCGGATGGAGAAGCCTCCTTCGTCGAACCACAGCCCGTCACCCTTGGATACGATGGAGCCGTTGAAGAAGTTCATGGGGGGGCTGCCGATAAAGCCGGCCACGAACTGGTTCGCGGGCTGATCGTACAGCTTCAACGGTGGGGCGACCTGCTGAATGAGGCCGTCTTTCATGACCACAATCCGATCGCCCATGGTCATGGCTTCCACCTGATCGTGGGTGACGTAGATCATGGTCGACGACAGTCGGGTGTGAAGCTTGCTGATCTCCGTCCGCATCTGCACCCGCATCTTCGCATCGAGATTGGACAGGGGCTCGTCGAACAGGAAGGCTTTCGGCTTCCGCACGATGGCCCGGCCGACCGCGACCCGCTGGCGCTGTCCGCCGGATAGTTCCTTGGGCTTGCGGTGGAGAAGCATCTCGATGCCGAGGATTTCCGCGGCTTCACGCACCCGCTTTTCGATCTCATCCTTGGGAAACCGGCGCAGCTTCAGGCCGAACGCCATGTTCTTGTAAACCGACATATGGGGATAGAGGGCGTAGTTCTGAAACACCATGGCGATGTCGCGGTTCTTGGGAGGGACATCGTTGACCTTCTTGCCATCGATGTAGATGCTGCCCTTGCTGATTTCCTCCAGCCCCGCAATCATGCGGAGAGTCGTCGATTTGCCGCAGCCGGACGGCCCGACGAGGACGACGAATTCCTGGTCTTCGATTTCGAGGTTGGCGTCGTTGACTGCGACGACATCCCCCGGATAGATTTTGTATACGTTCTCAAGAACGACGTTTGCCATGTGAATACCCCTGCTTTCCTAGCCGCGGACACCATGTCCTGGACCGAAGAATACGGCCACACCGGCGAGAGCAACTCCTTCCTAGCATTGCCGGTGAGGAATGGTCAAAACAAACAAAACGGCCCGCGTTTCCGCGGGCCGTCGTCGTTCGTGAATGGTATCGTGCGCCGTCAGGTCGCGGCGTCATACAGTTCGCCGACCTTGGCCCAGTTGACCACGTTCCAGAAGGCCGCGATGTAGTCGGGGCGGCGGTTCTGGTACTTGAGGTAATAGGCATGCTCCCAGACGTCGAGTCCGAGGATCGGGGTTCCCGGGCATTCGGCCACGCCGTTCATCAGCGGGCTGTCCTGATTCGGGGTCGAGCAGACGCAGAGTTTGCCGTCGCTCTTCACGCAAAGCCATGCCCAACCCGATCCGAAGCGGGTTGCCGCGGCATCGGCGAACTTCTCTTTAAACGCATCGAAGCCGCCGAGCTCGGACTTGATGGCATCGGCGAGGGCGCCCGACGGTTCTCCGCCGCCGTCCGGGCCGATCACCTGCCAGAAAAGGCTGTGGTTGGCGTGGCCGCCGCCGTTGTTGCGGACTGCGCCGCGGATTCCTTCCGGAACCTTGCTCAGATCCCCGATCAGGTCTTCCACCGACAGACTCTGCAGATCGGGGGCTTTTTCAAGGGCGGCATTCAATTTGCTTACGTAAGCCGCATGGTGCTTGTCATGGTGAATTTCCATGGTCTGGGCATCGATATGCGGCTCCAGCGCATCCTTCGGATACGGCAGATCAGGTACTGTGTGTGCCATAAAGAAACATCTCCTTCGTATAACAATCGCGTCATTGCGACACACCAACTATAACGGATGATGCGGACTTGTCCAGCGACCGAGGAACATTGACCTTTTCCGGGGGGTTGCGTATCGTTCGCGCCATGAAGCGATGGATCCTGTTGTGTGCCTTTGTTTCCTGCCTCGGGTGGTTGACCGCGGGTTGTACGAATCTGCCTGCAATCGACGATCCGCTGGCCGAGCCGGCAACCGATGCCGACGTCACGTCCGCGGTGGAGAACCGGCTCAGCGAAGACGGCATCACCGGACGCTTCATGATCGGCGTGACCACCCGGGACGGCGTGGTCTCCCTGCACGGCCGGGTACCCGATGCCGCGGTCAAACTGCGGGCTCTGGCCCTGGTCAAGAGCACCCCCGGCGTTCTGGGTGTCATCGATGACGACCTCCGATCGTTCTGAACTCCGGTTCGCAGCGCGGACTGCGTTGATGGTCGTGTCCTTGCTCCTGTTTCTGACCGCCTGTGCCTCCCCCCGTCCCGGGGACAATTTCATGGAGAACCTCGCCCGCTTTCCGAGGGACGGTTATTACATCGAGGATGTTCCGCCGCTCGGTTTCAATGACCGGGACAGGGGTTCGGCCCCCCTGACCTCGGTCTTCCGATTCTGGGGCATCCGCATGTCCCAGGACGATGTGGATGCCGCGCTTGCCGGTACCGGCAGCGATCTGGCCACGATCCAGGAGCGCATGATCCAGCTTTCCGGTCACCAGGGCCTGTGGGCATTCGCGGAGTATGGAAACCGCCGCAAGCTCGAGGAGCGGATCCGGTCCGATGTCCCGGTGATCGTGATGCTCCAGGATACCGGGGATCTTCATTCCCGCCGCTATGCGGTGGTGAACGGGTTCAACCGGGAAAGCCTCCAGATCGCCTGCCAGGCCGGGGGCGGCCAACCCACCGTGTATTCGGTGGCTGAATTCGACCGGCTGTGGCGGCCGGTCCAACGATGGATGCTGGTGGTGGCGCCCGCGGAGTACCCCCGGTGGGATATGTCGATGCTGGAGCATGTCTCCCGCGCCCGCTTTCTCGACAACCAGGGGCTTCGTGATCAGGCGCTGGTCGATATGAATGCCGCCCTGCAGATGGAACCGGACAATCCGGATCTCCTGGTTGCCGCCGGCAACCTGTTCCGGTCGGCCGGCCGTCCCGGCGACGCGGAAGATATGTACCGCACTGCATTCGGCCGGGATGAGATGAACGCGCGGGTCTGTAACAACCTCGCCTATCTTCTTGCCGAGCAGGGGATCAAGCTGGATGAAGCGGAGAGTTTCGCCCGCCGGGCCTCGATCCTTGAACCCTCCAATCCCGCCGCTCTCGACACCCTCGGATTTGTGCTGATGAAGCAGGGATCATTCGATGAGGCGGCGGAGGTGCTGGAAAAGGCGCGGTTGCGGGCCCGTTATCTTCCGCCGGACAGCCGCATGGAGATCCTGATCCGGCTGGCGCGGGCGTATGTCGCGGCCGGTCAGGCTCATCTTGCCCGGCAGGTTGTTCGCGACCTGGTACGAGCGTTTCCCGAGGCCAGCCTGCCCGCCGACCTCGAAACATTCAAACCCTGACCTGCGCGAAGAGGTCCTGTGCCCTGGCGGGATCAAGTCGCCCCGGGTCATGGGTCAGTGCGGAAGCGCTTCCCGCGGCCAGGCCCCGGGCCGCGGCTTCCGGCATCGGCCTGCCTTCGACCCACGCAACGGCCAGGCCTCCGGTCGTCGCATCCCCGCAGCCAACGGTGTTCACGACATCGGTGACAACCGGAGGCGTGAGGCGAATACAGGTATCCCCCCGAGAGAGCAGGGCGACGCTCGGGCCATCGGTGATGAACAGCCAGGTGTCGCCGGCATCCGCGGACGGAGAGGGTACGGCATCCTTCATGTCCTCCCATTCCTCACGATTCATTTTCAGCAGAAGCGGACGGGCGGCGAGGGCTTCCAGCGCCCACGGACCCCGTGCGTCGATCATCACCGGAACAGCCGATACTTCGGTCACGCGCCGGTACAGATCGTGCGGCGTTTCCGGCGGAGGGTTCCCGCAAAGCAGAACAAGATCCGCCTGCCGGCTCTCGGTACGGACGGCCTCGATAAGCGCCTCCATGACATCCTGGCTCAGCGGCAGGCTTTCCTCGACCAGCTCGGTCATGTTCACAGTACCGCCTGACGTCTCATCTCGGATGGTGATGCAGGTTCGAACCGGGGAGCCGGTGTCGATGATGCGGTACCCGATGTTCTCACGATCCAGAGATGCCTCCAGGCGCCCGCGGTTGTATCCGCCGGCGCAGATCAGCGCGGTGGTCCTGCAGCCGAGGAGTGTCGCGGCCCGGGCGGTGTTCACGCCTTTGCCGGCGATCGTGACCCGGGTGTCCGCCGCCCGGTTCACCGAACCCGGCCGGTAGTGCGGAAAGGTCATGATTTGCTGAAACGCCGGTGTTGCCGCGATGCAGAGTATGCGTTTGGTCATGCTCATGGATCCTGTACTGCAAGCTTGTCCCACTCACGCCGTTCGCGATCAATCATAGAATTCCACGAATAAGCAGGTCGGAAATGTAACATTTGTTTGTCGGGTCCGGTCCGCATGACCGGTTGACCCCGTGTTGGTTTCCCGTAAGGCTGGTGTGGGGAAACGATACAGGCATGTTGAATAAACCGGTTATTCGAATAAGGCCCTTGCAGGTTCGGTGTCTTGCCGTATGTGCAGGCGTCGTGACGGCCGGTTTGGGCGGCATCACCGACGCCGCGGTTCTTTTCACCGATGATTTTGCCAACAGCGGTTCGCCGGATGCGTCCGCTCACGGCTGGTATTACGCCGGCGACTTCAATGCCAACACACTTCCAGCAGTGCCTCCGGACAATTATCTCCGGGCCACGGATGCCACGCTGGACCGGTCCGGATTCTACAAGGCGTTCGATGAATTCACGCTGGGCATAGGGGACCGGGTCGTTGTGGAGATCGTGTTTGTCGGGTCGGCCAACATGGCGAACAATGCCAGCAACTTCCGCCTGTTTCTCGGCGACCGGCCCGATAACGTATCCATCAATGCAAATGATTCCATGGCCACCATGAATCTGGGTTCGCCGGACGGGTATCTGTTCCGGATGGCCACCGGGACGGACTTTTCCGGAGGCTCCATCCGGCAGGCCGATACCGGAGACGGATTGTTCAGTTCAGCGCTCGGGGGTGTCGCCGGCGGATTCACGTCGGTCTACAGCGGCCTGGGTCTTCCCGATGCCGTTTCCTATTCATATGACAAGGTGCTTACGCTGGATCTAAGAAGGTCGGGGCTCACGACCATGGAGGTGAGGGGATCGTATGATTACTTCACCGATACGTTCTATAACTTCAACACCATCGAGCTCACCTCGTCATCTTTCACGTTCGACACCATCGGCTTCGGATTGAATAGCTGGGGATCGGGAAACCGGACCATCCGTATCAGCAGCCTGAACATGGATCTTACCGTCATTCCCGAACCGACGCCCCTGTTCCTGCTGTCCATGGGACTTCTGTTTGCATGGAAGCTGCGGAAAGGACCTTCGGCCGATAAACCCGATCAGGGGTATGGGATCCGCTCCACGGTATAGCCCTCCGCCGTCAGCAATGCGGGGAGCCCTTCCGGCCCGGTGTGATGGGCCGCCCCGGCCACAACCAGAACCGATCGACTCTCTTCCGCCGCGTTGAGGATGGCGGGCAGCCACGCGTGATTACGGTCGATGACCCAGGTCCGGTAGACATCCTCATATCCGTCGAATTGCTCGAGCATGTAGGCATGAAGCGTCTCGGCGTCGCCGGCGCGCCACAGGTCCAGCATCCCGCCCACCAGGTCGTCAAACTGTTCGATATCCTCGAGGGTCTTGGCGAGGAAGGCTTCCGAGAGGTCGTCGCTCATGTCCGCGAACAGGCGGAACTGTTCGACCGCGGTTTCGAAAAACCGGATGTCGACATCCCGGTCGCGGGCCCGTTCCAGCAACTGCATATCCACACCCTGCTCGGGGTTCATCCCGTGGTCGCGGAAGGATTGAATGGTGAGGGTGAGAGCGACAAACCACGGGCGGTACGGCTGAAGTGTGTCCAGCGTGATACCGGAACCGCGGATATGATCCTGGAGCCGCCGGACCAGGGCTTTGTCGATGTGGGATGACAATCTTGTATCCGGCGGAAACGAGGCCATCCGGCGAAGGTTCCGCTGGACATCCGGTGACTGCGCGGCCTGCATATCCGTCTCAAAGAAGATGACCGCCGCGTCATCGGCCGCGCGGAGATACGATGGCGGAAGGCCGGGCGACCCCGAGTCGAGGATGTGAACCGATCCCGCGAGAAAGACCTCGGCCTCTCCACGGACCGCTTTCCAGATCAGGCCCCGCGGCTCTTCGCCGCCGAGGGCGACGGATGCGAACGACAGCAGAACGGCGACATATATCAGGCGGCGTTTCATCATGCGTGCGCTCCCGGTTCATGGGACAGCAGGTCATACAGACGGCGGTAATAGCCATTCCTCGCCAGCAGCTCGCGGTGCGATCCCTCCTCCTCGATCCGGCCGTGGCGCATGACAAAGATACGGTTCACATCGCGGATCGTCGAGAGCCGGTGGGCGATAATGATGCTGGTGCGGTTGCGCATCAGTTTTTTCAGGGCGTCCTGGATCAGCATCTCCGTTTCCGTATCCACGTTCGCGGTCGCTTCGTCGAGGATCAGCAGGATGTCCGGATTCTGGGAAAGTGCGCGGGCGAGGGCGAGGAGCTGTTTCTGCCCGGTGGAAAGGCCGGCCCCGCGTTCCATCACCTGCCCGTCGTATCCGCCCTCGCGGGTTTCGATGAACCGAGAGGCGTTTACGTAGCGCGAGGACTCGACAACCGTCTCCCGCGTTACCGCGGGATTATGAAGGGTGATGTTCTCGGCCAGCGTGCCCGAGAAGATAAAAGGATCCTGGAGAACAATCCCGATGCGTCGGCGAAGCTCGGACTGGTTGTAGTCCCGCACGTCCCGGCCGTCGACCTTCACCGAGCCCCGCTGTACGTCGTAAAACCGGGCGATGAGGCTGATGATCGTGGATTTGCCGGCGCCCGTCGCTCCCACAAACGCGATGGACTCGCCGGGCCGGATGCGGAACGAGACATCCTGAAGCACCCAGTCTTCATCCTGATAGGCAAACCACACGTGGTCGAATTCCACCTCGCCGCGGAAAGTATCGATGGCGACCGGGTCCAGGGGATCATGGATTTCCTCATCCTGCCCGAGAAGGTCGAAGACCCGCTCCGCCGAGGCCATGGCCGATTGGAGGACGTTCGATTTTTCCGATAGATCCTCGAGAGGGCGGAAGAAATCCTTCAGGTAATATATGTAGGCCACCAGCACCCCGCTCTCGATGCCGCCGATACCGTTCAACGCCATGTAGCCCCCGGCCATCAGGACCATCGACAGTGTCACCGCGTTCAGGATTTCCGTGGCCGGGAAGGAATAACTGAACCACTTCACCGTGCGGAGCAGGGCATCCAGCAGGTACCGGTTGTACTCGGCGAACCGGGCATTGGTTCGGCCCTCCCGGTTGAACAACTGGATGGTCTGCATGCCGGTGATCATTTCCTGAAGATACGAGTTCAGGGCCGACCGGCGTTTGCGCTCTTCGCGATGCGCCTTGCGCACCTTGCCGTTCAGCCAGGTGAGGGTCACGAGGAGAACCGGGATCAGGATGAGCAGAATCGAGGCGAGGCGGGGGCTGAGGTAGATCATGTAACCGACGATGCCGATGATGGTCACGAGATCGGCGATGAGGCCGACCAGGCCGTCGGTCAGCATCCTCTGCATCGCATCCACATCCGAACCGATCCGTGTGAGCAGCCGTCCCACCGGGTTGCGGTCCACAAAGCGCAGCGGCAACCGCATGATCTTGCCGAAAATATCGGCACGCATGTCATAGATGATGTGCTGCCCGACCCACGACATCAGGTACCCCTGGCCGAAGCGGAATACCATGGCCCCCGCCGCCACAGCGAGGTAGAGACCGGCGGTATGGTACAGCCCGCCCAGCCGTTCGTCGGGCGTGAGGGCGGCCCCGGTCTCCCGGATGTAGTCATCAATTGCCCTCGCAATCAGCAGGGGAAGGTAGTTCATCAGCAGGGTCATGGGTATGCTGAGAAGCATGGCGATCCCCATCTGCAGGCGGTAGGGCCGGACATAGCGCAGAAGTTTCGCCATCAATCCCCGGTCGAACAGCCGGGCCGGAATGTCGGACTCGAGATGATCAATCATGCCGGATCCTCCTCGAGTCGCGCTTCCAGCCGTTGCATCTCATCGAGTTCGCGGTAGTACCCGTCCTGCCGGACCAGCTCGCCGTGAGTTCCGTCCTCCACGATGCGGCCGTCCTCCATGACGAGGATGCGGTCGGCATGTTTCAGGGTCGAGACGCGATGGCTGATCAGGATTGACGTCCGCCCCCTGAGCACGGGGAGGAGCTGCCGGAGAATCGCCGCCTCGGTCTGGGTATCCACCGCGGAAAAGACATCGTCGAGAATCAGGATGTTGGGCTGGACGGCAAGGGCCCGTCCGATCGCCGTCCGCTGGCGCTGGCCGCCGGACAGGGTCACGCCCCGTTCCCCGACCAGCGTTTCATACTTCCGCGGGAATCCTTCAACATCCTCGTGAAGGTGCGCGACGGTCGAGGCCCAGTTGATTTTCTCCCCGTGCATCGCCATGGAATCCGGATTCTCCGCGGGGAGGCCAAATGCGATATTGTTGGCAAGGGTGTCGGAAAACAGGAAGGGCTCCTGCGGGGCGACCCCGATGGACTGCCGCAGCGTTTTCAGCGGGATCGTGCGAAGGTCCCGGCCACCGATAGATACCTGCCCGGAGGTGGGATCCATCAGGCGCATGATCAGCGAGACCAGCAGCGTCTTCCCGCTGCCTGTCGGACCGGTGATCGCGACACATTGCCCGCGGGGAATGGTCAGGGAAAAAGGGTGAAGCAGGTCGGCGCCGTCGATATGAAGCGAGACGTCGTTGAACACGATATCGCCGTCGGCCTGGTCAATCGAAGGGTCTGTCATGGCCCCGTCCTTGATGTTCGGTTCGGCATCCATGATCGCCCGAATCCGCTTCCAGCTCGCGAGGCCGCGCTGGATCATATTCGACGTCCATCCCAGGGCCAGCATCGGCCATTGCAGGAAGAACATATAATAGTTGAACTCGATCAGCGTTCCGATGGTGATGCGCTCGCGGATAATCAACGTGCCCCCGACGAGCAGCAGCAGCAGCGTACTGACGCCGAACATGAGCATCATGAAAGGCCACACCGGTTCCTCGATCCGGGTCAGGGCCATGTTGCGGCGGATGAATTCCTCGTTCAGCATGCGGAAGCGGGAGCGGGCGCGCGTCTCGATGCCGAAGCCCTTGATCGTGCGGAAGCCCCCGAACATTTCCTGGCAGTACGTGGTGATGACCGAGAACTGCTCCTGCACCGCGTCGTACCGGGACCGGACCATCCGGATGACGAAAAAGAAGACAATGCTGATGACGGGAATGATGGCGAGAATGGTCAGCGCCAGCAGCACATTCTCGAGGAACATCACGGTGAGAGCGATGGGGAAGCCGAGGGCGATTCGCGCCCCCTGGAGGCAACCCTGGCCGATGAACTCCCGGACAGAGTTCAGGTCCGAGGTCATCCGCGTCATGATGTCGCCGGTGTATTCTTTGTGGAAGTACGCGGTGTCGAGCTCGGTCAGCCGGGCGAACGTGTCGCGCCGGATATCGTGTTCCACCCGTCGTGACATGCCCAGAAGCAACCGGCGCATCAGGATCGAGAACAGGGTTCCCAACACCGCCGACCCGAGGAACATCGCGACAAGAACGGACAGCCCGCGCCAGTCGAACGCCTGTTGCTCCAGGCCGTCGATGATCCGCCCGTTCAGCTTGGGAATGGCCAGCACGCCGATGCCGATGGAGCCGGCGACAAAGGCAATTCCGGCGGTGATCGTCCACCGGTATGGTTTCAGGTAGGATGCAAGATTATGTGATTTGCTGCGCATGAGCAGTGGAGTACTCTGCACGAACTTCATGGGTGAAGCAATGGCACAGGATGAAAGCGCAATGAAGAGTGACCAACACGGGATGGGGCATCGCGGAACGGCGGTCGCGGCATGGTTCGTTCCGTTTGCCGCCGGGATTGGGACGACGGTCGCCATGCTGTCCGGGATATCCCTGCCCCTGCTCTCGCCGGCCGGCGAAGGACCGGCCGGATCGCCGGGCAGCCCCCTCCTTTATGACAACCCGTTGTGGGGCATGCTGGTCGCCGCTGTACAGACCGTGTCCGGATGGGCCGGCGTTTCGGTGGAGGCGGTAACGGCCGGTACGTGGTTGGCGGCGGTACTGACATCGCTGGCGGCCGGCGGGATCGGCCTGATCGTACATCGTGCCGTGGCGGGATCCGCGAAACCGGCCTGGGCGCGGGTGGCGGGATCCTGGGCCGCCGGCATTCTGTTTGTCATCGGTGCGCGAACACTGGGTCACGTGGGTGATGGATCCGATGCGTCCCTTCATGCCGCCCTTACGGTTTTATTCCTTTGGTTGCTGGTCCGGTGGACCGAAGAGCGCAGTAATATGACATTTGTCGTACTGGCCCTGGTGGCCGGATGGATGTCGGTCCTGTATCCTCCGGCCCGTGTCCTGGCGCCGGTGCTGGCGCTTACCACGCTGCTGATTCGTCCCCGGTTGTTTCTTCATGCTTCCGCATTTGCCGGCGCGCTGGCGCTGGGTCTTGCCGCATGGGCCTTCTCGCCCTTCGACGATCCATTTGCGTTGCCGATCGCGATCTGCCTGTGGCTGTTTGCCTCGGCGTTTCTTTGGAACCTGCGATTCCGCAACACTGTGTTGCTCGCGGCCGTGGCGTTCCTTGTCGGGTTGTCGGTGCACGGCGTGACCATGGCGGCCGGGGGATGGCCGATGGTGTCGGGGCAGATGGCGGATATCATGCATGGCCGTATCTTTCCCGCCGACACCGCGTGCAACCTGTCGGTCTTTCTATCCGAACAGCACCGATGGTATTCCGTGTTTGATGCGTGGCGGGTGCTGATGGCGAAGCAGTGGCCGTTCTTCCCCTTCCTCGCCGCGTTTTCGGTGGTCGGGCTTGTTGCGGCCGCGCTGTACCCTGGACGGCGGCGGTTGACGGTTCTATGGCTGGTCATGGCCCTGCTGTTCGGGCCGGTGATGTTTGCCATGATCATGATGTCCGAGCCTTCATTGCAGGCGGCGGTTGCGGAGGGCATGGCCATGGCCGATGTCCTTTATGCTATCCTGGCCGGGATGGGCGCAGCATGGATTCTGTCGTGGCTGCCGCTTCGGAAAAGAAGTGAACGTTCGGCCGCCGGTGCTACAATCAGGGCGTCATGAATGACCCCCATGTACGGTGGCTGGAATCCGGGGTGTATACCATTCCCGGCGCCTCGAGACTGACCGGGATTTCCGAGAGCCGTATCCGGCGATGGCTGCAGGGATACTCCTACCGGAAAGACGGGAAGCGTCACGACGTCCCGCCGGTTTGGGAAGGCTCGCTGCCGGAATGCGCCGGACGTCTTGCCGTGTCGTTCCGCGACCTGGTGGAGATGCGGTTTCTCGATGCATTCCTCGACCTCGGCGTCTCCTGGCAGAAGATCCGTCATGCCCAGGCCCAGGCCCGGGAACAGTTCGGTCTGACCCATCCCTTCTGTACGAACCGGTTTCGCAGCGACGGCGGGCATCTTGTGCTGGAGATGATGGAGTCGACCGGCCGCGCCAACGTGGTGGATCTGGAATCGCAACAGCAGTTGTTTGCCGAAACCACGGCGCCGCTCCGGGAAGAGCTGGAGTTTGACGACGGCGAGGGCGTGGTCCGGTGGTGGCCGCTGGGGCGCAGCCGCCGGGTTGTGCTGGATCCCCTGCGGTCGTTCGGGCGGCCCGTAACCGCCGACGAAGGCATTCCCACCTCGGTACTCCAGGCGGCTGCGCTGCAGGGGTACGATCATACCGAGATTGCGGGCTGGTACGAAACATCGGTGGAAGCAGTGCTGGATGCCTGCCGGTTCGAGGAAGGACTTCTCACATGAACGTGCTTCTCGACCGTTCGCTTCCGCCCCGGATGGCCCGTTCGCTCCGGGAACTGGTGCGCCCCGACGATCGGGTGGAATCGGTTCGTGACCGGGTACACGGTGTTCTGCCCGACCGCGACTGGCTGGCCGCGGCGGATGGAGCGATCCTGATCGGCGTGGATCCGGACATCCGCAACAATCCTCACCGGCTCGAAGCCTGGAAACAGTGCGGGTGTCCCGTCCTCCTTCTTTCCCCCGACTGGCTGGGCCTTCCGCTGTGGGACCAGGCCTGGATGCTCATGTGCTGGTTCGATCGGGTGCGGGAACAGCCGTCGGCCATGGCCTCCGGTTTCGTGTATGAAGTCCCCGCGGGATTTCCCGGTCGTTTCAAAAAGCTCGGGTGACGGGGATGATGGTGCTGATCCGCATCCTGACCCTGCTGATACTTGTGCTTGCCGCATGGTTCTCATGCCGCGACCGCGGTGTCGACCCCGATGAGCTGGAGCGGAAGCAGATGATCCGTTACCTCAGGGGCACGGTGGGGACCATCCAGGACTACTATGTCAATCCCGAGCGGGCGGAAACGCACCACCTTGTATCCAATGCCCTTGCCGGCATGGTGGCCAACCTCGACCCCTGGTCCACGGTGTTGCACCAGGATGAACTGCCCTACATGCAGGATGGATCCTACCTCGCTCTCCCGGCATGGGGCATCGATCTGGCCCGCCGCCGTGGCGTGGTGCTTATCCAGCGGATCCTGCCCGGATCTCCGGCAGCCTCATCCGGTCTCCTTCCGGGTGATCTCGTGCAGGCTGTTAATCGAAAAAAAGTCGAGACCATGTTCCTGCCTGAGGTGCTCCGTCTGATTCGCAACATCGACAGCGAAAACCTGCATCTACGGGTGTATCGGCCTGCCACCGGTGAAGAGCATTCCTTTGTCGTTGCTCCCTGCGAGCCGGGCAGCGATGCCTGCCGGGTTGAGTATGACCGGACGTCAGGGTTTGCCCGGGTGGTCATCGAGCGGTGGGATCATACCACCGCCATGTGCATCGAGCATGAACTTCATCGCCTTGACCGACAGCTTGAAGGCGTATTGCTGGATCTGCGGTTGACCGGCGGTCTCGATATACAGGCCGTTCGCCAGGTTGCGTCACTGTTTGTCGGGGAGGGGACGGTGCTGGCGGTGCAGGCTGCGGGGGACAAGGTTCGGGACTCGTTGCTGACCGTGTCACCGCCGGTCTATCCTATGCTCCCGATGGTGGTATTGTTCGATCAGACGACCTCGGGATCGGGTGAACTGCTCGCGGCGGGCCTGAAGGCCGCCGCCCGCATCAATTCCGTCGGATCGGTCACTCCCGGTATGGTCCCGGTCACGAGGATGATCCCCCTCAACCAGGATCTGGTGATGGTCCTGACCGCGGGAACTTGGCTGACGCCGGACGGTACGCCCATTACCGGCGAAGGCATCGAGCCCGCCCACATCGTTGATGTCACGGAAGAGGATATGCGCTCTCTTCTCAACCGGAAACCAACCGGTACATTTCCCCGAAACGACCCGGTTCTGACCCGGGGACAGGCACTTCTGACCGAAATGACAAGCTTCGACCGCTTGTGACGAGATGCATGACAATGTTCATTTCATGTACACAAATATGCATAAAATGAACACAAGACATGGTCGATATGGTGACAGGTGATTTGCGTTGTGATGTTACGCGTTATGAATCAAAGGGTTAAGGGGTTGGCTTGTTGTCGAGGCAGTGGCACGGAGTCTGCGTTAAACGTTCGTGTCAATACGACATTGGAGGAGAACCGATGAAGCAACCAGTTCAATGGCTTAAGGGACAGGTACCGCAGTGGGTGGAGCGGGGCTTGATCACGTCGGACCAGGGAGACAGCATCCTCAAGGAGTATCCCGCAGTGGATGTCGCGTCCGCCGACCGGGGCCGCAGGATCCTGATGGCGTTGTTTGGTACGATCGGAGTCCTGTTGATCGGCGGAGGCATCATCCTGCTTCTCGCGTACAACTGGACCGACCTTTCGCGGCCGATACGCACGGTTCTTTCGTTTCTCCCCCTGGTTTCCGCACAGGTGATCGCTGGTATGGCGCTGTTCCGGCATCCATCGTCCGCGGCTTGGCGCGAGGCGGCGGGGCTTTTCTGGTCGCTGATGGTGGCGTCATCCATCGCCTTGATTGCGCAGACCTATCACATGCCGGCGTCGTTCGATACGTTCCTGTTGACCTGGGCCGTCCTGACCCTGCCCATCGCCCTCTTCTTGAACGGCCTCGGGCTATACGTGGTGGCGACCTTGTCGTTAGCCAGTCAGGGCCTGAATTACAATGGCTTTCTCTACCGTCAGCTGCTGTGGTCTCTGGTCGGAGCCTGGTTGTTTTTGGCGGTCTTTGCGTGGCCACAAGATGGCCTGAAAAAGCTCTGGGACACCCTGGCAAGCTGGCCGATCATCGGCGCAGCCGTGGATGCCATCGGGCGATGGTACCGACGACTTCGACCGATCAAGCCTCAGGGCGTGAGGGTCCTTGGCGTCGATCAGACGCCGCACTTCTCATGGCTTTGTGGCTACGGCGCTGCTGGTCTTGCTGGCGGCGGCGGTGCTGGCCTGGGCCTTCCAATCGATGACTGCAGGCGCGCCGCTACTGGTCCTCTTTGCCTTTGGCGCGCTGCTGCGCTGGGAGTGGCGCCGCAACGCCCACCACCCAGCTCGAAGACGCAGCCTCCGCACCTTCTATCTCACGCTAATGCTGCTGGGCATCGTCCCTCTCCTCGGCGTTCTCGTGCCGCCGCTGGTTCACAACCGCTTCTTCCTGAAAGTGCCGGGCCTTGGCACCGTCAAGCTGTCTGAATTTGCCATCATCTCGGCGATCTTTTTCTTCGCCAGCTACCTGGGGCTGGAGCTCTTCGCCCTGCGGCGGGTCAAAGCCAGCAAACGGCAGACCGCCTCACAGAGCAATGGCACCACAGCACCACAGTTGCCAATAGACAACCAACACCACGCCGCAGTTGCCGACGGCACAGGCGCAGACGTGACCACAGAAAGCACCGACGTCGACGTCGCCACAGCGGCATCGAGCCCGCTTCGCGAAGCAGGTCAACGAAGGCTGCAATGGGAGCGGATCGGCGGTGCCCTCTCTG
>JAUIHQ010000460.1 GCA_030432155.1 bacterium | reverse complement strand
ATTTCGGGGTGATCTATGAAGGCATACTCAAGGTGCCGGCGGACGGTGTCTATACCTTCCAGGCCCCGCGGGAGTATATCTATCCCGATACGGCGGCTGGATACGATCTGGCGCTGTGGGTGGACGGAGAGTTGTGGTATCCGGCCACGCGCCTGCATGCCTTTGGCAACTGGAGCATTCCGCTGGCGAAAGGCGAGCACACGTTCAAACTGCGCTACATCGATCACCGCACCGACGCCCCCTGGCGGCTGAACATTCCTCAGAAAGCCGATTACATCTGGTCCGGCGTGACCCCCGATCTTCGCGTGTCCGGCCCGGGCCTGACCGATCAGCCCATTCCGGATGCGTGGTTGTGCCACGGATCCCCGGTGCCGAATGAATACCGCACACAGAATAAACCGAAAGGAACTGACACCCATGAACGTTGATAAATCTACAGCAGGATCCGTCCTGGGCTTCATACTCCTCACCGCCTGGTCAGCGGCGGCCGCACCGGAGATCAACATACGGTCCGGCGAGCGGGTGGGATTCATCGGCGACTCGATCACCCAGTTCGGTGTGCACGGCGCGGGCTGGATTACGCTGCTGCAGGATGCCTGGGAAAGGGCGGGGCTGGAGGATCTGGACATGGCGGTTTCGGGTACCGGCGGCGGAACCGCGGAACCGATGTTCAACAAACAGCTTCCCCCGTTGCTGGCCGGGAACCCGGATTGGCTGTTCATCAGTTGCGGGGTGAACGACGCCCGGGTGGATCGCGAAGGAAACCGTCCGATATCGTTTTCCACCTACACCAACTACATGACCCGAATCTTCGACACCGTACGCGATGCCGGAGTTAAGGCCGTCGTGCTGAGCGCCACGGTGGTCGGCGAGGACCGTCCGGACAGCCGGGCCAATACGAACGTGGCGGAGATCAACTCCTGGCTGGAGGAGCAGGCGGGGATCCGCGGACTGCCGTACGTGGACATGATGACCCCGATCCGGGAGGGGCGGGAGCGGGGCTGGTATCCCGACGCGAAAATAAAAATGCGCTACAAGTACACCACCGACGGCATCCACATGAATCCGCGGGGCGATCGCCTGCGCGCGGTGACCATCCTGCGGGCCATGGGCTGGGACCAAGAGGTGCTGGCCCGGTTGAACGAGGAATGGAAGGACATCCCGGACGGCGTTTCACGCAACATCCCCGATGCGGCGATGAGCGGGCGCGACTACGAACGGCTGGAAGCCTACCATGCCGTCACCGGAAAAGGGGGGCATCCCATGCCGCTGCTTCACGGTTTCCGGCCCGGCCGGACCGATCCAGCCGAGCGTGAACGTATTCTACATGAACTGTTCACGGAGATCGACCGCCTGGACCTGCCCGAGATCGAGTAGCGAGCACGGCGGATCAGAATTCACCGGCCATGCGGGCCGTCAGGGCGAACGTCGGTCTCCCAGGTGAACGCCTTGATCAACTCGATTTCATTCGGGTCATAGGGCGTTCCGTCGGCTCGGAGCCTATCCCGGTGCCATGGATCGTCGATTGCCTGTCCCTTCGTCTCCCATGGCAGGTAGGTCTGCTACTATGAAGCGGATTGGAAAGACCTGTGGCTGTCGATGG
>JAUIHQ010000159.1 GCA_030432155.1 bacterium | reverse complement strand
TCGAGCGCGTCCGCCATTTCGGGCGGGAGGTACGGGTCGTGGACCCAGATCTCCACCTCGAAGGGGCGCAGGTAGCGGATCAGGCGGCGGCCCATGTTGCCGCAGCCGATCAGGCCGACGCGCCGACCGGTCAGCGGGCCGCGGTAGGGGGTGATGTCCGGGTCCCGCGGCAGCCCCTCGATGACGCGGCGGAACTGGGCGCCGATGTTGCGCAGGGAAATCAGAATCAGCCCCAGCGCCCACTCCGCCACGGGGTAGGAGGAGGCGTTGGTGGTGTCCACCGTGCGCATGGCCCATGTCATCATTCTGGAGGCCAGCCTGTCCTTTCTGGGACTGGGTGTGCAGCCGCCCACGGCCTCGTGGGGCTCGATGGTGGCGGACGGGCGCTCGTTCATGTTGCAGGAATGGTGGCTCTCGACCTTCCCGGGCATCGCCATCCTGCCAGGATGGCAGCGGCGCTTCCGCACGGGCGTGGAGGGCAAGGATGAGGCTAAGCGGGCCAATCCATCGCAGGGTATGTATCATGACGGTGCATCTCCGGTTTCGGGAATCATTTCCTGGATCGAAAAGCCCAGTACAAACGGAGACAGCCGGAAGGTCCATAGGACTTTGGTACCATTTCGGAGAGCGGAACTACCCGTTGAGGCGCTCGATGACCGCGTCGGCGAACTGCTCGGTGCTCAGGGAACCGCCGAGATCGCCGGTGGTTTTGCCATCGGCCAGGGCCTGGTTGTAGGCCTGCTTGATGGCAACCGCCGGGCCGTCGAACGAATCGTCCCGGCGCGTATCGCGTAGGTGGTTGAGCATCATCACGCCCGACATCAGGAGGGCAAGCGGGTTGGCGACGCCCTTGCCGGCAATGTCGGGCGCCGAGCCATGGACCGCTTCAAAGACTGCGGCGTCATCCCCGATATTCGCGCCGGGAACCACGCCGAGACCACCGACGAGACCGGCGCACAGGTCGCTGACCACATCGCCGTACAAATTCTCGAGCAGAAGCATGTCGAATCGCGAGGGGTCCTGCACCATTCTCATGCATCCGGCATCGATGATCAGCTCGTCGTAGTGAATGTTCGGATACTCTTCGCGATGGATGTCCCGGGCGCAACGGATGAAAAGACCATCGGTCATCTTCATGATGTTGGCCTTGTGGAAGACGGTGATTTTCTTCCGCTGGCGATGGGTGGCGTAGCGGAACGCCCAGCGTGCAATGCGGGTACAGGCCTTTTCCGTGGCCACTTTCATGCTCATGACCACCCCGGGCGACACTTCGTTTTCCACCCCGCTGTACAAACCCTCGGTATTCTCGCGAATGATGATCATGTCCACATCGCTGAACCGGGTCTTCACCCCGGGGAGATTACGGACCGGTCGGACCGCGGCGTACAGGTCGAGTTTCTTGCGCAGTTGAACATTGACCGAGGTGAAGCCTTCCCCTACCGGAGTCGTGCAGGGTCCTTTCAGCGCGATGGTATGTTCTCGCACCGCATCCACGGTTGCGGCGGGTAGAACATCCGGCCCGTCCGCCAGCGCCGCGACGCCGGCCTTTTTCTCGATCCATTCAATCGGTGCCCCGGCCTTATCGAAAATCCGAAGAACCGCTTTTGTCACCTCGGGCCCGATGCCATCACCCGGAATAATCACTGCTTTCAACGTCATGAAACCCTTCTTTCCGTATCCGTTGGAATGTAAAATCGCGACCCTAGCGAATCGTGCAGGTGCTGGCAATGCCTGTCCGCGTCAAATCCGGATCAGGATTCTACTCAGGGGATGGCGGCGCCGGCCTGGTACCATCGACCGAGGATGTCGCGCTCTTCGTCCGACATGCCGGTGGTGTTGGCCATGGGCATGGTTTTGGTCTCCACCGCGCGGATGAAGATGCGGTCGGCATACTGGCGGATCTGGTCGGGTGTGTCGAAATGGATGCCCGCGGGCACCGCTGCGGCCAGCGGGTCGGTGGGCGCAATCGAGTGACAGGCAATACAGCGCCGGTGGACAACATCCCGGGCCTCGGCGAAGGTTACCGGCGCCACTTCGGTTTCTCCGGCCTCATGCGGTACGGATGCCGCACGTTGCGCCGAGGAGGAAGGCGGGCGGATCAGGATATAGGTCAGGACCAGCGCGATCACCAGAACAGAGACCAGCATGGCAACCCAGTGGCGGGTGTGAAACCGGATGTTCAGGATATGGCGGGTCATCGCGCCGCCGACCATGATCACCGCCAGCACCAGCCAGTTGAGGGCATTCCCATACGTCGCGGGGAAGTGACTGCTGAGCATGATGAACAGGACCGGATAGGTCATGTAGTTGTTGTGGATCGAGCGCCGCTTGGCCCGCATCGAGAGAGCCTTGTCGGCAAGCTCACCCTTCTTCGCCGCCGCCACCTGCTGACGCTGGGACGGGAGAATGTGAAGCCAGACATTGCCCACCATCAGAGTCCCGAGAAGGGCGCCGACATGGATGTAGGCTCCGCGGCCGCTGAACACCCGGGTCAATCCCCACGCGGTGAGGCCCACAAGGGCGAGGCTGATGACATTGGCCACTCCCTCAAACCGGTTCGCGGCCAGCCGCCACAGCACATCATAGATCACGAAACCGCCGACAAGTACGCCGATCCCCAGCAGGACCGCGGCCTGAGGCGAAAGATCCGAGACATTGCGGTCGATCAGAAACGCCGCCCCGCCCATGTAGTACACCAGGATGAGGAGCGAGAACCCGGTCACCCAGGTCAGCGTGGCCTGGATCCAGAACCAGTGGAGGCGGCTGGGAAAGCGGTCGATGGCAAACAGCTTGCGGACATAATAAAATCCGCCGCTGTGCAGGAGCCAGATGTCCCCGGCGTCGTTCGGATCGCTCCCCTCCTTCTCGAGATTGCGATCCAGCCAGTTGAACAGCATCGAATTGCCGATCCAGAGGATGCCGGCAATCAGGTGCATCCATCGCAGCACAAGATGTATCAATTCCTGGATCGTCGCGCTCAAGGGGTCCAGCCTACATGCGAAACCTCCTCAGCACAAGGGCTATGTGCATTTCCCGTATCGCTCCATCGGAGATTCGGGTAGATTTGCGCAATGACAAGCAAGGTTCCCGAAGATCTCTGCCGTGCCGCCCGTGATCTTGGGCTGGGCTCCCTCGGCCGCCACATATTCCTCTGCGCGGACCAGACCAAGCCCTCGTGTTGCGACCGGGAGGCCGGTCTGGCTTCATGGAATTTCCTCAAAAAGCGCCTCGATGAACTGAATCTTACCGGTACCGGCGGCATCTACCGCACCAAGGCCAATTGTCTCCGCATCTGTTGCCGCGGCCCGATTGCCGTGGTGTATCCGGACGGAGTCTGGTATCACACCTGCACACCGGATGTACTGGAGGTCATCATACAGGAGCACCTGGTCGGTGGCCGACCCGTCGAAGCGTACATGTTCCATCCCGATCCGGACATGATTCCACCGGACGGGTTCTGAATTGAACACATGAATGGTTCGACCGGTCTACTCATCCCATGATCCACGAATCCGAAACGATGTATCCGTTGCAAATGCGCCCCTTCGGCCTTACATTGGCGGTATGAATATGTTGTGCAAGCATCTTAAATCCACTCTCGCGGCCCTGCTCTTCCTTCTCTCCGCGGTTCTGGCCGTCACCGGCACCCAGGAAGAGCCGGAGCGGAAAGAGATCGACAGCCGTTCCGCCCGACTGCTCGCCAACAGCTTGCCCCTCATGCACCTCAACAAGGTGGAATGGAACGACGAGCTGGCCACCGAGGCCCTTGAAATATTTCTCGAGTCGCTTGATTTCGAGAAAGTTTTTTTCCTGAAGTCGGATGTTGATGAGTTCCGGACCCGGGCCACGGAACTGGATGACGACATCAAGAAAGGCGACCTGCAGTTCGCCTATGATGTTTACACCCGGTTCCGCGAGAGGGTCGAGGACCGCGTTGCGTACGTGGATGAGCTGCTGGCCAAGGGGTTCGATTTCAGCATCGACGAAAGCTATGCATGGAAGCGGAAGGAAGCCGATTGGGCAGACGGTCGCGAGGCATGGAATGAGCTGTGGCGGAAAAAAATCAAGAACCAGTACCTGGCCCGCATCATCGGCGACGAACTTGGGGAGGAGGAGAAAGAGACGCCGGCTGACACCCCCGATGCCGAGGAAGATGAAGACCGTACGCATTCCGACATCGTGAACGAACAACTCGATCCCGAAGCGTTCGTCCGCAAATCCTACAACCGGTACCTGACCGTCATCAAGGACAACGATGATTCATGGGTCGCAGAACGCTTTCTCACATCCTTTGCCCGGGTATTCGATCCGCACACCGACTTCCTGTCCAAGAACAACCTCGAGGATTTCGAGATCAACATGAGCCTTTCCCTCGTCGGGATCGGGGCTCTCCTCAGCAATGAGGACGGCGCAGCCAAGGTCGAACGCCTGATTCCCGGCGGACCTGCGGAACAGGACGGACGGCTTCAGCCCGGCGATAAGATCATCGCCGTGGCCCAGGGCGATGAAGAGCCGGTGGATGTGCTCCACTGGCCTCTGTACCGGACCGTACGCCTGATCCGCGGCGAGAAGGACACGCGGGTGGTGCTCCACGTGATCCCCGCATCCGACCCCACGGGCACCCGGGTCGATGAGATCGATATCGTCCGCGACGAGGTCAAACTGGAGGAACAGGCGGCCAAGGGCGAATTGAAGACCATGGAAGGCCAGGCGTCCGGCAAAACCCATTCCATCGGTGTCATCACCCTGCCGGAATTCTATGCCGATCTCAGCGGGGCTCGAAACGACGAAGAACGCCGGAGCTGCACCCGTGATGTGCGCCTCATCCTGGAAGACCTGATCGAACAAGGTGCGGAAGGCATCATTCTTGACCTGCGAAACAACGGCGGAGGCTCGCTGGCCGAGGCGATTGAGATGACCGGCCTGTTCATCGAAACCGGACCGGTGGTCCAGGTCAAGGACCGTAACCGGGTCCGCCCGATCTACGATCGGAACCCGGAGAAAATCTACGAAGGCCCCCTTGCGGTTCTGGTCAATCGCTTCAGTGCATCTGCGTCGGAGATTGTCGCCGGAGCGCTTCAGGATTACGGCCGGGCGGTGATTATCGGCGACTCCAAAACCCATGGCAAGGGAACGGTTCAGTCGTTGGCGCCTCTCAGTTCGGCCAATCCCAAATTGGGATCGGTCAAGGTCACAACCGCGAGCTTCTACCGAATCGCCGGCGGGTCCACCCAGTTGAAGGGTATTGAACCGGATATCGTAATTCCTTCGGTTCTCGAGACAATGGAAATCGGCGAAGAGACCCTTCCCCACGCCCTGCCGTACTCCATGGTGGAACCCGTGGAATACGAATCATCCATTCAACTGAAATCCATCCTGCCCACCCTGCTGGAGCGGTCGGAGGAACGCCGAAGCCTTGACGAGCGTTTCTCGACGTATCAGAACCTGATGAGCCGTCTCGATGAACGGAACAAGAAAGAGCTTCTGACGTTGAAGCTCGACAACCGGTTGGCCTTTGCCCGCGAAGAAAAAGAGCTGGAGAAGCAGATTGAGGAAAAAGCCCCTGCTTCGACCGCCGGGGAAACCGAGGATGACAAAAAAAAGAATGACCTCGTCATGTCGGAGGCCCTGCAGATTGTCAGCGACCTCATCGAACTGGCCCCCGCGGATCCTATGGTGACCGATGCAAAGACCCAGGCATCCGGAGGAAATTCCCTCTTTTGAGCCGCCCCTGTCTTGACTTGCCATCCCGCGGATCATCAGGTTGAAATGTGCCCGCGATGAAACACATCTGGGCTCCATGGCGGATTGAATACATCCTTGGCAAGAAAACACCGGGCTGCTTTCTTTGCGACGCCTTTGGCTCCGACGATGACGCCGCCAACCTCGTGATCCGCCGCTCACGGCGCACGGCGTTGATTCTGAACCGCTATCCCTATACCGGGGGGCACATCATGGTGTGCCCCTATCGGCATGTCGACTCCCTGGCCGCTCTGGACCGGGAGGAACACGCCGAATTAATGTACTGGGCCTCCGCGTCGGAAACCATCCTGAAGAAGGAAATGAACGCTGACGGGTTCAACATCGGCCTCAACCTCGGCGAAGCGGCCGGTGCGGGGCTCAAGGATCATCTCCACCTTCACATCGTCCCGCGATGGAACGGCGACACAAACTACGTGACCGTTCTTGGCGATCTCCGGGTCATACCCCAGGCCCTGGAAGATTTGGCCGCGACGCTGTCCCGGACATTTGCAACCGTGCCCGACCCGGACTGATCTCATGACACGGTCCCGCCAGCAATTCCGGGAGAAGATTGTCCGCATCCTGCGGGCCTGCCGTCTGCTGAGCCTCTACAATGCGGTCAAGTTTCAACTCATTCGCATGAGGTACGCCGGCGACAACCGCCGGTTCCGGGAGTCGAATCCCGATTTCGCCGTGCCTCCGCTTGCCCTTGCCTACGATGCGTACAGCCACCTGTCCCTTTCCGATTACAAGCGCACAGGGGAGCTTCACGGCGCCTTCATCGCGACGTTGATCCGTGAACATGCCCCGAACGCGACGAATATCCTCGAATGGGGATGCGGGCCGGCACGCCTGCTGCGCCATCTGGAAGGTGCCTTCGATCATCCGGTCCACCTGACCGGCACGGACTACAACCCTGATACGATCCAATGGTGCCGCCGGGCTCTTCCCGGCATCCGCTTTATCGAGAACGGACTGGAACCTCCCCTCCCGCTTGATGATGCATCGTTCGACGCGGTATTCGTACTCTCCGTATTCACCCATCTATCCGCGGCCATGCATCATGCCTGGCGGGATGAACTTCTCCGGGTTCTGCGTCCGGGCGGGATCCTGATCCTGTCCACCCATGGAAACCGCTACCGGAACCATCACCTGCTGGCCGATGAAAAGATCCGGTTCGATAGGGGTGAATTGATCGTGAGGGGCAATGTTGAGGAAGGGAAGAAGTGGTTCGCCGCGTTTCATCCCCCGATTTACGTGCGAAACGTCCTGCTGAAGCCCTTTGAGATTCTACAGCATACCGAACACCCGATCCCTGGCAGCCTGGAGCAGGATGTCTGGGTCGCCCGAAAACCACACGCGTAGAAACAGGAACACTTCACGGCTCAGGCCGCAGACTGGGTATACCGCAATCCGCCGAACGTCAGGCTCTGGGTATACAGCAGCGTGGTCATCGGATCCGCATGACCCATCGAGCGCCGAAGCTCGTCCACCGGAATCCCTGCATCCAGCTTCCACCGGGCATGACAGTGACGAAGGGTGTGGGAGTGCACCGGCTTGGTAATCCCGGCGGCTCGTGCCGACGACAGGAGTGCGTGCGAAAACCGATACTGGGCCAGGGGCCCCCTCTCCGCCGGCTCCGGAACGTCCGCCGGCTCATCGTCGGCAAACAGCCAGAACGAAGGCAGACGCATATCCGGCTGGCGGCGGTGGCGGTTCACGTACCGGGCTCGATCGTGCTCATAGATCGTCGTCGCCAGGGACAACTGATCACGTACCGCGTCGCGCAGCACATCCGGGAAGGAGACGGGGATACGGTGCCCGTCCTGCCGGACCTGCAGACAGCAGCGGCAAAGGTCGAGATCATGAATTCGGAGATTCAGCACCGCGGAAAGCGACTGACCGGTGGTCAGCATCAGCTCCGCAACCAGTCGCTCAGGTCCCTGCATCCGCTCAATTGCATCCAGTGCTTCGTCCCATGTCCACATATTTCCCGCTGTCATGATAAACCTCCGATTTCTCGTTTTTTCCATTGACTCCACCACTACTATACGCTTGTATACATACTGTCAATATGATTAGTATAAAAAAGGTGAATCATGGAACAGCTCACGGATAAACAGCACGAGATCCTGACCTTTATCGCGGACTACCTTCGCGATCACCAGTCGGCCCCGGCGATACGGGAAATTGCCGATCACTTCGGGTTTTCCTCCCCCAAAGCGGCGACAGATCATGTAAACGCTCTGGTTCGAAAGGGTTATCTCCTGAAAGTGGCGGGTATTTCCCGGGGATTACGTCTGACCGCGGACGCGGAGGAGCTTGTCCGCGGCGACGAGGGCATTCCCGTCGTGGGGGATGTCGCGGCCGGTCTGCCGATCCTCGCAATTGAGCATATTCAGGGGTTTCTGGATATGAATGCGATGTTCGGCAATCGGAAGGGTTTGTATGCCGTCCGGGTCCGGGGCAACAGCATGGTCAATGCCGGCATTCATGACGGGGATCATGTGATTGTCCGCCAGTCCCCGATGATTGAGAATGGTGCAATCGGCGTTGCGTATGTGGAAGGCGATGCCACGGTCAAGCGGATATACCGCGACGGCAAATCCGTGCGGCTTGTGCCTGAAAATGACGCAATGGACCCGATTGTCATTGATGAAACCTGCCCCGACTTTTCGGTTGGCGGTCAGGTCGTCGGCGTGGTCCGCAATGTGCGTTAAACGCTCATCAACCTTTAACGTAATCCCGCTTGCCCGGAATGAGCGGTTTCGATAAAGAGAATTGAAACGTTTCAGGACCGTGCCGATGCGGTCCGGCGTCCTTGCATTGAAAGCGGGCCATGACCTTACAATGGATAACCTTGTCGATTCTTGCCGGACTGTTGT
>JAUIHQ010000459.1 GCA_030432155.1 bacterium | reverse complement strand
AAACACGCAGTCAATCAGCGGCGAGATTGGGACCACCGCATCATCCGACCATGCGCGGTGCCTGCCCTGGCGTCGGTACAGCATGGGGTCAGTCCGCCCGGCGTTTCAGCAGACGTTCGCTGACCAGCCGTTCCGCCTCTTCGTCGAGGCGTTTTCCCATCGATTGGATTCGAAAACGGAACAGGTGATACAGGCCGAGGGAGGGAATGGCAATGATCAGGCCGAGGGCCGTGGTGATCAGGGCCTTGGATATACTTCCGGCGAGGATCGTGGCCCCGCCTTCATCGCCATAGATCTCCACCAGTTTGAAGGATTCAATCATGCCGATGATCGTGCCCAGCAGGCCGAGCAGCGGGGCAAGGCCGGCGATCACCGCGAGCCCGTATGCCTTTTTCTGTTCGTCCATCAATTCGCGGTTCCCGATGTCCGACGCCCCCTGGATGAGCAGCTCGGAGGGAGCATCGCGATGCTCGACCAGGAAGGCGGTCATGCGGCTGATGGTGGATGGGGTCCGGCGGCAGACGGCGAGAACATCATCGAACCGTCCCTCGCTCCAAGCCGGGAGGACCGAGGAAAGAAACGCGTCAGGGACGATATGATGCCGGCGCAGGCGCAGCAGGCGCTCCACCGCGATGGTGACCATGACAAAAGCAAGGGCGAACAGGACCCAGCCGGTCGCCCCTCCCTTCGTCATCTCATGTAGCCAGTCGATTTCCGCGGAGACGATGTCCGGCTCCTGGGCGATGGCGGGCAAGGTTCCGCCCGCGGCGATGAGAAGAATCAACATCCGTCGCAATGGCATGTCTTCAGCCTACGGTTGCCGAGACGTCAAGGTGCACCGGGCAGGAAACCGCGGCCGAAACCGGGCAGAACTTCTCCGCCATCTCCAACGCTTTTTTGAACGATTCAATTTCCGCTTCCTCCGACACCGTACCTTCCACGTGAACGGTGATGCCGGTGAAGCGGAGACCTTCCGCGGTTTTCTCCATGTTCCCGGTGGCGTGACTCTTGTAGGCTTTCAGATTGATCTTGTATTTCCCGACAAAGAACAGCGCGGTCAACAGCATGCAGGAGTCCACCGAGCCGACCAGCAGGTCTTCCGGGGTCCAGTAGCCCTCTTCACCGCCGAACTGGGGCGGGGGGGTGACGGCGATGTCCGGCATGCCGTGGCACCCGAGATTGAGCTTTTCGCCTTCGAGCCAGGTTACGTTGGTTGTGAAATCCCACGATGCCATGAACAGAATCCTTTCGTTATGGTTGAAAACGCCCATTCAACCACATACCTCCATCCCGGGCAAGGAGTTGGGGGAGATCCTGCAGAAAAATCTCTCTGGGGTGTGGTATCTTCTCCGGGAACATGATATGAACCTGAAAGCGCTCACATGAAAAAGCACGTCACACTGTTCGACATCTGTAAGAAGGCAGGGGTTTCGTCCGCCACGGTTTCCCGGGTGATCAATAACAGTCCTCTCGTTCAGGAAGCGACCCGGGTCAAAGTGCTCGATGCAATTCGCGAGCTGAACTATCGGCCCAGCCATGCCGCCCGAATTCCAACTCTTGCAGGCGACGGCGCAGGCGTGGCAACCGACGCAGAGATCCAGATCAATTACCAAACCCAG
>JAUIHQ010000458.1 GCA_030432155.1 bacterium | reverse complement strand
TGAGCCAGGCCCGTTGCGGTTATCGCTGGTCGGGTTCGCGAAGGAACCGAATCAACAGATCAGACGGAGCGTCGTAATCTGTGCGATGATGCCGGGGGGGGATGCCGCAGCGGATACAGCAGCAGCGCGAGTCGGCATGGATGCCGTCCTGTCTGCCGGATAGAAGACTACGGCAACGATTGGTAACGACGGTTGTACAGAGCCCGACGCTGACGGCAACCGTGCGTCATGGGCATGATCCGCCTGCATGGTGCAATGGCCTGGATCATGATGTTCGCCATGATCGTGGAGGACCTCCCCGGAACCTGCATCATGCGCCCATGTGTGGACCGAGTGGTCAACATGGGAACACCCGAGGAGAGCCATGCCCGCCACCAGAAGGACAGCGGCCATGCGTTGACGCTTTACTCTTTGCATCATGGCCGCACACTAACCCCTGTTGCGACTTGTGTCAAATCGAACGGCCGGGCGACTGGCTGGGGAGCGGGGGTGTGGCAACATAGGCTTTGACGACCTCTTGTATCGAGGAAAGGCCGAAACGTGCCGGGTCCAGCTCCTTTCTCGGAACGATCAGGACGTCGGCGACATCATCCCCGGCCCGGGCCCCGGAGAGATCGGACATCTCACAGGTGAAAATCAGATCGAGGGTGGCATAGACAACACCCCCGTAACGGTACTCATTGGGAAAGCTTCCGAAGTAGTGGAGATCTCCAAGCTCCATGGACAGTTCTTCACGAATTTCTCGTCGAAGAGCCTCTTCGGCGGTTTCTCCGGGGTCCACGAAACCTCCCGGAAGATCCCATGTGCCCTTTACCGGATCGTGTTTGCGGACGGTGACAAGCAGGCGGGTTCCGTCGGAGATCATAGCCGCCACCGCGGCCGATGCATTCATGTATAGTTCAAAGCCGCAGTGCGGACAGCGGAACAGCTTGGCCCCGATTTCCGCGAAGCCCTCACGTCCACAGCGGCAGCAGTAATTCACCATGAGCCCGGCCGATTGTCAGTTGACGACGTAGTCGACAACCCGGCGGTCGGTCACCACCTGTTTGACAAATGCCACAACTTCCTGGTGCGCAGGATGATCGCGGTACATGTCAAGATCTTCCCACGTCCGGAAAACGGATATCAGGCAGATGTCCGCCGCGGCGTCGGATGGTACGGTATTGATGCCCGCCTCGATGGTTTCGATCTCGGGGATGGCGCCCTTGAGCGCCTCCAGATCACTCTTCATCCGTTTCAGGATCGCCGGTTTGTCCAGTCCCTCCGCGTGACCCTTGACCTTCCACATCACGATATGTTTGATCATGCCGTTGTCTCCCTTGTTCATGCATGAAATACTCGGGTCAGACTAGCGGACATGAATACCATTTTCCATCTTGATATGGATGCGTTCTTCGCACAGGTCGAGGTCCTGGACCATCCGGAGTGGAAGGGCAAGCCACTCGTCGTCGGCTCTCCGCCGACAAAGCGAGGGGTGGTGGCAACCGCCTCGTACGAAGCGCGGCGATACGGCATTCGGTTCACCGCTGGGCGTGATCGAACGCTGTCTGTCCAACGGCAATCCCGATATTCAGCCCGAGGAATCCAGGAGCTGGTCGGCGGGGATGATCTATACCCCCA
>JAUIHQ010000158.1 GCA_030432155.1 bacterium | reverse complement strand
GATACAGGGCGATGTCATACTGAGGAGTATTCTCGGCGAGTACCCGGTCGGCCCGGTCGTAAATTTTTCCCCGGATGCCCGGCAACCGGACCCGGCGCACGCTCTGGCGCTGCAGATCATCTTCATAGGAATGACCCCTCGCCACCTGGATTCGCCACAGGAAGCCCCCGAGAAACAGGATCATCAGGGTCATGACCCCAAACAGCACCCAGATGCGCACGATGTCATCGGTCAGCGGGCTGTGACGTGCGCCTTTCATGCTTCCTCCTGCAGAAGGCCCAACGTCTCGTTCATCGCCAGCATAACCCGGTACATCAGGGGCCCCGCCATCATGCCGAGAATACCGGCGCCCGCGAGCTTCAACAGCAGCCAGGTGAAGGAGACCTGGACGGTTCCGTCATTAAGCAGCAGCAGATACAGGACCAGAGTCGTCAACCCATTGAGCAACCCGTTGAGAAGCATGTGAGTGGTTATAGCGTCGATCACCATCACATCACGAAACGACCGGATCACCAGCGCACCCGCGGAAAAGCAGAATGCGGTGTACCCAAGAGGCATCAGGCTGATGCTGTCCTGGAATATACCCGCCGTCAACCCGGCGAGCAGGACCCACCGGCCTTCCTCGTGAAGTGCGTAATACACCACGATACCCAGCAGCAGAGGCAGGGTTGATTCCCCGGCCAACCGGAATGCCGGCGTCATCGCCTGAATCACCGCCGCGCTCAGGATTGAGAACATCATCACCAACAACCTCACGGAACAGCCTCCTGCCGGGGTCGGAACGTGACGACATAGACATCCTCCAGCGCGCCGAGGTCGGCGCGGGCGACGATATCGGCATACTGGTACAGGCCGGAGGGGTCGCTGTAGACCCGGTCAACATGACCGACCGGAATATCGGGCGGAAACACTCCGCCGAGGCCGGAGGTCACCACCTCATCACCCGGCGCCACCGGTACGCTCTTGTTGATGAAATCCATGCGGCAGACGATCTGCCCGCGCCAGGAGGGACCGCGGCCGGCGACGATGCCGAATACGCGGGCACCGGCGAACCGGGCCGAAACCCGGCAGGAGGGATCAGCGAGAAGCAGGACCTTGGCGGCGCTGTCCGATGCTTCCACGGTCTTACCGACAAGACCTTCACGGGTCACCACGGCCATGCCCGGTTCGATGCCGTCGTCCCGGCCCTTGTTAATCGTGATGGTCTGCCACCAGCCGTCCTGGGTTCGGCCGATCACATCGCAGGCCACCAGCGGCCACCGGGAGCGTGGCTGATAGCCCAGCTGTTCCCGCAACCGGCTGTTCTCCGCATCAAACGTGCGGAGCTCCATATTCTCCACTTCGAGCCGGTTGATTTCCCGCTTGAGGCGATCGACTTCGCCGGGGAGCTGCGGATAGCGGGGGATGGCGGTGATCTGACGGCTGATGCGTCCGGCGGTGCCGGTCACGACTTCCTGCAGGGGGGCAATGGCCTCCCGCACCGTATTCTTGATGCCGGTGGAGAGCGGTCCGGGCAGGTTGACCAGCACAATGACGGCAACCAGCAGAATCATCCACAATGTCAGTTTTCTATCCCTCACGGGTCATCATGTCCCGTCCGGCCATTCGCCGGCATCATTCCGAGGGAAGCGTGTATACCTGAGAATTCGAGGAGGCGGAGAGGGACGTCAGTACGTCCGCTCGGTACGGGCCACCTTGCGCAGGAAACTGAGTTCATGGAGGACCACGCCGGTGCCTTCCGCCACCGCGCTGAGCGGATCGTCGGCCACATGCACGGGCAAGCCCGTCTGTTCGGCGATCAGCTTGTCGATTCCGCGCAGCAGGGATCCCCCGCCGGCCAGAATCATACCCCGGTCCACAAGATCGGCTGACAGTTCGGGAGGACAACGCTCAAGCGTAATGCGAACCGCTTCCACGATGGCGGAAACCGGTTCAGCCAGAGCCTCGCGAACTTCTTCAGAGGTGAGGGTCAAGGTTTTGGGAAGTCCGGCAACCAGGTCGCGGCCCTTCACCTCAATCGTCATCTCTTCATCCAGGGGATAGGCGGAACCGATGGAAATCTTGATCTCCTCCGCGGTCCGCTCACCGATCATTAAATTATAAACCCGCTTCAAGTACTGGACAATGGCCTCGTCCATCTCATCTCCGCCGACGCGTACGCTTCGGCTGAATACGATGCCGGCCAGGGAAATCAGCGCCACTTCCGTGGTGCCGCCCCCGATATCGACAATCATATTGCCCGCCGGTTCCTGAACCGGCAGACCAACGCCGATCGCGGCCGCCATCGGCTCCTCGATCAAGTATACCTCCCTCGCGCCGGCGTGGATCGCGGAATCCTTCACCGCGCGCTTTTCAACCTCGGTTATGCCGCTGGGGACCGCGACAATCACACGCGGCCGCACCATCTTGCGGCGGTTTTGAACTTTTCGAATGAAGTAGCGCAGCATCGCTTCGGTGATTTCAAAGTCCGCGATCACCCCCGCCTTGAGAGGACGGATGGCGACTATGCTGCCGGGGGTCCGACCCAGCATTCGTTTGGCTTCCTCTCCCACGGCCAGAACACGGCTGGTTCCCGCCTGGATCGCCACGACGGATGGCTCCCGGAGAACGATGCCGCGATCCCGGACGTAGACGAGAGTATTCGCCGTGCCGAGGTCGATACCTATGTCATTCGATAACGAACTGAAAAACTGACTGAACATGGAACAATAGGTGTTATGCGATAAGTCGCAGTAGATTGCGACAACGATGTGTTGGGGTCAAGTAGAATGAATGTTCCCTTGTCCGGGGGCTCGATGGTTCTCAGCTGAAGGCCCGGAAACCGGGACGCAGGGCTTCAAGGATGATCAGGAATTCTCCGGTTTGCGGTCAACCAGCGGCTGGATCGACTGGTCGATGGCCGCCTGGTCCGATGCCTTCTTTTTGAGAATTTTGCGGATCAGGGACCGCACGAAAATCTGACGACGCTCGAGCTTCTCATCATCGGTCAGACCATGCATGTCGATATATCCGGCGGCCATGCTGTCGTGCCCCCCGGAAGATCCTTTCTTTCCGATGACCGTCTTGAGGGTCCGGCTGCACCGGGCGCCCCGCTGGGAGCTGCGGATGGAGAGAAACATGCCGCCGTTCATGTAGGCGGTACAGAAGGACCAGCGGATCCCCTCCATGCGGAGGAGCATATCGGCAATTTCGGCAACAATCTCGGGCTGTTCGATGGCCGAGAGGTGGGTGTAGGTGAGCTTCTCGAGCTTCTGGGCATTGGTCAGCGCTTCCTGGAGGCGGGCATAGTAAATGCGCGGGAGGGGGGCATGGCGGATCTTGCCGATGATCTTGAGATCGGACCGCGCCGCCAGCTCGAGATAGGCATCCACGTCCTGCTTGTTGAATTCCCGGGACAGGTCGAGGGTTTCCGATGCGATGGCATAGGCCATGATCGCGGCCAGCCATTTCGGTACGGCTACGCCCGCGGCCTTCAGATACTGGTATAGAATGGTCGTTGTCGCCCCGGCATCGGTCCGGATATCGGCAAACAGGTCCTTGGCCGCCTGCTTCCGGGCATGCTCATGGTGATCCACCAGGCCGATCACCCGGGCGAACCCGGGAATGGTCACGTTGGTGGCCCACGGGGCGGTATCGACCAGGATGCAGTCCACCGGCCGTTTGGTCGGCGTCAACTGGTTGACTTTTTTCCACTTGTACCGGATCCGGCGCAGCAGCTCTTTGTTCTCCGCCCGGGATACGGTGCCGCTGAATACAATCTGACTGCGGAGATGAAAATGCTTCTCCAGAAGCAGGTGCAGTGCGCATGCCGAGGCCAGCGCATCGGGATCGGGAAAGTCATGCGGTATGATCAACACCCGGTGCCGCGGCTTCAGGATGGCGCCAAGCTGTTCCAGCCGCCTGGCTGCCTCGGATAAAACATCGTCGCTCATGAAAACATCCGTACAGGGAATGCGCGGACTCCGGCGGCCTTCGGCCGGAGAACGGCGGAATCAGTCCAGCGCCTTGAAACAGAGGGTGGCGTTGTGGCCGCCGAACCCAAGCGAATTATTCAGGCAGGCTTTGACCTTCAGTTCCCGGGCTCCATCCGCGACATAATCAAGGTCGCATTCCGGGTCGGGATTCTCGAGATTGATCGTGGGGTGCACAACCCCCCGCTCGATCGAAAGCGCGCACACCACCGACTCAACACCGCCGGCCGCCCCGAGGGTGTGGCCGGTCATGGATTTGGTGGAACTGATCGCCAGCTTCCGTGCGACATCTTCGCCGAGGGCCGCCTTGATCGCCTTGGTTTCACCCTTGTCGTTCAATTCGGTGCTGGTGCCGTGAGCATTGATGTACTGAATATCCTCAGGATTCAACCCGGCATCCTGATAGGCCAGCATCATGCCGCGGGTGGCGCCCTCCCCTTCCGAGTCGGGGGCGGTGATGTGGTAGGCATCGCAAGTACGTCCGTATCCCGCGAGTTCACAGTATATATGGGCGCCGCGCTTTTTCGCGTGCTCGTATTCTTCGAGGACAATGGTGGCGGCGCCTTCAGCAATCACAAATCCGTCGCGATCGCGGTCGAAGGGCCGGCTCGCCTTCTGGGGATCGTCATTGCGGGTGCTCAGGGCGCGCATGGCGCAGAAGCCCCCGACCCCGAGCTCATTGATCGGCGCTTCGCTGCCGCCGGTAATCATGACATCGGCTTCCCCGTGCTGGATCATGCGAAGCGATTCCCCGATGCAGTGGGTCGCCGAGGCGCATGCCGATGTGATGCAGAAATTGGGTCCCTTGAATCCGTACAGGATCGCGATATGTCCGGCCGCGATGTTGGTGATCATCTGCGGGATCATGAACGGCGAGAACCGGGACGGCCCCTTGTCGATCAGGGTCCGCATCTGGTTCATCAGGATGAAGAGCCCCCCGATGCCCGAGCCATACACCACCCCGATCCGGCGCAGATCTTCCTTGTCCGGTTCGAGACCGGAGTTTTCCACCGCCATTTTGGCCGATGCCACACCGTACTGGGTGAACGGATCCATGCGCCGCTGTTCCTTGGGCGTGATGAACTGGTTGATATCAAAGTCCACCAGCTCGCCGCCGATCCGCGATGTGTATTGAGAAACGTCAAATGCCTCGATCGGCCGGATGCCGGACTGGCCCTTGAGCAGACGTTCCCAAAACACCTCGAGGTCCGACCCGAGGGGCGAGATCACGTTCAAACCTGTGACAACGACACGTCTCATGAATACATGGGGGGTAGCGGTAACGACCGGCCCGGTAGAGAGACCAGACGGCCGGTTCGTTGACCAGACGGAGCGCCGGCGTTATTCGCCGCCGATGCCTTTTTCCTTGAGGTAGCTGATGACGGAGCCGACGGTGGTCAGCTTCTCAGCGTCCTCATCAGGAATTTCCGCACCGAATTCCTCCTCGAACGCCATGACGAGTTCCACGGTGTCCAGGGAGTCGGCGCCGAGATCCTCAATGAACGAGGCTTCGGGCGTGACCTGATCGGCATTCACGCCGAGCTGCTCTACGATGATCTCTTTGACCTTTTCTTCGAGTGCCATGATGTATCTCCTTGCTGCTTGTTCGATTACTGCATGACCATGCCGCCGCAAATCGATATCACCTGTCCGGTGACATACGAGGATGCGTCGCTGGCCAGAAAAACCACTACGTTTGCCACATCATCCGGTTCACCGAACCGGCTGAGAGGGATCATGTTCTTCATTGCGTTCTGCGTTTCTTCATCCAGCGCATCGGTCATTTTCGTGCGGATGAACCCGGGCGCGACCGCGTTGCAACGCACGTTGCGTGATGCCAATTCCTTGGCCACGGTCTTGGTGAAAGAAATCAAACCGCCTTTGGATGCGGCGTAATTGGCCTGGCCGGCATTGCCCATCAGGCCGATGACCGAGGCGACATTGACGATGACACCGGCGCGCTGCTTCATCATGGTGCGCATCACGCTCTTGGTGCAGAGGAACGCGCCCTTGAGGTTGACGTCCAGCACGGCATCCCAGTCCGCCTCGGACATCCGCATCAGCAGGCCGTCCTTGGTGATGCCGGCGTTGTTCACGAGAATATCCAGCCGGCCGAAATCCTTGAGCATGGCGGCGATGGCTTCGGTCACGCTGGAGGCGTCCGCGACGTTCATGGCGTAACATTCGGCCCGGCGGCCGGTTGCCCGTACTTTATCCGCGGTTTCCTGCACCCAGCCGGCTTCCAGGTCGCACAGCGCGAGGTCGGCGCCGGCCTCGGCCAATCGAAGGGCTATCGCCTGCCCCAGTCCCCGGGCCGATCCGGTTACCACCGCCACTTTATCGGTAAGTTCAAACATGCTGTTGGGTATCTCCTACTCCAGATCTGACAGTGCGCCGATGTTACGGACTGGAGACGTCTTGTCAATACGCTTAACAAGTCCGCTCAGGACTTTGCCGGGGCCGCATTCGGTGAAGGATTCAGCCCCCTCCCCGATCATCCAGCGTACGCTTTCGTACCACTGCACGGATGAATAGACCTGGGCGACCATGCGTTCACGAATGCCGGCGGGGTCCGCATCATGCGGCCGCCCGGTAACGTTGCTGACAACCGGGATCGCCGGCGCCGAGAGGGAAACCGACTCGAGTACGCCGGCCAGCGCTTCGGCGGCGGGTTTCATCAGGGTGGAGTGGAACGCGCCGGCGACGTTGAGGCGGATGGCCCGGCGGATCCCGATGTCTTTGGCGAGGGCCTCGGCTTTATCGATACTCGCGACCGGCCCGCTGATCACCGTCTGTTCGGCCGAATTGAGGTTGGCCTTCTCGGCGCCGGACGCTGCGCACAACCGGTCGAGCTGGGCCTCGTCGGCGCCAATCACGCTCAGCATCGCCCCCGGGTTCGCCCGGCAGGCCTCCTGCATAAACCGGCCCCGGGCCTCCAGCACCTTGAGCGTATCCTCGAATCCGATCACGCCTGCCATATGGAGTGCGGTCCACTCCCCGGAGCTGAGACCGGCGGTGAACGCGGGTTCAAAATCCGGCTGTTTTTCCTTCAGGGCGGTCCAACAGGCCATGCTGGCGACAAAAATGCCCGGCTGGGCATGGGCCGACACCGTAAGATTTTCAATCGGTCCGTCGAAGCAGATCGCGGCCAGGTCGTAGCCCAGCACCTCGCCGGCCCGGTCGAACAGGGAGCGGCAGGCAGGCATGGACTCGGCCAGGTCGCGTCCCATACCGACCTGCTGGGCTCCCTGGCCCGGGAAGAGGAGTGCGTGTTTGCTCATGGCGTCCACCATTCAAGAATGCCGGCGCCCCAGACAAAACCGCCGCCGAACGCGATCAGCATGACGAGGTCGCCTTTGTCCAGTCGGCCGGCGCGGGCAGCTTCATCGAGCGCCACGATCACCGAAGCGGCCGACGTGTTTCCGTATTTGTGAAGATTGATAAAATACTGTTCCGGGGCGCCGCCGAGCCGTCCGGCAATCGCGTTGACGATACGCATGTTGGCCTGGTGAGGAATGACCAGCTTTATGTCATCAATGGTCAGACCGCAGGACTCCATGGCATCCCGGGCCGCCCCCACCATGCTGTTCACCGCATGCTTGAACACCTCGCGGCCGTTCATTTTCATATAGTGCAGCCCGGCTTTTACCGTTTCCTCGGAAGCAGGCATACGGCTTCCGCCGGCGGGGAGTTTCAGCAGATCGGACAGGCCGCCATCGGAGCGCATGACACTGGCCAGCAGGCCGTTGGCCCCCGGACGATGCTGTACGACCGCGGCGCCGGCGGCATCGCCGAACAGGACGCACATCGAGCGGTCGCTCCAGTCGGTGATTGAACTGATTTTCTCCGCCCCGATGACCAGAACCGTGTCGGCCCGGCCGGTGGCGATGAACTGGGCAGCGACGTCCAGCGAGTACAGAAAGCCCGAACAGGCGGCCTCAAGGTCAAAACAGAAGGCGTTCTTCGCTCCGATGGTCTCCTGGATCAGGCAGGCGGTGTTGGGGAACACCATGTCGGGGGTGATCGTCGCGGTGATGATCATGTCCACATCTTCGGGCGCGACGCCGGCTGCTTCAAGGGCTCGTTGGGCGGCTTTCGCCCCGAGGGCCGAGGTCGGCTGATCCGGCGCGGCGATGTGACGCTCTTCGATCCCGGTCCGTTCAACGATCCACTCGTTGCTGGTTTCGACCATCTTCTCAAGATCGGCATTGGTGAGAATTTTTTCCGGTACATACGAACCGGTACCGGTAATGCAGGCGGTGCGCAGGGTCTGGTTGGCCCTGGCTGCGACTTGCGCTTTGATGATGTTATTCATGAGGCTTCACCCAGCTTCCTGATTTCATCGATAATCAAATGGTTCACATGCTGCTGCACGGCTTCGCAGGCCGCACGAATCCCGTTGAACGCGGCCAGCGCGGATGACGACCCGTGCCCGATCAGGACGGTTCCGTTGACCCCGAGCAGCGGGGCGCCCCCGTAGGCTTCGGGATCAATCTTCGATTTGAGCGACTTGAGGGCTCCCTTGAGGAGGATGGCCCCGAGAATACGAACCGGGTTCGATGTGAATTCCTGCTTGATCCATTGACCGATGGCATGGCCGACGCTTTCCGAGGTCTTGAGAATGACGTTGCCGACAAATCCGTCACAGACCACAACATCGATGTCCCCTTCAAACAGGTCGTGACCCTCGATG
>JAUIHQ010000157.1 GCA_030432155.1 bacterium | reverse complement strand
CTTTCTCATCGCGGGAGAGGGAGAATCGGAATCGGATCGGATGGAGTCGCGTGCGGCGAAGCCGCCGCGACGAGATGCACTCCTTGCCGCACGTACTTTGGAGGCTCGCTGAAAAGGTCGCCCCCGTCGGAACGGGGTCGTTCATGTTTGCCCCCGCGAACCGCCGCAAGGGTCATGCCGGCTTCCCGTGCCGAAGACGGCACCGCAAACCGTCATGCCCCTTGCTTCATGGCGGTTCGTGCCCCTTTGCACCCCCAAGGCCGCCTGCGCCACATCGTGCCTTTGGCGCTCGTTCCTCACACGCGGCACGAGCGGCGCAGACAGCCTTGCCCCGGCTCCCCGCAGGTGTCGCGCCAACCTTCGAGGACTCAGGTTGTCACGCCCCCTGCTTTCGCCACCCGAAGAGGATGCGGTAGCAATTCGCTTCCCAAGCCCGGAAGGAAGTGGGGGCTTGGGAAACGAATTGCTTTCAGTTTGTAGTTGCTTCGCATGCCCACCCGGTGCATTATGCTGCAACAAGGAATCCTTACCGCATACGGAGGCACGATGCATGTAGACATCGCGAGCGTTACATCGAAGGGGCAGTTCACCATCCCGCAACGGTTCCGGGACGCGCTGAAGTTGACGGCAGGCTCGAAAATGGTCGTCATGTGCGACGGCAAGCACCTGCTCATGACGCCCATCGAACCACACGAGACGGAAGCGTTTCGCACGCTCGTAGCCGAAGTCAGCAAGTTCAAGACTCGCGCAAAGAACCTTGCAGCGAAACAGAAGAAGGGAGGCACCAAATGAAGTTCTTCCTCTACGCACGGAAGTCAACCGACGACGAGGAACGGCAGATGCTCTCTATCGAGGCGCAGCTTGCCGAGCTACGCGAGTACGCAAGCAACGAAGGCGTCACCGTGACACGCGAGTTTGTCGAGTCGCGCACGGCCAAGACACCAGGGCGGCCCATCTTCAACGACATGCTGGAGCGAATCGAGAACGGCGAGGCGTCCGGCTTGCTCGCGTGGCATCCCGACAGGCTGGCCCGGAATTGGGCGGACGGCGGCCACATCGTCAACTTGCTCGACACCGGCAAGCTGGCGGCGCTCCGGTTCCCGACGTTCTGGTTTGAGGACACACCGCAAGGCAAGTTCGTCCTCAGCATTGCCTTCTCGCAGAGCAAGTACTACTCGGACGCGCTCAGCCAGAACGTGCAGCGAGGCATGCGGCAGAAGCTTCGGCGCGGGGAGTTTCCCGGCAAGCCGCCAGTGGGGTACTTGAACGAGCCCAGGCTACGCACGATCATCGTTGAGCCGGGCAAGGCAGAGCTTGTGCGCCGGATGTTCGAGGCATACGCAACCGGCGGCTACACGTTCGACGAACTGCACGACCTGGTTGTGGGCTGGGGATTGACCAGTCACAGAGAGCAACCGATTGCGCGCAGCATGCTTCCGCAGCTTCTCGCAAATCCGTTCTACATCGGCCTCTTTCGGTTCGCGGGCGAAACGCACGAGGGAGCACACCAGCCGATTGTGAGCAAGGCCCTGTTCGACGAAGTGCAGAACGTCATGGCCCGACGTGGACGCCCCCACAAGCCGCGCCGGAACCCGCTGCCCTATCTCGGATTCATCCAGTGTGGCGAGTGCGGCGCGTCCATCACCGGGGAGCGGCAGAAGGGACACCATTACTACCGATGTACGCGCAAACTCGGGCCATGCTCGCAGAAGCGGTTCATCCGTGAGGAAGCCCTCACCGATGAACTCCGGGCCATCACCGCGAGTGCGTCGATTCCGGCAGAGCACGGAGCCGGCATGCTCGCCCAGGTCAGGGAGTGGCGGCAGACGGAATCCGACTGCCGCGCTTCGGAACTGGCGGAGGAACGGACGAGACTCGGCAAGGCCGAATCTCGTCTCTCCCGGCTGCTCGACGTGTACCTTGAAGGCGACATCGAGCAAGCCGACTACAGCCGGAAGAAGGGAGAGCTACTGCACGAGAAAGCCGGTATCCGCGAGCGCGTCCGCCGAATCGAGCGCGAGGGCTCGGCCTGGCTCGAACCTCTCGAAGCGTTCCTGAATGACGCGATTCTCGCGGAAACTACGGCATTCTCGGGAACCGAAGAGGAATTGCGGGGTTTTCATCGTCGTATCGGCTCGAACCTATCCTTGATCGAGCCCATTCGACCGGAGAGCGCCGCAGAGCGGCGCGCGCGAGCCTCCAAAGAACGTGCGGCAAGGAGTGCATCTCGTCGCGGCGGCTTCGCCGCACGCGACTCCATCCGATCCGATTCCGATTCTCCCTCTCCCGCGATGAGAAAGGCCGGGTCATTGGCCGCCGATGATTCGGCGGCCCTGTCGCAAGTCGCTTCTGTCGCAGTCACTTCCACCGCCGCCGACGTTTCGGCGGCGTCCGGCAAGTCGCTGTCACCCGTCGCCGAATCGCACGATTCGGCGACGCCGGAAATCGCGGTCAAGAGGTCGTCGTCAAGGTGGGCTGACAGGCCGGTCCCGGTCCTGCGCGTCGTCTTCCCGGAACCGTGGAGCATCATCGCGGCGGCGCGTCCCGTCGCCGCGACCGGCGCGAAATGCCCCGGAAATCACGCCGATGGCGTGACAAGTATGAAATGGTCGGGGCGACTGGATTTGAACCAGCGACATCCAGCTCCCAAAGCTGGCGCTCTACCAGGCTGAGCCACGCCCCGTCACAAAAACCATGCTGATGAGGCTGTGGCCGCCTGAAGCCAGGCTTCCCGCTTCGTCCCGGTCGGGACTACGCAGGACAAGGAACCACGCCCCGTTTCCTGAAGGGAAAACGGGGGTGATGCTAGCCTTCGGGCGGGGGCGGGGCGAACTTTTTTCAAAAAAATGTGCCGGCGGACCGGAAATCAGCCGGTCTGTTTTCTTCCTGTGTATGTAGGCGCGAGCTGAAAACCAACACGAAAGGAAGAAGACGATGATTGTCGATACACGCGCACAGAAGAATGAGCTGAAGCGGGAACGGGCGGAATTAATGGCCCATTTCCACCATCTGAACCTGAATCTGGAGGAGGTCTGGCAGGCCTCGGATGACCCGGCGCGGGATGTGAAGCTCCTGTCCGACCTCCGGGACTGGGTGTATGCCTATTGGGCCTACGAGGACCGGAAAACCATGCAGCGGCACGGGTATGACTATCCGCCGATCCAGCCGGGTATGGGGCCGGAGGATGATTGGCTGCGGTTCGAGCGGTGGGTGAAGGGGCAGCCCCTTACCTGGAACCTGCGTGAAGAGGTCGGTCGCACTCCGCCGGCCGAAGGCCTGCCGGACAACGCGGTCAAGGAGCACTGGGCGTATCTTGTCGCTCTTCTCGATCATAAAGGGGTCGCTGTCGGCTTTCCCCCGCACATTCCCCTCCGCGAGCGGTATGCCTACCTCCGGTCGATGCTGATCATTGAGGAGTTCGACCTGGTCGCCCCCGGCAGCATCACCCATCTCTTCGGAAACGAGGAATGGTATGAGGATGAGGAGAGCGAGTGGGAGGAGATGGAGGAAGAAGTATGAGGTAGGAAGCTTGAAGGAGGAAAGGGTGGTCGCCCCGCAGTTGCGGGGCGGCCGCTGCTTATACCCAGCACCCCGCAACTCATTTCGACGGTACCCAACAAGGAGCGGCGGCTTTCCAGTCCCTCCGGTCGCAGCAATCCGAAGGGGCAGACTCCTGCCTGCCCCAATCGTGCATTCACGATGTCCCGGCCGGTGTCATTCCATGTGGGCAACCGGGAGGTTGCCCCTCCGGTCACACCAACCCCCAGGGGCAGGCTCCTGCCTGCCCGCAATCGTGCATTCACGATGTCCCGGCGGTGTCATTCCATGAGGGCAACCGGGAGGTTGCCCCTCCGGTCACACCAACCCGGAGGGGCAGGCTCCTGCCTGTCCCAATGGTGCATTCACGATGTCCAAGCCTGTGTCATTCCATGAGGGCTTTCCAGCCCCGGGGCGATATCAATCGCCGGCGAAAAACTGGATGGTTTCTTCGAGGCCCTGGTCGAAGTCGGCTGCCGGTCGGAATCCGGTGGCGGTGAGACAGTCGACCGAGGCCATGGAGTGTTTGACGTCGCCGGCTCGCTCGTCGTCATGAAGGACCTTTGAGGACGAACCGGTGAGGCGGATGATGCGTTCGGCCAGCTCGTTGATGGTAATGCGTCCGCCGTAGGCCACATTATAGACGCCGCAAGCATCGGGATGGGTCGCGAGGTGGACATTCGCGGCCACGATATCCTTCACGAAGATGAAGTCGCGGGTCTGTTCGCCGTCGCCGAACACGGTCAGGTCTTCCCCCTTCACCGCTTTATCGATGAAGATCGGTACTGCCGCCGCGTATGCGCTGGCCGGATCCTGACGTGGGCCGAACACGTTAAAGTAGCGCATGCACGCGGTGGCCAGCCTGCCTTCCCGTTGAAACATCGCACAATAATATTCACCATCAAGCTTGGTGACCGCATAGGGGCTCTTGGGCTCGGGCATCATGCTCTCGCGCTTGGGTACCTCGGGGTTGTCTCCATAGATTGCGGCGGAGGAGGAAAAGCAGAGTTTTTTCACCCCGGCCCGTTCCGCCTCCTCGAGCACGATCAGGGTTCCGCGGGTGTTGATATCGACACACTCGACCGGCTTGGTCATCGATTCCGGCACGCTGATCATCGCCGCGAGGTGAAAGATGTAGTCCACGCCTTCCACCGCTTTCTTCACGGCGTTGCGATCGGTCACGGAGCCCTCGATGAAGGAGTGCTCCAGGCCTTCGAGGTTGCGGAGATATCCGCTGCGAAGGTTGTCGAGAACCCGCACCTCGGCTTTGCCCTGGAAATGTTCAACCAGGTGGCTGCCGATAAACCCTGCTCCGCCGGTGATCAATACGCGCATATCTGTTTTTGTCCTCTTTGGGGTAAAAAGTCCAGCCGCCTCCGTTCCATGCTCGCTGGTGATTCAATTCATTACCTCCCGATGGAACGGGAGGGTCGCCGGCCCCGGCGACCGCAGACGGTTGAAAAACCCTCCGGAATGATTTTTCAAGCGTACCTCTCATCATCCGTGACAATCGTTGGAGGCACGGTGCCCTCACCGTGCATATGTGCATGTTCGCCATTAACATGATCGTCATCCCCGGTGAGGGCATCCGCCTTCGCGCCTGACGCTGCGGCGAGACGCCGCTGAGGCTCCATCAACTTGTATGTGTGCGCGATTCAGCCCGGTGATATGTTTTTCAACAGTCATTGGTCGCCAGCACCGGTTCAGATGAATCTGCCCGGCATCGCCTATTGCATCAATCGGCTCGCGAGGCCGCTCGCCCTCCCGCTCAGTGTTTCTGCCAGTCCGGTTTGTTGTCAAAAACCCACCGGTAGTAATAATCCCTCTCCAGCTTGCCGGCGGCTTCTTCATCCAAGAGGACATGGACGCTCGGATGCATCTGGAGGATCGATGCCGGCATCATCGATGTGATCGGACCTTCCATGGCGGCTGCGATGGCTTCCGCCTTGTTGGAGCCGAACGCCAGCATGAGGATTCTCCGGCTCTCCATGATCGTACCGATACCCATGGTAATGACGTGATGGGGTTGGGCGTTGGGATTGTCAAAGAACCGGGCATTGTCGGCCAGGGTCCGGGGGGTCAGGGTTTTGATCCGGGTGCGGGAGGCGAGAGAGGAGGATGGCTCGTTGAATCCGACATGCCCGTCGGTCCCGATGCCGAGTACCTGAATGTCGATGCCGCCGGCATCGACAATGTCCTGTTCATATTTCGCGCAGAACCCAGGGATGTCATTGGTGACGCCGTCGGGAATATGAATCCGTTCGCGCGGGATGTTGATCCCGTCAAAGAGATTCTCATGCATGAACCGGTTGTAGGACTGGGGATGATTCGGCGGCAGGCCGATGTATTCATCGAGGTTGAAGGTGGTGACCCGGCTGAAATCCAGACCTTCCTCCCGATGCATGCGGACCAGCTCGCGATAAAGGAGAACCGGAGTGCTACCGGTGGCGAGACCGAGAACGGAGTCCGGCTTGGTCTGAATCTGCCGGGCGATGATGCGGGCCGCAATGCAGCAGGCATCGTCAGGTGTGGGTTGAATAATGATTTCCATCGATGTGTATCCTTGTCAGTGGGCCCGTGTATGTCGGGTCAGGCGGTCGGTGACGTCCTGGCGAAAACGATCAAGGTGCTGCAGGACCAGGGTCTCTACCGGGAGATGATCATCCACCACCAGCGGTGTGAGGTCCATGGCGAACCAGGCTTCGGTGAGGTTGTCCGTCGCATGCGATTCGAAGAAGGTTGCATTGGCGAGACGGCGTCCCTGTACGGCGAGGTCGTAGCGTTTCCCGCCTGCGATCTGGGAGTCGAAGACGCCGTTCAATGCGGCGGCAAGGTTGGGATGCCCTCCGACATCCAGTACGACCTTGTCCTCATCCTGCATCCAATCCAGTCCGCGCCAGACTTCACAGCCGAGGAGCCGTTTCGGTCGTTGCCCGGCGGGCAGGGTCCGGATGGCCTCGATAACTTTGAGGCAAACCCCGATATGGGTGTCGTGCTTGTCGGCGGGATTGTGCGTGTAGACGGTATCCGGCCGGGCCCCGGCCAGCAGCGCGGCGAGATCATCCACCGGGTCAATGGCATCGCGGTCCTTCACCTGGGCGCTGGGATAATCGAGCTGGGCCATGAAGGCGTACTGCCCGATCATCGCGGCATGGTCCTGCTCATCCCGGCGGACTGCCATCATATCGTCATCCGACATGCCGGCGTAGCGGCCGGAGCGGGCGCTTCCCCCGCCGTTGGTCACCGTGATCCCGCCAAACCATGCATCCGATTTGCGGTAACAGGTGAAAATACCATGGGAGGCCATGAACTCGAGGTCGTCCTGGTGGGCGCCGATCCCGAGGTGGGTGGTGCGGGCGATGGCTTCGGCTTCAGGTGCGCCGTCCGGGATCAATACGTGGGCGCCGGCTTGATGCAGTTTCATGATAGGCCTCGAGCTTTCGGAATGGCGGGAAGGCTGGCTGCCGCCACGGCCTGTCCGTGTCGTTTCATTTTCTCGTCCGGCATGCTGATGGAGAGTGTCTCCTCCAGCTCCGGGAAATCCGCCTTCAGGGCTTCACGTGCCTTGTGGATGATGATATCGCCGCCCGCACCGGAGGTGACCCGGCCGAGGATGAGTACATGGCGAAGTTCATAGAAATCGGCATAGTGGGCGAGGGCGTAGCCGAAACAGGTTCCCACGGTTTCGAAGATCGCCCGCGCTTTCGGGTCTTCCCGCTTCATTGCATCCTGCACGGCGACCAGCCGTTCGGCGGCCGGGGTATCATCCGGAAACGAATAACCGGCGGCTTGGGCCAGACGGGCGATACCCTGCTGGGAGAAGAACTGTACCCCGCAGCCTTCATCGCCCGACCATTCATCCACCGGCCCATTCTCCCGGTAGTCCACCGGGGCGAAGGCAAGCTCGTTGAGCCATGAGGTGATGTTGCCGTTGCTGTCGCAATACCCGGCGGCTTCGCTGGTGCCCATGGAGATCCCGAGCAACGCGCCGTCGTGCAGCGACATGCTTCCGGCCAGCGCCGTGACCTCGCCGTCGTTGATCACCTCGAACGGGATGTCATTCCATTCCCGGCGCAGATCGAGAAAGATGCCCCGGACATGTTGTTCAAAATCACCCGGTGCAACACCCCGGAACAACGATGCCACTCGTACTTCATTGTTCACATACACCCCGGCTGCGCTCCCGCCGATGGCATCGACCCGGGGGAGGTGGGCGGCCGCCCGCTTCAGCGAATCGCGGATCCCTTCCCGGTGATACGCCGGATCCTGCTCAAAATAGGGGCTCCAGGGAATCTCCTCGGAAAACACGACTTCTCCGTCGATGACGGCCGCACATTTACGGTCGCTGCCGCCGAGGTCAAACCCGATCCGGCACCCGTCGAGGTGCCCGCCCAGCTTGCTGACCGGGCTGTGGGGCGGGGGAAGATCCTCGGCCGTCCGGGCTTCGATCCGGAACGGTTCGGAGAAAAAACGGCCGAAGATATCCGCATCAAACGCCCGGGCTCCGCCTGGCGCATAGGCCGCCTTGATGTCTGGAACCAGCTCGTCACACCCCGCGATCTGCACGCACGATCCGCCTTTCTGCCAGAGCAGAAACTTCATGGTTCGCTCAAGATGGCGGCGATTCAGCCCGCGGGAACTTTCATCATCGGGAAGCAGGGGCGCACAGTGTCGGAAACAGGTCCCATCCTGCCGTGAAATGGCGATCTCCGCGGTTCGGGGGGGCAGCCCTTCCGGAGGCTGTACGTGAAAACGTCGACGCCAAAGGCTTCCCGCTACAAAGGCAGGATCGAGGACTGGAACGGCCGAGGCGGAATGTGGTGTCTTCATACGAACGCTTCTAGGCAATATAATTTGCGCTGTCAAATTAAAAAGGTGGTCATTTCTACCGTCATGGTGTTTTGCCATTGTGCGTTCACGTTGACAGGCGGTATTGCTAGGTTATGACAGGTCTCCATCATTCATGGCAGATACCGGAAATGACCGGTGTGAACCGGTTGCCGATGCATGGGTGCGGGGTGCCGTATCATGATCGAGAGACAGCGCTGCGCGGCGAGCGTGAATCGTCGAAGTGGTTTCGATCGTTGAATGGAACATGGCAATTCCGGCTGGAACGATCGCCCAAGGCAGCC
>JAUIHQ010000156.1 GCA_030432155.1 bacterium | reverse complement strand
AAAGTCGATCGCGAGATCCTTGACCGACCCTTCGAAATTCTTCTCCACAATGCCCAGGCATTCACCGTCGAAATACGACTTCATGACCTTCATCAGCGTGTCATCGTCCAGCTTCCGGATGGCCGAGAGTCCCTTGGCGAGGATTTCGCCGTGGGAGCGATGCGAACCAAAGATATGATCGTCGGCGTCGAGGGTCAGGGCCTGGCCGACCGCCGAGGCTTCCTGGCCGATGGAAAGATGAGCCGGTCCCTTGTGGTCGTATTCGATGCCCTGATACGAACCCTCGGTCTTGATCGCCTGGAGCATGTTCTCAAACTCACGGATCACCAGCATGTCGTGATAGGCCGCGAGCAGGGTGTCCTTGCCGTAGCGCTCCGCCTCCTGGGCGATCGGGGTCTTGTATTGGTTCAGGGGAATGGACGGGGACTGAATGGTATGGGCTTTGCGTTCCACATTGGGATCGACGATCTGGATTTTCGGCATGGTGTTGTCTCCTTGATTCGGTTGATTACTTCAGAGTGAAAAGGGCATCCCGCATCGCTTCGGACACGGTGGGGTGGGGGAACACGATTTCTTCGATTTCGTTGACGCGTAACTCGGTTTCGAGCATGGCCGCCGCACCGAAGATCATTTCCGAGCAGGCCGCGCCGATGATCTGAACCCCGAGCAGGACGTTGGTTTCGGCATGGGTCATGACTTTCACCATGCCCTTGGCCCCGGGATACTCGGCAAGAAAGCGGCCGTTCGCGGTCAGAGGGAATTTGCCGGTTTTGACCGGGATGCCGCGATCCTTCGCCTGGGCGGCGGTCAGTCCGACCACGGCGACTTCCGGCTCGGTGTAGATCACCGAGGGGATGGTGTCAAAACGCATCCGGTCCGGACGTCCGGTGATGTTGTGGACGACCACTTCACCCATGCGGGAACCGGCGTGGGCCAGCCAGGTACGGCCGGTGACATCGCCGCCGGCCCAGATGCCGGGAACGTTGGTGGCGCAGCGATCATCGATCCGGATACCGCGGCGGTCGAAATCGATGCCCGCGTCCTCGAGGCCGAGGCCGTCGACATTGGTCCGGCGGCCGGTGGCGACAAGGACGATGTCCCGCGCGACCCGCCGGGTTTTACCTTCGGCTTCGAAGACAACCTCGGTGTCAGTAATCTCCGTGACCTTGGCCGAGGTGTGAAAGGTGATGCCCTTGCTCCCGAGTTCGGTGCGGAGGGAACGGGCGATGTCGGGATCGATCATCGGGCAGATCTCGGGCAGCATTTCAATCACCGTCACCGGTACGCCGATGGACCCGTAGAAACAGGCAAACTCGCAGCCGATCACCCCGCCGCCGATCACCACGAGGCTCTCGGGCGCTTTCTCCAGCGCGAGGATGCCGGTGGAATCGACCACGCCGTCCTTATCCATCCCCGGGATCGGCGGACGGACGGGGGAGGAACCGGTGGCGATCAGGATGTTGGCGGCCTCGAAGGTCTTGCCGTTCACGTCGACCTTGCCCCCCTTGCCCAGAACCGCATTGCCGAATTCGACATCAACCTTGTACTTCTTCATCAGGCCCGCGATGCCGTTGCGGAGGGTGTCCATGACATTGTGCTTGTGGGCGTTCATGGCGCCGTAGTCGAAGGATACATCCCGGGCCACGATGCCCTGCTTCGCACCATGCACCGCGTGGTGGTAGATTTTGCCCGAGCTGAGCATCGCCTTGGAAGGGATACAGCCCACGTTCAAACACACCCCGCCGAGTTTTGCTTTCTCGATCAGGAGCGTCTTCAGACCGGCGCCGCCGGCCCGTTCCGCGGCGACATAGCCGGTGGGGCCGCCGCCGATTACAATCAAATCATAGTCCATGGTCACGTTCTCCAGCGTCCGCGTCAGCGGCTCAACAAAAGGTCAATGTTCTCAAGGGCGATGCAGAGGTCCTGCAGGAATCGGGCGGCCGGGGCGCCGTCCACCGCCTGGTGATCGATGGTCAGGCTGAGGGGTATGGCATCCACGAATCTCACCGACCCGTCATCCTTGCGGACCGGCTTGAGGGTCAGGCCTCCGACCCCGAGGATCGCCACTTCCGGCGGATTCAGGACCGGGGTGAAGGTTTCCACCCCGAGTGCGCCGAGGTTGGTGATGGTGAAGGTGCCGCCGCTGAGGAGGTCCGGATTCACACTGCCTTCCTGGCAGGATGTTGCGAGGGGCCGGATTGCGCGGGCCATGTCGCCGAGGCTCATCGCATGGGCGTTTTTCAGCACCGGGACCATCAGGCCGCGCGGGGTATCGACGGCGATGCCGACATGAATCTCTCCATGCTCGATGATCTTGTCGCCGAGGAAGTGGGCGTTAAGGGCCGGGTGTTTCCGCAGGGTCTGCACCGCGGCGTAGGTGATGAGGTCGTTGACCGTGACTTTCGGCAGGCCGAATTCCTCGCCCAGGGTCTTGGCCCGGGCCCGGAAGGATTGAAGGGTGGAGGCATCGAACGAGCGGGTGATCGTGAGCTGGGCGGTCGAATGCAGGGACGCCTGCATTTTCTGGGCGATAATTTTCCGGATCCCCTTTACCGGGATTTCCCGGGTTTCGCCGGCGGTCATGGCCGGTGCAGCGCCTTTACCCATATCGGACGAAAGAATACGTCCGCCGATACCACTGCCGGAGGCCGGGGCGGCCAGGCCCGAAGCCGCGGCATCGCGGGCGGCCGGGGTGAGCGGTGCGCGTCCGGCTGCGGCGGCGGCAACATCCCGTTCGATAATGCGTCCGCCGGGGCCGCTGCCGGTCAATCCGGCAATCGGAACACCTTTTTCTTCGGCGAGCTTGCGGGCCCGCGGGGAAATACCGACTGCGGTTCCGGCGGATGAAACGGAGGGGGCCGGAGCAGGTTGCGGCTCGGGAGCCGGTTCGACCGCCGGGGCAGGGGGGGCGGTTTCGGCGGCGGGCGCGGCGGCGGAGCTTCCACCCGGCTTCAAGTCGGCGACATCCTCCCCTTCGGCGCCGACCGCGGCGATGTTGGTCAGGACCGGAATATCCTCACCCTCGTCAAAAAACAGTTCGATCACCACGCCGGCCGCGGGTGATTCCACTTCGAACGTCGCCTTGTCGGTTTCGATATTCGCGACCGGTTGACCTTCGGTGACCGTATCGCCGGCCTTCACCAGCCATTCCACGAGGATGCAGCTTTCGACCGACTGGCCCTGGCGGGGCATGAGGATGGGGGTAGCCATGATTCAGGATTCCTTTTCGTTGGTTGAGACGACCTGGATACCGCGTTTGCGGTAGGTGGAAAGGCGGGGATCGGTTCCGTTCAGATCGGTGATGATGAGCTGGATATCCTCCAGCCGCCCGGCTTGGGCGAACGATGTTTTGCCGATCTTCGACTGGTCGGCGAGCAGGACCACCTTGGCCGCATGGCTCATGACCAGCTCCTTCGTATAGGCCTCGCTGGCATCGGTGGTGGTCGGGCCGTCTTCCGGGGTCAGCCCGATCGTGCCCATGAACGCGACATCCACATGAATCTGGGAAAGCATCAGGCGGGTCAGGCTGCCGACCATGGTTTGGCTCCGGCGGCGAAGAGCTCCGCCGATCATGATGACGTCCGGGCCGTTGCCGGACAACTCGACGACGGCACGAAGGGAATTCGTAACCACCGTGATATCCGTGCGGTCGCGGAGGAGACGGGCCACTTCGAGAACCGTGCTGCCGCCGTCGAGGTAGATGACATCCCCGGTTTGGATTTCCCCCACCGCGCGTTGGGCGATGGCCCGTTTCTCCGCCGCCGCCATCGACGTTTTGTCATCGAACAGAGGTTCATCGAGGCGGCTTTCCGACGACACCGCCCCGCCGTGAACCCGGCGGACATGGCCGTGATTCTCCAGCGATTCCAAATCCCGGCGGGCGGTCGCCGCGGAAATGTTGAACTTCTGCGTGATTTCTTCCACCCGGGCGCCGCCCTGGGACCGGATAAACTCCCGCATCCGTTCCTGCCGCTCCGGCGCTAAATCGCGTGTTGTGATCATTTATGCTCCAATACGATCGATCATGATTGAATACACGCATCAACAATCATAATCAAGCACAAATGATCATTATCCGTCAGATTGGGACGCCAAGGCAGGGAATTGGGGGCAAATTCCTGAATTTCTGAATGACGAATGCCGGACGTACGACCCCACCGGCCCGGGAAGTTTCAAATCCTACATTCCAATAACAAAACCCGGAACGATGATCGAATCCCAGACCATGGTCGACCCATTCGTGAAGTCCGTGCAATCCATGGCTTCCTTCTTTGGCCCACGAATCACACGAATCGGCACGAATTGTGAGTGTCCGTCAATGCGTTCCCCATCCGTGAAAATTCGTGAGATTCGTGGGCCGAATCGGGAGGACATGCGCGGTATGTGGTCACAGAGCCTTTTCCCCTTCCGTACACATCCGTGCCTTCCGTGGTTCCACGTTCCGCCTCGAAGTCATCGAGCCCATCAAGTCCGGCTCGCGAGCCGCTCGCCCTCCCGGGGTGAGTTGTCGTGGGTTGGATGGGAGTGATGCTTGCTGGTTCAGGGCACGGTGACACGGATACGGTAGTTGCGTTCGTTATCGCCGGCGGGATCGACGACGCTGGTCACGCCATTTGATCCGGTGTCGCTCTCCACCTCCATCCATCCGCCGCCCTCGGTCAGGTCGAGGGTGTAGTCGAGGGCGTAGAGACGGCTGTTCGTGGTCGGGCCGAAGGTTACGGTGAATGCATTCAACTGTGTGGCATCGATGGCAAACGCTGCATTCGTTTCGGAAATCGGATTGAAATCCAGTACGTATTCCTCGGCGCCGGTGAGGCCGTCGCCGTCCTGGTCGATCGAGGCAACTACACAGGTGGCGTTTCCGCTGCACCAGCGGGATTCCCAGTTGTCGGGCAATCCGTCAGCATCCTCATCCGGCTCGCCGCCGCCGGTTTCGATGACGGTACCGAAGCAACCGAAACCGCTGTTCGAAACCACGTTCAGGTAGGTCGCATACACCCAGTTTGATCCGCGGGCCACGTCCTCGGCCCGGACCTCATCGATGATGCCGTCCAGGTTGTTGCCGAACACCTGGCCGCCGATGCGGATGGTGCCGGAGCTGGCGTCCTGATCCAGGGAGGATACGACCATGGGCTCCGCATTTTTATAAACCGTCACGTTGGAAGCGATGGGATCAAACACGGCGACGACCTGCTGCCAGACCCCGGTTTCGGCGAGGTGGCCGGAGGTCGCTTCGAAATCACCCCAGAGTACGTACCAGGACTGTCCGTCCCGCGAATCCAGGGTGATGCTCCAGTCCCAGCCGCCGTTGTCCGTCCAGATCAGGGCATCCCGTACATCAGGAATGCTGCGGGGATACACCCATGCGCTGAGGGTGACGCCCTGAAGGGGATTGCCCTGATCGACGCCGACCGGGGTGTTCACATAGTCATTGATCCCGTCAAAGTCCAGGGCGCCGGCGATAACGCCATCCACCCAGTCCGTTCCGGCATCCATGTCGATCAACGTACCCGTCCCTCCGCTCGGTGAAGAATCACCGGCCGAGGAACCGGCTCCGTCATTGAAATGCCATACGCCGGCGAATCCGTCATCCCACGTCGATCCGTCGAGAGCAAAGGAGGGGATATCCGAGTATGTTGTAGCGATGCCGTACTTGTCGGTCAGGTAGTAGCCGAGCTCGTTCAATTCGCCGGCGGTCAGGGCGCGGGTGAATACGAGCAGCTCGGCGATCTCGCCGTCAAACGTGGTGTCGTTCCAGTCCGAGAAGCCGACAGTGAAACGTGAGGCATTCCCGGCCAGGGCGGCAAACTTGCCGCTCTGGGTTACCGCGGTTTCTCCAGCAACGGAGACCCGCTCATTGACGCCATCGTGGACGACGACGGAAATGGTGAATCCATCCTCGACCGGTCGGGTGTAGATGGGGGAGTTGGCTGCCTGCCCGGTGCCGAAGCGCCAGGCGAGGTTGGTCTGTTGCGGGCTGACATACGTCTGCCCCCAGGGCGATGTCTCGGTCCAGTGAATCGCGGCCCGGCTTTCCGGGGCGGCGGTGATGTCGTAGTTGTTGGTGGCGCGGGTGACGGTGACGATGGTCATGCCCTGGAGGCCGTTGATGCTGTACGTGCTTTCGAGCAGATCATCGATGCCGTCAAACTGCACCGCCGGGCGTCCGTTAATGACGCCTTCGGCGAGCAGCGGCCGGGTTGTTCCACCGGTCACGTTGGTGATGACCCGTGCGTTGACGGACTGATCGGCCCAGGTGACAACTTCACCTGACGTATTGGTGACAACCCCGGCATCGGCCTTCAACCAGATTTGAAGGTTGCCGATATCCGCGGGGTCGGCGATCGCGGCGAGGGACGGATTGCCCCAGTACGCCCAGACCGACGTATTGGTTCCGGCCAGCTCCGGAACCTTGACCCACAGAGTGGAATCGCCGGAGGTGTCCCAGGTATCAAACTCAAAATCGAGGAACGCGGTCTCATCGCTGTTCAGAAACCGGAGGTCGATTCCGTTGGTGGATGCGAAATCGGCATAGGCAAAGCCGGGAATTGATTCGTTCAGCGTCACCATCAGGGGAATGTTGGTCAGCGTCTCATCCCGCCCGTACCCGCAGAACCGGATCATCATCTTGTGGGAGAACGCACTGAGATCGCTGCCGAAGCCTTTCACGGCAAAGGTGTAGGGCGTGTTGTCGGGGTCGTTGTTATCGATGGCAAGGGTCGCGGTGCGGATGCCGGTATCGCCGGGTGTAAACCGGATGACGATGTTTGATTCCTGGCCGGGACTCACCACGGCCGGGTAGGAGAGGATCTCAAATTCGACTGCATGCACGCCGGTGGTTGATATGTTGCTGATCGTCAGCGGGACGGCGCCGTCGTTATAGACCCGGAGCGACCCCGTGATCTGAGCGCCCGGGAGCCCGGATCCGAAATCCGTTCCGTTGGCCGAGGATGGAATCGTGCTGCCGTTTTCCACCAGCTCGTCCGTGATTCCGCCGATGATCGACATACGGGGAAGCGGGGTATAGGTGAGGACCAGGTCGCCCGCATCTTCCGACAGGGCCACATCCCCGTTTGCCGGAAAGTTGACCCGTTCGATGGAGAATGCTGCGGCATCAAACCCGGTCATCGCGGAGCCGGAAACGATGGACCATGACTGGGTGATCGTGTCATCGAATCCGGTGGGCACTGCATCGACACGCACGATGAACGGATTGGTGGCGACCGATGCGACCGTGACCTCGCCGGTGACGGTTAGAACATCCCATCCGAGTCCGGGTGTGGAAAGTGCATCGGTGAACTCCCATCGGTATGCGCCTCCCCCTGACAGGGTCAGCCCACCCATGGCCAGCTCGCCGGGCGAACCGGACAGGGCGCCGGGATTGACCGTACCCTGCACCGTCAGTGCCTTCATGAAACCATGGCCGCGAAGAGAATCGCCCGAGGTCAGAATGAAGGCCGAGTTCGAGGCCGCGCCGTTCATCACCAGGGTTCCGGCGCCGATGGTGGTGGTGCCGGTGTAGGTGATGTCGCCATTAATCGTCATGGTCGCGCCGCCGATTTTTGTAATGTTGGCAAAGCCTTCTCCGGCCAGGTCAACATTCAGCACACAGGAAGCATCGGCGACGAGAAGGGGGGAGTTGGAAAGGGTGACAGCCGCGCCTTCCAGGGTATAGGTCGGCCCGGGGGTGAAGGCGAGGGTATCCACGGTAACGCCGGCAGCGACGGTCACGGTGTAGCTGTTGCCGAAATCCAGGCTGCCGAAGGTTGCACTGTCGGGCGTGGTGCTGCTGTAGGCGACATTACCGGTGAATGCAGTGTCTTGCTGCCACCAGTTCTGGCTGACTGTATCCCAGGTGCCGTTACCGTCCTGCGGTTCCGAGGTGCCGATATCGGCATCCCAGCGGAGGGTGGCTGCATGGGCGGAACATGCCCAGGCGAAGGTGATGAGTGCAACCAGGACCGGTCCCTTTCGGACTGATCCGAATGATGTGAATGTCAGCATATGACGCCTCCCATTAGCTTGTTCATACACGCTAATTACTAAACTAGTATAATACTAATACGCGTGTAAAGAGGTTTTCGATATTTGGGGAATGGATGCGTACGCCCATCTATCGAGGGTGCCGGCAAGCATTCCGTGGTCATTTGATCGATTTCGATTGCCATATGCCCGGGAATTCGTTATCCACGCCGCTTTTCAACAGAGGAAAAGACCATGACTTGCAAAGCTGACCGCCACAAACCGTCGACCCGCCCGCGCAAATCCGAATCCGACAAGCGCCGGCGCCTCAAGGTCCAGAAACAGCGTCTGATGTCGCTGGGGATGTCTGAGTCCGAAGTGGCTCCGCTGACCGCTCAGCAGGTTCGCGATCTCCTGCGCCGCCCGGCGAAAATCGCCGCCAAGTCCTGACTGTTTCAGGCATTCTCCTTTCAGGCCGCCCCTTCGGCGGCCTGTTTTTTTTATCTGTACCCGGACCGCAGGTGGGGCCTTTGCCTGCCGGTCAATACGTGGTATATACGTCCTTCTCAACGGTCTACAACACGAGGTGAACATGCGATCGACAGCATTACGTCTGGCAGGGTGGATGGCGGGACTGACGTTGTTCAACATTTCGGTTTCCGCGGAGCCGGTGGAGGTCGCACCTCCCGCAGGCACACTTCTCTCGGTGTATG
>JAUIHQ010000457.1 GCA_030432155.1 bacterium | reverse complement strand
CCCGGTTATCAGGGGTCTTGCCGCGGCGGGCGAGGTCCGCATGGTGCAGACGGTTCCCGAGTCCCTGGCTCCGGGAAGCGATGTCGCCAACCTGAGTTTGCTCGGATACGACCCCACGAAGAATTACACCGGCCGCGCCCCGATCGAAGCCGCCGGCGCCGCCATTCCCATGGCGCCCGATGACGTGGCGTTCCGCTGCAATCTTGTCACCATCGACAACGGCCGGATGCTTGATTACTCGGCCGGCCATATTTCCACGGAAGAAGCGCACGAGCTGATCGCAGCCGTCCAGGCGGACCTGGGCCGGGACGGGCTCGTGTTTCACGGCGGGGTGAGTTATCGCCACCTGGTCATCTGGAAAAACGGCCCTGCCGCCATCACCTCCCAGCCGCCGCACGATATCGCGGACCGGGACATCGAGCCCTACCTGCCTTCGGGCGACGGCGCGGATCAGGTCCGGGACCTTATGGAACGGTCCAAGGCGATCCTTGCCGACCATCCGGTAAATCAAAAGCGGATCGCCGAAGGCAAACGCCCGGCAACCCAGATCTGGCTGTGGGGCCAGGGTCCGGCGATGCAGCTCGAACCGTACGCGAAGAAATTCGGCCTGAGCGGCGGCGTCGTTTCCGCGGTGGATCTCGTGCGGGGCCTCGGCATTCTTGCCGGGCTCGAAGCGCCTCGCATCGAAGGCGCCACCGGCTTCATCGATACCAACTTCGAGGGCAAGGTGGATGCCGCCATGAGCCTGCTCGCTCGCCATCCGTTCGTCTATGTCCACATCGAAGCCCCGGATGAATGCGGCCACCTGGGCGATGCCGACCTGAAGAAGAAAGCGGTCGAGCTGTTCGAAAGCCGCGTGGTCAAACCGATCTGGAAAAAGCTCGAAGGGATCGGCGATCCCTACCGTTTAATCATCACCATGGACCACCGGACCCCGGTCGCCATCAAGGGTCATACCCGTGAACCGGTGCCGGTGGCGATTGTCGAAGGCCCCACCGGACCGCTGGAGGAAAAAACCGACTTTTCGGAGTCGGTCAATAACGGACAGGCGGAGGCCGTGATGTACGAGTGGATCGGAAGCTACCTTTCCCGTCGATGAGCCAGCCTCCCGCCGCAACCGGCGCCTCAGCTTCCGCGATAGGTTGAATACCCGTAGGGACTCAGCAGTAGCGGAATGTGGTAATGCTGTTTGGGGTTCTCCACCTCGAACGCGATATGGACATAGGGGAAAAAGCCGGACTGGTCGGTGATCCGGAAGTAGGTCGTGGTGTCGAACAGCACCCGGTAGAAGCCGGGTTTCAACCTGTGATCATCCGGCAGCCAATCGGTTATCCGGCCGTCATCGTTGGTGATGCCCCGGGCCAGGGTGATCCAATCGCCGGCCGGCCCTTTCATTTCCAGCATGGCGGGTACGCCGGCGGCCGGGCGACCGCGGGCGGTATCGAGAACATGACTGGTAACCGGTGAGCCCATGATCTACCTCATCTTCCTGGCTTCAAGAATGCTGACAAACGAACGGCGGCGCAATTCCGCAACCGTCAACCCCGTCGCGGTGGCTTCTTCCTCGGTGATCGCCCAGCAAGTCATCCCGCGCAGGAAGTAATTCAACAACCCCGGCCCGGTTGCCGCATCAGCAAATA
>JAUIHQ010000155.1 GCA_030432155.1 bacterium | reverse complement strand
GAAGAGGTCTCTACGTTCGATCAAAACCCTGCGGGGATGGGCGTAGGCCGTGCAAGCGATACGCCAGTGGACGAAGAGGTCTCTACGTTTGATCCCTTTGGTCACGCACAAGAGGAGCCTGTTTGCCCACAAGAAGATTATCCAGAGGACGAAGTGACTGAACAAACTCCCCTCCCACAGACCGTCACATTGCCACCGGGCAACGCGAGTGAGATCGAGACGATGGCGATTCGTCCTGCTGCAAAAGCGACAACCAGTACGGCCTTTGAAGATCGATTCGAGATACGTTCATCAAGCAGATAGCCCGCGGAAGCGGGTCAGACCCGGAACCGTGAACACCAACGATGCTGTTCGCATAACAAAGGAGAACAAAACCATGACAAAAACATCGCTTTCTATGGCTGCCCTGGTCATCGCCGGCATGCTCATGCTTCCCCGTGCCGAGGCGGAGATGACCGAGGTGACGGAATGGCTGTCGGTTGAGCAGCCTGCACAGGCAACGATGGCCGAACCGGTGGTGATCAAGCTGAAGCTGACCGGGATCGAGGAGGGGATGAAGGTCAGTTGTCACCTGCATTACCGCAAAACCGACGGCTCCTATGCCGGTGTGAACAAGGCCGGACCGGCGAAAACCGTACCCGCAAACGGCGAGGTCACCTTTGAGATCAAGGCCAATCCCAAGCCGGATCTTGCCGCCCTGATCCCGACGATATTTGTCTCGCCGGACGGAACGTGGAAGAGCAAGACCCACAAGGCGAACTCGGAAGAAATCCCGGTTACGCCCTGAGTTATTCCCCTTATCAACATCATACACGAAGACGCCCGGCGCACCTCGCGCCGGGCGTTTTGCTTTTGCCTCGGCGGCAACCATTTGCTTGCCCGGATGCGGGCGTATCGGTCATAGTTCTTTATTCCCTGGCCACGGCCGTCAGGATGCGGATGGAAAGGGATATAGCTTATGAGTCGAGTATCGCTAAAAGACATTGCCCAGTCCGCGGATGTTTCCATCTCGCTGGTTTCCAAGGTTCTCAACAATCGGCTGGGCACGACCGGTGTCAGCCCCGAGCTGGCTGACAAGATCCGGCAGCAGGCCGAGAAGCTTCACTACCGTCAGAACGCCTCCGCCATCGCTCTCCGGCAGGGCCGGCACGATGTAATCGGAGTCATTATCCACCGATACGGCGAACCGGGCAGCGGCCTGGTCGAGAATATGGTGGAAGGCATCAGCAGCATCGCCCGGAGCCGTCAGAAGAAGCTGATTCTGAATTTTGTCGAAACCGATGAAGAGTTTCTCGAGATCTGCAAGTCCGCCCACCAGGGGAATATGGACGGTATGATCATCGGCGGTCTTCCGCACATGAAGCTCAAGAGTTCGATTGCCCGGCTGCGTGAAAACGGCCTGCCGATTGTCACCATTCATGATCGCCCCATCCATGCCGAAATTCCCAATGTCGGGATTGATCAGGCTGCCATCGGCGGCTTGGCCACGCTTCACCTGGTGGAACAGGGCTGCACGAGAATTGCTCACATTTTCCACAACGAAAAGCGGCACGACGGCTACACCGACGCCATGGGCGAGGCGGGGCTGGCGGTGGAGCCGGAGCTGCTGTTCAATGCCGGTACGATGCGGTATTCCTATCTTGCCGGTGAAACCGCAGCCACCGCCTTTCTCGACCGGAAGTGCGGTTTCGACGGCATTGTGTGTGACTCGGATCAACAGGCCGCCGGCGTGATCAATCTGCTTCAGGAGCGGGGTATCCGGGTGCCGCAGGACGTCAAGGTTACCGGGATGGACAATGCGCCGTTCTGCGAATACATCCGGCCGTCTATCACATCCATTTCTCAAAAAACCCGTAATGCCGGCGAGCTGGCGATGCACATGTTCCTGGAAATGGAAAGCGGGGGCAGGGTGGAAGGGGCCATGCTGGAACCGGAATTGTTTGTGAGGCAGTCTTCCGGCGGCAACGGGGAATGAATCCGGCTTGCCCCCGGAGTCCGAAACTGCGCTGATACACCCGTCCGCCCCCGGACAATCCCTCGGATCCTCACGGTAACGGAATCATTCGGATCCTGTTGACAGATTGTGTAGCGGGGGTATAATCAAACGATTGATAATAAATGGTTTGTTGTTTGTTCGTTCAGGAGGCACACGGTATGTTGGAACGTCGAATTTGGTTGTCGATCGCGGGATTGTTCACGCTTCTGGCGGTATCCACGTCCCATGCTACGTCGCTGTTGTATGCATCGTTTTCCGATGCAGAGGGAACAACACCGCCGTCCGGATGGACGAATCATGACCTGCCTTCGGATGACGGGGTGACCAACGGCAGCCTGTCCGTTGCCGGCCTTCAGCCATCGACCGGCAACCGGTTCCGGCTGGACAACAGCGGCAGTCTGTATACATCGCCGACCTGGACGCCGATCCTCGCCAACAGCGGGGAGTCCATTTTCTATTCTTTCCTTCTCCGGGTCGATGACCTCGGGACCATGACCACCGGCAATAATTTTAACGCTACCATCATGATTGGGGATGAATCCGACACCAACAGTATCGGTGGTTCTGCCCAGGCCGGTGTTGGCCTGAAACTCGATGATGACAACCCCAATGCCTACAATCTCGTCTTTAGTTCTGAGCACCGCGGCGTGAGCAATGCAAACAGTGTCAAGGATACCAATGAGTTCACGGTCGGGGAAACCGTGTTTGTGGTTGCTGCCTTTGATATCGCGATGTCCGGCAATGACGGTACAGGCCGGTTCTGGATCAATCCTTCCAGCGGTGATTTCGGCGCCACCAATCCGCCGACCGAGAATCATAGCCAGACCGACCTGAACACCGGCGATGAATTTGACTGCATCGTCGTGTTTGAGGGGACGAGTTCGTTGGGTATTCCTGCGGAATGGACGATCGACGAAATTCGCGTCGGTACCAACTGGGCCGAGGTAACCCCGGCCGATGCCTGTGTGAATCCCGATCTCCTGAACATGTCCGGCACCGGTACGTTCTGCTCGGTTGACGGCGCACAAACGTTCGGGGTGACCGGTGCAACCGAAGCGGATGTGTTGTATGAATTGCGGCTCAATGGAAGTGCGGTTGAGGGTGTGAGCGGGACCGGAGCTTCCTTCACGTTTACCGCGGTGACCAATGCCGGCGCCTATACCGTCGTCGGTGTGCGCGGGAGCTGCGAAACCGAGATGACCGGCAGCGCGTCGATCGCCGACAAGGCAACCGTCGATGCCGGCCCGGACCAGACGGTGGGGCGGGGTGAGACGGTTCAGCTTGCCGGTGCGTTTGGCGGCGGAGCCTCGGGAGCCCACTGGAGCGGGGGCGAGGGAACCTTCAGCCCGGATACCAACAGCGTGACGGCGACCTACACCCCGTCGCTCACCGAAAAGACGAACGGAACGGTGACCCTGACCCTGACCGCGGCCGGGGACTTCGCGCCCTGTTCCCCGACCAATGACACCGTTACCATCACCCTGACCAACAACCTGCCGGTGGCCGACGGGCAATCGGTCTCCACTCTGACCAATACCGCCAAAGCGATCACCCTGACCGCCAGCGATGCCGACGATGATACGCTGAGCTTCAGCATCGTCGACAATCCAACCAACGGAAGCCTTTCCGGCTCTGCGCCGTCGATTACCTATGATCCCGATCCGGGGTTCATCGGGACGGACTCCTTTACCTTCAAGGTGAACGACGGAACCGATGACAGCCCCGCCGCCACGGTCACCATCACCGTCGCCGCCACCCCGGTCAACAATCCGCCGGTCGCGGTTGATGACACCGCATCGGTCGGGGAGGGGAGTACGATCTCCATCGATGTCCTCGCCAACGATACCGACGACGATCTCGACCCACTTTCCATCGACTCGGTCGAAACCCCGGCGCAAGGCAGCGTGTCCATTGTCGGCGACACCCTTTCCTACACCGCGCCCTCAGCGTTCACCGGCCTCGTTTCCTTCACCTACGTGGTGACCGACGGAACCGACAGCGACACCGGAACGGTATCGGTGACCGTGATTGATCAGCCCGCGTCGGCCGCCCTGAACGGCCGGGATTACCGGATCTATTTCATGGGCAACAGCCTGACCCGCGGCCTCTCCAGCGCATCCGGCCAGGACCGGGCGCGACTCGAAAGCCTGTTCCGGTTTCGAGGTTCGCGCATGATCTTCGGCACCCAGGTCGAGGCCGGCGTGAATCTCGACGAACATGTGGTCAAGCAGAGGCTGACCGTCACCACGCCGGTGGCTCTATCCCTGACCTACATGGATGACTGGGGCGAGAGCAATACCTCGACCAATGACTATGGCTATTCGTATTACCGGGATTACTTCTTTGCTTTGCAGGGCCACGTGCGCGATATCACCGGTGCCACCAATACCGGGAACGTCTTTGATGCGCTCGTGCTTCAACCCTACCAGAGCCTGCTCGAACACAGCCAGTATGACGCGGCCGACCAGGCCAAAGCCGATCGCGGCGATCGCTCCGCGATCAGCAACCTCATCTCCTATGCCTACGGAAACAATCCTTCCAATCACCGCGCGGTGAAGCAGGTTTTCATCTACAGCGCCTGGCCGCGCCTCGAGGGCATGGAAAGCCGAGCCGTGGACAGCGATACCAACGGGGTCTATACGTTTTCGGAATTTTATGCCGCTCCGTTCAGTGCAGCCGACAATCCCGCCAACACCCCGGATGCCGGCGAGCTTGTCCCGTCGAGGGATTACGTCGATCAACTGTGGGCCGCGCTTCAGGCGGATCATGCCGGACTGGACAAACCGATTCGCCTGATCCCGGTCGGCGAAGTCATGGTTGCGCTGGACGGCTTGATCATCAGCAACCAGCTCCCGGGCGTCAGCAACTACTTTGCCCGCAATGCGGCGTATTATCTGAACGCCCGACTCGATGGCAACCCCGACCTGGTTTCCGCAGGTTTCACATTCCTGTACCCGCCCGGGGATCCGTCGTCCATTTCCAACGCCTTTGTGCGTGAACAGGGCTTTAAGAATTTCTATGCCGACAAGGTGCATATGAACAACCAGACCCATAACGACGAGGATTCGGGGACCATTGGCGCCTTTGCTGCGGCGGCCACCGTGTACGCCGTCATAAGCGGTGAGCATCCACGCGGCATTCCCGTGGAAGATGTGGTTTCTGCATACGAAAAGTTCGACGCCGTGGAAGACGCCGCTCTGATCCGCGCGATTCAGGATGCGGTCTGGGATGTCATCACCAGCACCAATCTGCACGGGATCGATTACGCGGAACGTACCGGGGTGGTGGACGTGCCGGCGAGAGCGGTGAGCTATGAGGGGTTTGCATCCTATCACTTCTCCCCGGCGCAACTGGCGGATCCCCTGGTATCCGGGCCATCGGCTGATGCCGACGGAGACGGCAGCCTGAACCTCGAGGAGTTTTACCGCCAGACCGCGCCGACCAATCCGGCCAGTCTTGATGCGCTTGAGATCTTCGACGACGGCGAGGTTCCCCGGGTGACGCTGAGCGGCCTCCGCCACACCCCGGGCCTGATTCCCCGGTTTGAGATCTCGACCAACCTCCAGGTGTGGTCGGCCATACCGATCGACAGCCTGGCTGCGTCCGATGGTTCAGGAGGGCTTTCCGCCTATGCCTATGATGTCGGGTCCGGTGAGAACAAGGGCTACTATCGAAACGCCTGGCTGTATATCCCGGATGCCGATACCCTCCCCATGGTTCAATGGGGTCCCGGCACCAACATCCTGAATGGGAACCAGAACTTCGTGAACGGATTGGATACCCTTTCCATCGACACCAACACCCCCTCAACGCCGGCCGTGGGAGCCTCCTATTATCCTGACAACGCCGACGCCACGCCGATATTTTACGCAGCGGCATCCGCCCTGACCACGAACAGTGTCAACACCTACCGGCTGAACGAGGCGGACCCGGACAACGATGTCATGATCATTTCCTTCGCCAAGGATGATGCCGAGGTCAACGCCGGCGCCTTTGCCGCGGTCTGGATGCGCGATGGCGACGGTTCCAGCTTCGGTTTTCTGAACGGCGCCAATACCAATGATGTCACGCTTGCCCATATCGGCCTTGCCGCATCGGTCAACTCGTCGGCCACCGGTCCGAACGAGCTGCGGTTTATCATCCAACAGGGCGATGACTGGTACATCTCCGATGTCCGCGGCACCATCACCGCCGGCACCTTCGCCGAGGTAAAGGAAATCGCCAATCCATACGCAGTACAATGGTACGCCTTCGATCCGTCGGACATTTCCGCGATCGGCTCCCCCGTGGATCTGTTGATGTTCAATGACATCAACGCGGTGGGATTCCAGTGGGTCTGTTACGTCGATGGCGGCTTCCAGAACCTGCAGGTCGAGTCCTTCAGCGCTTCGTTCTTTGATCAATAGGAGACTTGATCGGTTTCGAACGCGGTTTCCCGTCGGCCAAACATCATGAAGCCGCGGCGCCCTCGACGCGCCAATAGGCTGCATTGAAAACAAACCAGGACGATCCGGGACAGCCACGCCTGCCGTCGCGCAATAACGCCGGTCAGGGCTCGGGATCGCAATGCAGGGAGAAGAACAGGTCGCCGGTGGCCTCGATCTGGGCCCTTAGCTTTTTCCGGAGGTCTTCTTTCTGATCGGCATAGTCCGGGGTTTCGGCGAGGTTGATCATCTCGTGCGGATCGTTGATGAGGTTGTAGAGTTCCTCTCCCGCTTCCCGGTAGTCGCTGTATTTCCACTCCCTCGTCCGAATGCACCGGACCGGTGTGACCAGGCGTCCCCATTGGTGCCACTGGGCGAAGATCGCCTCGCGAGGTTCCGGCTTCCCGCCCCGCAGGCAGGGGAGGAGGCTTCGGCCCGGCAGGTCGGGTTCGGGCTCCTCGCCCGCGATGTCGAGCAGGGTGGGGACCAGATCGATCAGGCTGGATAATTCGTCACATCGCCGGCCCTCGAATCCTCTCCATTCTTCGCCGATTTGGGTGCTGCCCCCCATTTCCGGCCACGGCGGAGCGACCATGAACGGCACCCGCAACAGCCCGTCATACATGTACGGACCCTTGTAGGGTATGCCGTGCTCAAGGGCCATGTCCCCGTGGTCCGACGTGAAGATGATGAAGGTGTTGGAGCCGAAGCCACCGTTGTAGATGTCGTAGAGCAGCTCGCCGATCTGGTGGTCGAGGCGTTCCATCAGTTCTGCATAGTAACGCTTGTACGCTTCCACCCGGTCCGGCGGCCATGCTTCAGGGTTTATCCGGTACCGTTGCGGCCAGGGTTTGTCTTGCCGTGTGTCATCCGCATTGGGCCATGGCGGGAGCTTCGGTTCTTCCCGGCGCGTCGGGTCGAGGGTGTAAATATCGTGCGGATTCAACAACGAAACCACCTGGAAGAAGGGCGACTGATAGATCAGCCAGTCCCGGTCCCGCAGAAACCGGCCGGCTTCCATGATCGTCGACGGATCATGTGAACACTCAAAGGCATGATCCCAGCCATACTGTTTCAAATCTCCACCCACATGCCACTTGCCATGATATGCCGTGTCACATCCTGCGGCCTGGAGCCGTCTGGCGATGGTCGGTATCCCCGGATTCATGGGACCCGACGGGGCTCCGATGTTACCGGTGAGGCCGGTCTGGTTCGGATACAAACCGGTGAACAGCGAGGAGCGGGACGGGCCGCAGATCGGCGTCGTGCAGAACATGTTCGTAAAGAACATGCTCCGTGAAGCCAGCCGGTCCAGATTCGGCGTCTTCGCCCCGAAGGAGTCCGCGATTCCGGCGATCGTATCGAAACGCTGCTGGTCGGTCAGAATAAGAATGATGTTCGGACGCACCTTCTTCATGCCGCACACCCTACTGGGTCTGCGCGATACCGGCAAGCCGATAGCAAGCGTGTTCAATTAATATAAACACAAAGTGCATCCCCTGGGTGCCTGAAGATTGATAAATTGGCCACAAATTGTTCATATCTCGTTAAACAGAGAGCATGTATGCAGGTATTGTTTTCTATATACAAACGAAGCGGAGCCGCCGAATGCAGGATCTTTTCATGAAACATCATCGATTTGCCACATGGTTCGTCCTCGCTGTGATGACCCTGTTCATGCCCTGCGGTTCTTTTGCCGTCCAGTGGGACGGGGGCGGTGACGGGGTGAGGTGGTTGGATGATGCGAACTGGGATCCGAACGGGCAACCGACCTCGAACGATACCGTGGACATCTTTGTCGATGGTACCGAGGTTGTGATCGACGGTGATGCCAAGGCGTTCCGCATCCGTTTGACCGACGACGCGACCGATACGGTAACCCTGACCATCACCAACGGGGGGACGTTGCTGCTGCACGATCAGTTCGGCAGCGACGAAACCGCGGTAACCGGATCGACTGCGGTGATCAATATCTATGACGGCGGGACCCTCGACAGCGGGCTGGATGCTGGCTGTACGATTCAGGGTCACTTGGCCGTGAATCAGTACGGGGGTGTCGTGCGAAATGTGAACCGGATGCGGACCGACGTGGACTGGACCCTTTCCGGCGGCAGCTTTTTCCTCGGCAGCAGGGTGCCGACGTTCCCCGCGAACTTTGGCCTCGGGTCCCCGGGGTGTTCGCTGGTGGTCACGAATAGCGGTACGCTTGTGTTCACGGCCTTCGCCAACAGCACCAACTACTCGCTGTTGCTCGGCAATGACTGCCTTATCGATCTGAGCGGTGGAACTCTCGCCGTCAATATCGCCACCGGCTATGTTCCCCAGGTCGGCGATGTGTATGACGTCATCGGTGCGAACGCCGCCGCGACC
>JAUIHQ010000154.1 GCA_030432155.1 bacterium | reverse complement strand
GGTGCGGGGCAGCTCCACTTTTACAAATCGGTATCCCGAACCCCGAACGTCCACATCCCGGCCCGCCAGTCCCTTGAGGCTGTATATGGAGCCATCCCCGATCCATCGCCAGGATGCCGTTTCGTCGTTGCGACCGAACAGGCGGACCGCCTGCACGTGGTCTTTGCCATGAGCGAACAGCCGTATTGCGGCGACGGGGAGGTTCTCCGAACCGAGGTCATACAGATAGGTATCCACCGGTCCGCCGGGGGGAGGCGGGGCGATCGGCGGCAGCGCCACCGGCTCGAACCATACCATGGACCCTTCGCGCACTTCGCCGGGCTGATGATACAGGTCCGCCCGAAGAAGCTCCGGCGGGGAGCGTCCCGGTCCGGGTACGAGCCGCACCTCGATCCGCGGCGCGTCGGTACGTTCATAGTCCACGTGCACATGCCGGATGCGAACCGGGCTATGGCGGGAGATAATGACGCTTTCAGCGATCTTGCGAAGAGTACGCGCATCGTCGCCCGCCCACACCTCCACCGGACACTCGACATCATCCCCCCGCACATCCAGCAGGATCCGGTTGTGCTCCGGCGCCTCCCCGGTTCCCTGGTGCAAAAAGGTGGCGGCGGTATTCGACGGTGACGCTTGGAGCTCGACCCGGAACAACCCGCCCGACAACAACCGGGTGCGATCCATGCGATCCGCTTCGCGGATGAAAAACGGACGCTCATTCTCTTCCCCGTCCAGGAGTCTCAAATCAAATGGAAAAGCCCGTGAGCCTGCGTACACCCCCTCGGTGAGCCGGACACGGTTCAGGCGTCCGGTGGAAACCCCTTCCCGAACCTCGCACCGCCAGGCAAAGCCGGCCACATCCGCATCTGCTCCGCGGCATACGGCGGGTACGGCCAGGAAACACAGTGCGGGTAACAAGATGGACGCCCGTCGATTCATGGTGCGATCAGTGTAGCCGCACCGGGGATTGCACTCAAGCATCCGGGAGAGAAGGTGGACATACGAACCATGGAGCGTACATTGAGGTAGATATGGAGACCACCTCCGCACAACCGGCCGAAGCATCCGGGGACGCCCGGCGCAATATCGTCATCCTCGGATCCGGTTTCGCCGCTCTGAACTGTGCCGAACACCTGCACCGTCACGGCTGCCGCATCGCCGTGGTGAGCCCCCGCAACCACTTCCTGTTCACGCCCCTGCTTCCGAGTACGACGGTGGGTACGGTGGAGTTCCGGAGCATCATCGAGCCGGTGTGGCGAGCCTTGCACGACCGCCACACCTCCTATTATCCGGCAACCTGCACCGCCGTAAACCGGGACGAAAAAACCGTGACGTGCAGCAATGTCTTCTCAGACGAAACCTTCGTCCTGCCGTATGACGACCTGGTGATTGCCGTGGGCGGGGTCAGCGGAACCCACGGAATCGAAGGGGTTCATGAACATGCGGTTTTCCTGAAGGAGTTGAGTGACGCCCGCCGTATTCGGCAGGACCTCATCGGCGCATTTGAACGCGCGTCCGTTCCGGGGACGGACGCCGAGACGATCCGGCGGTTGCTTCACGTCGTGGTGGTGGGCGGCGGTCCGACCGGCATTGAATTCGCAGCCGAACTGCATGACTTTATCCGTCGGGACATCCGCAAGTGGTTTCCGGATCTGGTCGCGCAATCCCGGATCACCCTGCTGGAAGCCACGGACCGGATCCTGCACTCCTTCGATGACGACCTGACCCGCTACACCCTCAAACGCTTCCGGCGGGACGGGATCGATGTCCGCACCGCCTCGATGGTGGAGAAGGTGGAGAAAGGGCTTATCCGGCTGAAGAACGGTGATACCCTTGCCTGCTCCCTGATCGTATGGTCCACCGGCATCGGTCCCACCCCGTTTGTCCGCAGCCTCGACCTGCCGAAAGACAAGGCGGGCCGCCTGCTGACCGATCGGTATTTCAATATCCGGGGCTCGAATGATATCTATGCCATCGGCGATTGCGCGGTGCTCGAGGACGAGAATGTCCCCGCCACCGCCCAGGTCGCCCAGCAGGAGGGCAAATACCTCGCCCGCATTCTCAACGAACGCATGAAAGGCAGGAAGCCCGAGCCATATCACTATGAGCATTTGGGCATGCTGGCGTATGTCGGAGGACGCCAGGCCCTGGTCGATACACCCAAGGTGAAGGGCAAGGGCCGCAGTGCATGGCTGTTCTGGCGGTCGGCCTACCTGACCCGGATCGTCAGTTGGAAGAACAAGGTTCTGGTGTTGTTCGACTGGATGAAAACCGCGGTTTTCGGGCGGGATATCAGCCGGTTCTGATCCTGCGAAGCCCCCACCAGACGGCGAGCACCGCGAACGGCAGACACCAGAGAATTTCCACGCCGACCGCGGCGGCGTTGGCCCATTGAAACAGCTCGGACAGATCCGCCTTGTGTATCCGCATGAACAGGGGCTGGGGAGAGATCCAATGATCGCTCCGAAACGGCCACAGGAACAAGATGCCGAAGGGAGGTCGTCCATCATCGGTGAGCATGTCCATCACGAGATGGCTGAGTTGAAGGACGAAGGGAAATACGAACCATCGGCCCGGCCGTGAGTGACCGAGACCGAAGGCGAGCGCAGCCAGGCCGGCGCTGGTGAGGAGAATCCATCCCAGCGAATGCGTGTAGACATGGTGAAAGGCATTGAAATCGCCGGTCAGCAACCCGGGCAGGTAGTCGATATCGGGAAGATTCGCGAGGAGAATCCCCGCCGCCGCCGGTTTCCAATACCGGCAGAGAGTGCGGCGCCACTCGGGATCGCGACCGCGGAACGAAGCCAGCGCCGCCAGCGCCAGGCCGGCCAGACTATGTCCCACGGGCGACGGCATGAGGTCAGCGTTCGAGGGCGGAACGGATGGCCGCGGAAAGGTCCCCCTCGTGCAGGTTGCGGGCGAGAATGATACCGCCGGGACCGACCAGCACATTGGATGCCTCTCCGAAAATTCCGAGCTGGTGGGCGAGATCGAACTCCCCGTACACCAACGGCCAGGTGATGCCGTTTGCTTCCGCGAACGCCGCGGCAGCAGAACGGTCCCTTTCCAGACAAATACCCAGAACCTCCAACCCCTCGCGGTGATGCGCCTTGTAGGACGCCTTGAGAACCGGCAGGTCGCGCTTCCAGTTTGTCCAGCCGCTGTGCCAGAAGTCGACAAGCAACACCTTGCCCTGGTAGTCACCAAGCCGGTGCACGTTTCCGGCGGTATCCGTCACCTGGAACTCAGGGAAAGGCTGTCCGGGGGAATAACGGGCCTGGGTTCGGAGCACCTCCATCGCGGTCACCGAGATCGATTCCGCACCCATCGCGTTCGGCCGTTGAACAACGAGCGGATCATTCGGCCCGAAGCCTCCCGAAAAATCATACTCCTCGGAATCGTAATGCGGACTGTTCTTGAACTCCCGTATGACACGATTCACCGCCGAGGCATCTCCCTTGCGGGAATAGACCGCCGCTTCGGTGACGAATACCTTCTTCATCGCCGGAACGTCATCACGACCTTCGTACGCATGCCGGATGGCGTCCAGCTCCCGGAGCGCTTCGTCGTGCTGGCGCCGCATTTCCGAGTGGACCCTGGCTTTGACGAGGCGGGCTTCCACCGCCCAGTTCGCTTCGCCCCGCGCTTCCGCGGATTCGATCAACCGGTCGAGGCGTTCTTCGATCGCCCCCCACTCCCGTACCGTGTAGGTTCCGCCGGCCATGGCCTGGAGATCGCTGACCAGTCCAAAATAGGTGGTGCCGATGTCCGATGCCGGCGCGGCCGAGGCCGTGTGAAGACATCCCGCCACCAACGCAATTCCGATGAACATCTTCATGATTCCTGTCTCCTTCATACGTCCGAGAAGGTTCGTTAGAGGACGTGTTTGCGGGTGGTCTTGACCAGCGCTTTCCAGAGATCCTCGGGTGTTTTTGCATCGAGGACGGCTTCACGATTCTTGGCGTCACGAAAAGCCTGGGTCAGTCCGGAGAGCAGCTTGAGATAAAACGCGCTGGCCGCGGTCGGGATCACGATCATGAAGACCATTTTGGTCAGCGACCGGGACTCCTCGCTGAATCGAACGCCTTTGGCGTGGGTCGCCAGCGCGAGGGTCAGCCCTCCTCCCTCCACGCCCCGGACATGGGGAAACGCCAGACCGGGATCCACCGATGTACTCATGATCGCTTCACGGCGGAGAGATTCTTCAAACAGACGGCTCCCGTTATCCACGAACCCCTGCTCCTGCATCTGCTGGCAGAGAAGGCGGATCGTTTCGTCCCGGGTATCGGTTTTCACCCGCGGGAGCATCAGGACCGGGGCGGAAAATCGGGCAATCCCGACCTGCATCGGTTCTCCCCGGCGGCGTTTCTTCGTACCCACGCGCCGCGCCGGTGAGTCGGGATAGAAGAGGTAGCGGGCACAATTCGGGCAGGTGTAAATGTTGTCGGCGGCGTGGACCGCGTGTACCTGGCTGACCGGAATCGCCATACCACAGGCCGAACAATTTCCGTTGGAGATCGGCACAAGGGCGAGACCATACTTGCGGTGCATCTTGTCAAAGTGACTTGAGACGTCCTCCGGCAATTCCTCCAACATCGTCTGGATGGCGGTATCAAGCTGAATCAACCGGGAGCCGGGCATGGAGGCCTGTTGCTGATCGCGGGCGAAGATGAGGTCCTGGAGCTGTATCATGTGATTGATGATTTTCTGAAACACCCCTCGTTGATCCTGTATATCGTCCATTTTCGCCATCGTCGTACGTTCCTTCCTGAATAGATTCCATCGCTTATAAACCTCTCCCGCCGTTCATGCAACGGGAGAGTCGCGGTAGAAACAGTGACGGAGGGCCGGATCCCCGGAGATGAAAATGCGGGAAAGTGTCGGAATCCGATTGACCGCGCACGCATGACGCGCAATCATGTCACCTTCTTTTTTTTGGGGCCACCAGATGAATCCGAAGAGAATTTTATCGAAAGAAACCATACGCTTGAACCTCGCCGGCGACTCGAAGGACGATGTCATCGAGGAGTTGATCGATATCCTTGTATCGGCAGGCAAGATCCGCGACCGAAAGGCCGCGTTGAAGGCCGTCTCCGAACGGGAGAAGAAAATGTCCACCGGCCTGCAGAACGGTATCGCCATTCCGCACGGAAAGACCGACACCCTCGACTCCCTGGTCGCATCGTTCGGGATCAAGAAGGACGGCATTGCCTTTGATTCACTTGATGGGGAGCCGGCACGGCTCTTCGTGATGACGGTCTCTCCGGCCAGCCGGACCGGGCCCCACATCCAGTTTCTGGCCGATATCAGCCGAATTCTCCATGACGCTGGAACCCGGGAGAAAATCCTCCATGCGGGCTCCGAGGACGAGGTTCTGGAATTGCTTGCCGGCGACCAGGTGGATGAAGCCGCCACCGAAAGCCACGGCTGACCGGATTACCGAGCGCTATTGGATCCCGAGCTGTTTCTTGAGCTCACGACTGCCGACCAGCGACTTGAAATAACTCTCCCTCTCTGTCGCCTCCCGCCGCGACATGTAGCATTCCTCCACCACGACCTCCCAGGGAATGCCTCCGCGGGTGGCCTCCACAAACCCCTGATTGTGTTGATCCAACGCTCGGGGAATGTTCTGCGTTTGACCCTTGTAGAGCCGGCCGCTGGTGGTGCTTTTCAAAACATAAACGTAGTACATGGCTGCCCGATGGCTGGACGTTCAAAACGGGGCGGATGATAAGGGTCCTGGACAGGTCAGGCAAGCCTGAGACATAACCCTGTCCGTCAACCACTCCTTACGCCGATATTTCCCCGATCTCGTCTGCCCCGCCATCGGCGGGGTTGGGTTCCGGCAATTTGATGAACAGCACAAGGATTGACCGATTTATCACTCAGGCACAGCAAAGTCATCATCATCCATCGGTATCGATGGCTTCGATGGTGACCCTGTAGCGGCCGAACGGGATGCAGCATTTCCCCAAATGAAATGGGTAAATCGGCGCAGGCAATACCCGACATAACCCAACCCAAAAGCCCACAATGACCCGGCTGATAAACATGTTGCTATATAGTAAAGGTAATACCGGTTTATCAAAAATAGCTTATCATTTTCCTTGCAGGAGTGAGAAGAAATTGCGAAATTTTTCATGCCAACTAGAGATCTCAAGTGCGAAAAATCATTCCAGTCAGCTTGGCCGTTGCTTTGACGATGGCTCTCTCTGTTTCCCGGGCAGCGGAATCAGGGAAAGTCCACATCTGGCAGAGCTATGGATCCAGTGATGCGATTGCCACCGATGTGGTTGGTGCGAATGTTGTTGCGGTTTCCGCCGGCTACGGACATACGCTGGCTCTGACCGATTCGGGTTCGGTACAGGCCTGGGGAGCGAATGACTTCGGCCAGATCAACATCCCGTCCTACTGCACCAACGGCGTTGTTGCGGTTGCGGCCGGCGGTCGTCACAGCCTGGCTCTATTCTCCAATGGTGAAGTTCTGGGCTGGGGCATGTCGGACCACGGCCAGACCACCATTCCCAAGGGAGCGCCCGACAACATCGTGGCCATTTCCGCCGGGCTCCTTCACAGCATCGCCCTCGACAGTCGCGGCAACGTAACCACCTGGGGCAATAACGAGTTCGGCCAGGCGGTATCCCCTCCCCGCCTGTATAACCGTGTAACCGCGATTTCCGCCGGCGCGCTTCACAACCTCGCCCTCACCAAACAGGGCGCCGTCGAAGCGTGGGGCGACAATTCGTTCGATCAGTCCATGGTCCCGGAAGAAGCCGAGGAGCACATCGTGGCCGTGGCGGCCGGGTACTATCACAGCCTTGCCCTGACCGAAGACGGCAAAGTCATCGCATGGGGAAGCAACCTGTTCGGCCAGACCGATGTTCCCGATGAGGCGGAAGAGCATGTGGTAGCCATCGCCGCGGGTGAACATCAGAGCATGGCGCTCAAGGCCGACGGATCCCTGATCATCTGGGGCCGGGGCGTCGAGGGCGAATGCGAAAGTCCTGCCGTTCTTTCCGGCCGGGTTATTGCGATTGCCGCCGGTGGCATGCACAGCGTGGCGCTGTTGTCGAATACCGCCGACCTCGATGCCGACAACATCGCCGACTGGTGGGAAATTGAACACGGCCTCGATCCCGATCGCGGGAATCACGGGCGGGACAGCGACGATGACGGCCAGACGGACCTTGAGGAATTTCTCGCCGACTCCGACCCGAACAGCATGTATTCAAATCTGAAAGTGCATCTGATCCCCGGCCAGGATGGAAACGCCATCAAAATCACCCCCGCGTCCGCCGCCCGGTACTACACCGTGGAATACACCTCGGACCCGGCCTCCGGTATATGGCACGAGATGCCGACCAAAGCCCGGATGAAGGTGAAAATCGAGGACGACCAATCGGCCAAGATTGCCCTGAGTCACGACGATAGCCAGGGTGCTGTGATCTACCGGATACGCGCCGAGCTTCCCTGATCGCCGGATTCCCGCCTGCCCGGCGGAATTGCAACCCGGGGATTGCCAACCCTCCCCTATCCACCCCATACTCCAGCCTGCCCAACACCCATTTTCCGGGCCCGTAGCTCAACGGTCAGAGCAGGGGACTCATAATCCCTTGGTTGGGGGTTCGAATCCCTCCGGGCCCATTTTGAAACCTGAGACCTGAAACCTGAAACCTGAGTTTTTGAGTTGAGTCCTTACGATGTACGGAGGGATGAGAAGCGGGAGGGACGCGGGCCTCCGCGTCCGATTAATAGTCGGAAACGAGAAAAACCTGAATTGCTATGAGACGACTCTTCATCCTTGGTTCATCCTGCCTGCTGCTCCTTCATGCCGTCCTGTTGAAGACCTTCGCGGGTGAGCCGGAAGCAGCGCCGATTTCCGTGGCATCAGCAAGCAATGTGGCGGATGCGATTCAGGAAATCGCGTCGGCGTTTACCCGGGCAACCGGTCATGAGGTGGTGTTCTCGTTCGGCTCCACCGGCAGACTGTATGCCCAGATTACGCAGGGAGCGCCATTTGATGTATTCCTCGCTGCAGACGAGGAACGTCCCATGCGGCTGGAGAACGAGGGCTATGCGGTCGCCGGTAGCCGCTTCACCTATGCAACCGGCCGACTCGTATTGTGGAGTCCGGATAAAAACCTGGTTGATGATCACGGCGCGGTCCTTGGTTCCACGTCGTTCCGTCGCCTCGCGATGGCCAATCCCGAACTGGCGCCATACGGAGCAGCCGCCCGGTCCGTCCTGACCGCCATGGAACTATGGGAAGGGATCAAACCCCGCATCGTGATGGGACAAAACATTGCCCAGACGTACCAGTTTGTTCAATCGGGCAATGCGGAGCTCGGATTCGTCGCATACTCACAGCTCATGCGCAACGGTGACGCCGTCACCGGCTCCCTGTGGTTGCCGCCGCCTGGTCTCTATCCCGCCATCCGCCAGCAGGCCGTCGCCCTTCGTGACACCGCGGCCGCCCGCGCCTTCCTGGACTATCTCAAGCACGAGCAGGCCCTCGACATCTTCCGGCGCTTCGGCTACGAAATGGACCATGCTGACTGACGCCGATCTCCACGCGCTTCTGCTGTCGCTGAAGCTCGCCGCGGTTACCGTGTTCCTCCTGCTGATCGCCGGCACCCCTCTCGCATGGTGGCTGGCCCGCTCCCGGCGCCGGTGGATCTTCGTGATGGAAGCCGTGGTCGCCCTCCCCCTCGTGTTGCCGCCGACGGTGCTCGGGTTCTACCTGCTGGTCGCGATGGGGCCGCATGGACCGCTGGGCCGCCTGACCGATGCCCTGGGGATTGGATCGCCGGCCTTCACG
>JAUIHQ010000153.1 GCA_030432155.1 bacterium | reverse complement strand
GCCAACCTATGCGCGCGCGACGCAAGATGAAAGGGGCGCATCATGCATTTTGCCTGACTTCCCCATCCGAATTTCACCAAACACATTGACCCCGCCCCGCTTTTGTTGTGCAACTGCAGCAGAATGATGGAGGGATAAATGGCCTGGAAAACACTCGATGACATGGATCTGAACGGTCAGATCGTTTTGACGCGCGTGGATATCAACGTCCCTGTCGAAGACGGCAAAGTGACGGATGATACACGGATTACGTCGGCGCTGCCGACCATCAAGTACGTCCTCGATCACGGCGCCTCCGTCGTTCTGATGAGTCATCTCGGCCGCCCGAAAGGCAAGCCCAGCCCGGAGTTCAGCCTCAAGCCGGTGGCCGACCGGCTGTCCGACCTGATGCGCCGCCCGGTCATGTTCGCCGACGATTGCGTGGGCGACGCGGTCCGCGCGCAGGCCGAGTCGCTCCGCAGGGAGCAGCACATCCTTCTGCTCGAAAACCTCCGCTTCCATGCCGAGGAAGAGGGCAAGGTCAAGCTGGCGGATGACGTGTCCGACGACGAGAAGAAAAAAGCCAAGGCGGAGATGAAGGAAAAGCAGAAAGCCTTCGCCCGTCAGCTCGCCGATCTTGGCGATGTATATGTGAACGATGCCTTCGGCACCGCTCACCGCGCTCACGCCTCGACCGCCATCGTGAATCAGTTCTTCGAGGAGTGCGCCGCCGGCTTTCTCCTCGAAAAGGAGATCAAATACCTCGGTCAGGCCACCGCCAATCCCGAACGCCCCTTTGTGGCGATCCTCGGCGGGGCGAAAGTCAGCGACAAGGTAAACGTGATCGACAATCTGCTGAACAAGGTCGACGCCCTGCTGATCGGCGGTGCGATGGCCTATACATTTTATCGTGCCAAGGGCATTCCCACCGGAAGCTCGCTGGTCGAAGAGGATAAGGCCGATCTCGCATCTTCTCTGCTGAAGAAAGCGAGTGAAAAAGGTGTGAAGCTTCTGCTCCCGGTGGATCACGTCATTGCCGACAAGTTTGCCGCCGATGCGGCAGTGGAAAAGGTCGACGAAGGCGGGATCAAGGACGGCTGGATGGCGCTTGATATTGGTGAGAAAACCATCGCCCTGTATAGCGAAGCTGTCCGCAGTGCGAAAACCGTCGTCTGGAACGGCCCCATGGGTTGTTTTGAGATGGAACCGTTTGCCAATGGCACCATGGCCATCGCCCATGCCGTAGCCGAAACCGATTGCGTCAGCATCATCGGCGGCGGGGACAGTGTGGCCGCGGTGAACAAGAGCGGTCTTGCCGACAAGATGACCCACATCAGCACCGGCGGCGGGGCCAGCCTTGAATACCTCGAAGGCAAGGAGCTGCCGGGTGTGGCCGCGCTGACCGATGCCGCTTCGGCTTCCTGAGCCATACATCAATCAGACTTAATCGAACAAAGGACACGAAGACCATGGACAAAGTACGCAAGCCGATTGTGGCCGGAAACTGGAAGATGAACAAAACCGTTGCCGAGGCCATCGACCTCGCCAACGGGATCAAGCGCGACCTCGCCGGCTGCAAGGAAGTTGATGTTGTCCTTTGCCCGCCCTTCACCTCGCTGAAAGCGGTCAGCGAAGTCATCACCGGCACCCACATCGATCTCGGAGCCCAGAACATGCACTGGGAAAAAGCCGGCGCCTTCACCGGTGAAGTCTCAGCGGAAATGCTGCGCGAGCTGTATTGCCACTACGTGATTCTCGGTCACAGTGAACGGCGTTCCTATTTCGGAGAAACCGACGAGATCGTGAATAAGAAGACGAAGGCGGCCATCACCGCTAATCTGACCCCGATCGTATGTGTCGGCGAGACCCTTGACGAACGCGAAGGCGGCCGTACCGAAGCGGTGATCGAGGAGCAGGTGCGCGGAAGCCTCAAGGGTCTGTCGGCCCGGGAGCTGGTTGAGTGCGTCATCGCCTACGAGCCGGTCTGGGCCATCGGTACCGGCAAAACCGCCACATCTCAGCAGGCCCAGGACGTCCACAAGTTCATTCGCGGTATTCTGGAAGATATGGCCGACGAATCGGTTGCCCGTACGGTACGCATCCAGTATGGCGGCAGCATGAAGCCCGCAAACGCGGAAGAACTTCTTTCCATGCCGGACATCGACGGAGGCCTGATCGGGGGCGCCGCTCTCGAGGCTCGTTCCTTTGTTGACATTGTGAAGGCGGCAATGTAACTCTGCCCGCCTGTTTACAAGCACAGACGAAGGTTATGCATGGATATCATCCGTATTTTACTTATTGCTGTTGAGGTTGTTACATGTCTGCTTCTCCTGCTGGTGATTCTTCTCCAGCAGTCGAAAAGCTCGGGCCTCGGTGTCGCCTTCGGTGGTGGCATGAGCGAATCTCTCTTCGGGTCTCGCGCCGGAAATGTGCTGACCAAGACCACAATTATCCTGACCGGCGTATTCCTGGTGACCACGACACTCCTCGGCATCATGTATAGCAACGCGCATGAGGAATCGCTGGTCGATCAGGCGGGTACCTCCGCCCCGGCTGCTCCTGTCCAGCAACCTGCTCAACAGCAACCTGTATCCCAGCCGGCTTCCGGACCGGGTCAGGGTACGCTGGTTACACTGGACGAGGCCGCACCTTCCGGTGAACCGGTCATGGTGGAAGATGCTGTACCCGCTGAGCCTTCCGGCGAGGCCGCACCCTCGAACTGAGGTGGCGGGTTACTGGCCGATGTCTGGCCGTTCGCCTTGGCGGATGCTTGTCGGCCTCCTCCTGATCCTGCTCTACCTTGCCCCATGCGGCCAGGCATCCGCCGCCGATGATATGGGGTTCTCGACCCTGGTGCTGTTCAACCAGCGCATTCGGGGTTTCGACCCCGTCTCGGCCGCCGATGTCTATTCCGCTCGTGCCGTGGGGCGGGTCTATGAAACCCTCCTCCAGTATCACTACCTCGATCGGCCCTACCGCGTAGTTCCACTTCTTGCCGCCGATATGCCGGAGGTCAGCGATGACGGGCTGACCTATACATTTAAAATCCGGGATGGCATTCGATTTCATGACGACCCCTGCTTCATCGCGACGGCGGGCAAGGGCCGTGAGCTGACCGCTCATGATTTTGTGTATGCCATCAAGCGCCTCGCCGACCGCAAGAATGCCGCCACCGGCTACTGGATCGTCCGCAATCGGATCGTCGGCCTCGATGCCTTCCGTGACGCTTCCGGGGGGGCGGAGCCGACGGACTACGACATGCCGGTGGAAGGGCTCTACGCCCCCGACGACCATACGCTCGTCATCCGTCTGGTGGAGCCGTATCCCCAGCTTCTGTGGGTGTTGGCCATGCACTACGCCGCGGCGGTGCCCCATGAAGCCGTGGCGTATTACGGCAACAGGTTTACCAAGCATCCCGTGGGTACGGGACCCTACATGCTGCATGATTGGCGGGAAAATTACCGGATCGAATACCGCCGCAATCCCGCGTGGCAATCTGCAGGACGAGATGATCATTACCCCGAACGGGGAACAGAGGCGGATCGCGAGGCGGGTCTGTTGGCCGACGCCGGGCACCCGGTTCCCTTCACCGACCGCATCGTGGATGTCATGGTGACCGATCCTTCCACCCGATGGCTGATGTTTCTTCAGGATCAGCTCGCGATGTCGGACATTTCCCGGGATAACTGGGATGTGGTGATGGACGGTGAGGGGAAGCTTAAACGGGAATGGAAGGAAAGGGGAATTCATCTCGAGTCCGGTCCCACGCTTCAACTCGGATATCTTGCATTCAACATGGATGATCCCGTCGTCGGCGCCAACCCCGACCTGCGGCGGGCGATGGCCCATGCATTCAACACCCGGGAATGGCTGACGTTGCAGCGAGACCGGGTCGAACGTGCCACCGGTCCCATACCCAGGGGACTTGCCGGGTATCGCGAGGGCGAACCACCGTATCCCTATGACCTGGGTCTCGCGAAGGAGTGGATGGTGAAGGCGGGGTATCCGAACGGCATCGATCCTGCTACCGGCCGGCGGCTTCAGATCACACTTGAGCTCGGCCGGGCCGACGACAGCGAGCTTCGCCAGTCGGCCGAACTGATCGTTCACATGATGAGCCGCATCGGCATCGACCTTCAGTTGAGTTACAACAACGGTCCTGCGTTCTTTGATAAACTGGAACGCCGTGTGGCCCAGACCTTCATGGTGAGCTGGCTGGGGGACTACCCGGACGCGGAAAACTTCCTGCAACTCTTCTACAGTCCCAATGCCTCGCCTGGACCAAACCGTTGCAACTACCGGAATCCGGCGTTCGATGACTTGTTCGAGGTGGCCCGCACGATGCAGGATTCGCCTGAACGTACGGAAATCTATGCGAAGATGGCGGACATCGTCATTGCGGACAGCCCCTGGATTTTCCTTTCCCAGCCGCTCAGCTTCGTGTTGCGCCGCGACCGGGTGCGGAACTACAAAATGCACGCATTTCCCTACGGGATGGAGAAGTTCTACCGGCTGGTCGATCCGGAGGAGGCGAGCAGGCCATGATTCGCTTCATACTCCGTCGACTTCTGCAGATGATCCCCACGATCTTCGGGGTGATCCTCATCACGTTTATTTTGTTCAACCTCGTCGGAGGCAGTCCCGCCGCCATGACCCTGGGGGAAAAGTCTTCCGCTCGTCAGCTCGAGGATTTTGATGAGGAACGGGGCTTCAACCGCCCGCTGTTGTTTGGCCGTACCGTCACCACGCGCGCCTATATCGATACCGATTTTCATCAGACCGCCGGACCGTGGAGCGGCCGCAAGGATGTGACCTTCGTAGCGCCGGGGGGGGCGGATTCCGGCGGATACATACGATTGACCGGGGGAATGCGACACGAAATACCGCTTGCGTTCGATCTCTATCCATCCAACCGCTATGTCTGGACCATCACCTATCGTTCATCCGAAAGCATCCAGTGGCGGGGTAAGCAGGCGACGAACCTGCCTCCATCAGCGACGTGGAACACCATGACCATCTCAGATGACCTCGACGCGTCCCCCGACGGATATCGTCCATCCCTGGTCGCGACGGACACGTTGGATATTTCCGAGCTATCTGTCCGACGTCATGTCGATCAACCCTGGCGCTCGCAGCTTCTGCACTATATCGGACAGGTGTTACGTCTGGATTTTGGTTATTCCTACAGTCTGAATCGACCGGTCATCGATTTGCTCAAGCGCGGGATCGGTCCGACGCTGGCCCTGACCGTACCCATCCTGACCGGCGAGTTGTTGATCAGCGTCAGCCTTGCCCTGTTGTGCGCATACTACCGGGACCGGTTTCTGGACCGGATGATCCTCGTGGGCAGCATCGGGCTGATGAGCGTCAATTACCTGGTCTGGATTGTCGCCGGTCAATACCTTCTGGGCTATGCACTCGACCTGTTCCCGGTGTGGGGGTTTGAGTCCTGGTACTATCTCGTGCTTCCGGTTTCGATTGGTGTTCTGCACGGCCTCGGCGCCAATGTGCGCTTTTACCGGACGGTCATGCTTGATGAAATGTATCGGGACTATGTCCGCACCGCGCATGCGAAAGGGGTGGGGACCGCGGGGGTTCTGTTCCGTCATGTCCTGCGCAATGCCATGATTCCGGTGATCACCAATGTTGTACTGACCATTCCCTTCCTCTATACCGGCAGTCTGCTTCTCGAGAGTTTTTTCGGCATTCCCGGCCTCGGATACCTGAGTGTGAACGCCATTAATTCAAGCGATGTGGATGTTGTTCGCGCGGTTGTGCTCTTCGGCTCGTTTCTCTACCTGGCCGCGAATCTGTTTGCCGACCTTTGCTATGCGTGGGTGGATCCCCGGGTGAAGCTGACATGAATGCCTCCTCCGGCCAGTCATTGTGGAAAGCCGCGGGTCGTACACTCTGGAAGCGCCCCCTGACCCGCATTTGCCTCCTGATCGTCGTTCTCTATACCGGGGCCGCCCTGTACGGGGAAGCGGTGTATTATTGGAATCGTTCTCAAGACACCATTCCGTCCTATCAGCACCAGGATATCGACAACCGGTTCCAGCCTCCTGGCGCCGGCCACATCATGGGTACCGATGCACTGGGCCGGGATGTGTTTCAACGCCTGATCCAGGGGACCCGCATCGCTTTCCGGGTGGGCCTGATTACGTCGATGATCGCCATTCCCCTTGGGGTCCTCCTGGGATGTCTCGCCGGATATTTTGGCGGCCGGGTGGATGATGTGATCGTGTGGTTGTATTCGACCTTTGCATCGATTCCGGGACTGCTGTTCATCCTCGCCATCGCCATGGTTGTGGGCAAGGGTTTGACCGGTGTGTATCTTGGCATCGGGTTGACCACCTGGGTCAGTGTGTGCCGATTGATTCGTGCGGAAGTGATGAAGCACCGTGACCGGCCCTATGTGGAAGCCGCGCGGGTCCTGGGTTATCGGTCACCCCGCATCATATTTCTCCACATCCTGCCCAACGTTTTTCATGTGATCATCATTGCCTTTACCCTGCGCTTTCCCGCGTCGATCAGCACCGAGGTATTCATGAGCTTCCTCGGGATCGGAGTCCAGGGGGAGCCGTCCTGGGGCATCATGATCAACAGCGCCCGGTTGCGGTTGTGGCAGGGCGTGTGGTGGGAAATGACCTTCGTGACGCTGGCCGTTTTCTTTGTCGTCCTCGCGTTTAACCTGCTCGGCGACGCCCTGCGCGACGCCCTCGACCCTCGCCTTCGCACCGGGATCACCGACTGATGCCGCAAGCAGGCACGTTGGGTTTGGTTGTGCGGATGACCGTGCGTCACTCGCGGTTTGCTGCTCAGGCATTCGGCAGGCAGGAACAGAAAGGCTGACGGGACCCTTATTCCTTCACCGTCACGACTACGCGGATGGCGCCGCGGAAATCGCCGGGCTGGTAGCCGACGGCTTCATCATCGGGATAGCGCTCACGGAGGATGGCGTTGACGGATTCGGGGCGTTGATCGTCGGCGCCGTGGCAGGGCAGGCACATGGGTTGAATGTAGAGGCCCTGGTAATACACGGCTTCACGACGGCCGTCTTCATGTTCGATCCAGCGGATCAACGACTCCGGACCGGTATCGGGAAGGCGGCGCTGGAATTGCTTGAGCATGGTGAGATCCCCGGTGTCCGGACGATTAGCCGGGTTGCGTGTTTTCTCACTGATCCGGCGAATGTCGGAAACATCCGCAAGGTGCCTGATGGATGAGCCGGTGAGGTCCATGGCCTTTTCCGAACAGACATCCACGGCATGGGCGGGACCTTCGGCTTCCAGTGCGTCGGTCAACGCGGGAAGCAGGGCGGTCATCAGGGCGCCGGCGGCAATGCGACCGGTTTCCCGGACCTGTTCGGCCTCCCGGGATTCCGCGCCGCCGGTCTGTATGAACGCAAACGAGGCAATAGCGAACAGGCAAACCGCTTTCAACATGTCAATGCCCCCCTTCCGGATGACTGCCGCTGCAGCATCCCGCCGGTTGATCGCCGGACATATCAGGACTTACATAGGGAATGCCCAGGGACATGCCGCGAAGAATGAACAGGATGGCAATCACGGCGACCGCAACCGGGATCGCTTTCTGGAACCGGTGCCGGAACGAGGATTGCAGGAGCCCGCCGGACAGGCTTACCGCGAACATCACCGGGAACGTGCCGAGTCCGAAGGCCGCCATGGTCGCCATACCCATGGCCGCGGATCCGCTGACCGCGGCCCCGGCCAACGCCACGTAGACCAGTCCGCAGGGAAGCAGGCCGTTGAGCAGGCCGATCAGGAACAGGGTGGTCAGTCCGCGTTTCTTCAGCATCGGACCAAGCTGATCCTTGAGCAGTTGGACGGGCCGGGTGAAGAGACTAACCACAGAGAGCCGGACCCGGGCGTTGGTTCCAAGGATGACTGCTAGCAGCAACAGGACGCCGGCGACGATCGAAACCGTCTGCTGAAGGCCGGCCAGGGCCATGGTTTTCCCCACCGCGCCGAAGAAAATGCCCATCATCGCGTAGGTGACAATCCTTCCGGCATTGTAGACTGCCCGTCCGGCCACCCAGGCCGCTTTTGACCCGCCGGCCCGGGGCAGGGCGAGGGCGATGGGACCGCACATACCGATACAATGAAGGCTGCCGATCAACCCGATTACGAATCCGCTCCACACCGCGATCATGGCAGGACCGCCGTTTCCTCCATGTAGTAACTGACGCCGTCGGCGCCGTCCCAGCGGAGCTTGATGCGCCAGAGCCCGGCGTCGGCTTCAGCCGCATGGAGGATTACCTGTTCCCCCGGGGCGGCTTTCAGCAGATACACCTGATCCTGCCCGGCATCCGATGGCCGGTACAAGGTAACGGTGCCTCCACCTTCAGGGAGGGCGGTGGACAGATCAATCCGGATGGATCGGGATGACGCGTCAAACGCGATCACCGTGGGCGGATCGAGTTCCATGGCGTTGACGGTTCGATCGATCTGATCCTGGTAGGTCAGCGTCCGTTCGTAATAGTCCTCCGCCACCAGGTCCTGGCTGTGCTGGAGCGACCAGGCGACAAAACCCACGATCAGCCCGACAAGGGCAACAAAGAAGATGATGATGGCGTAGGGCCATGGATTGGGACCACCGGTCTTTTCATTCATGGCGTCGTACGACCTTCCTGCGGCCCGATGAACTGGGTTTTGACTTCATCGATCTGTTTCCCGTCATGATAGATGCCGATACGCAGCTTCGTGGTTTCGCCGTCCAGCCGGTCCGGAGCAAGAAAGATCACCGCGGCGGATTCCGTCCACTGTTCACGGGCCACGGAAAGATCGCCGCCGGGAATCATAATCTCACCTTCCGGCTGTTCGAGGCGAAACTCCACC
>JAUIHQ010000152.1 GCA_030432155.1 bacterium | reverse complement strand
ACAGTGTCGGTATCGGTATCATCCTGGTTCTTCTCAACTGGCGTCTGGCGCTTGTGCTCATTCTGATTCTCCCGGTGGTCGGCATTGTACGGTACCGTTTTCATAACCGGATGATTCATTCTCATGAGCGTGTGCGGAAGGCCCAGGAGCAACTGACCGGCACGGCAAGCGAAGTGATTTCATCGCTCCGCCTGGTGCGCAGTCTTGGAGAGGAAAAGCAGGTTACGGAGTATATCGACGGTCACAGCAACGAACTGGCGCGGTCCCGTATCGACCAGGCCGTTCTCGGCTCTGTGTTCGGCACGTTTGCGTATGTAAGCACCCAGTTGCTGACCCTGGCCGTGGTATCGATCGGGGCGGTGCTGGTGATCATGGACCGCATGACGCTCGGCACCCTGCTCGCGTTCATGGCCGGGCTGCCCATCCTCCTGATGCCGATCCAGATTTTCATCAACCTTTCCCAACAGTATTTCGCCGGCCAGGAAAGCATGCGAAGTATCAAGGAGCTCCTGAACAGCCGGTATGTGGAACGGTGGCACGGCGATGGGTTCCCTCAACCGTTCCGCGGCGGCATCACCTATGACAACATCGACTTCCGCTATCCCGAAACCAGCACGGATGTAATCCGAGGTTTATCCCTGACCATTCGGGAAGGTGAGCATGTCGCGCTCGTCGGTCATTCCGGGTCCGGAAAAAGCACACTCACCTACCTGTTGCTGGGACTCTATGCTCCCACCGGCGGCCGCATACTTGTCGACGGTATACCTCAGGAGCAGCTCGACATGAGCCGGTTTCGCCGGGGATGCGCAATCGTCCTGCAGGAAAGCATTCTCCTGTCCGGCTCCATCGCGGACAACATTCGGTTCGCCAAACCGGACGCACGAGACGATGAGGTGCGGAAGGCGGCGGAAATGGCCAATGCGGCGGGGTTTATTGAGAACCTTCCCAACGGCTATCAAACCGTGATCGGGGAACGCGGCGTCATGATGTCGGGCGGGCAGCGCCAGCGTATATCCATCGCCCGCGCCATCCTGCGAGATCCCCGCATCCTGATCCTCGACGAGGCAACATCCGCCCTCGACTACGAAAGCGAGCGCCTGGTTCAGGAAGCCATGGACCGGGTATCCGAAGGCCGAACCGTCATCACCATTGCCCATCGCCTCAGCACGGTGAAACGCGCCGACCGGATCGTGGTCATGGACCGAGGCGTGATCAAGGAACAGGGATCCTATGAAGAACTCAAAGCCGCAGGCGGTACCTTTGCCGGATTGTTGAAAAGCTATACGGCGGGACCTTCAGAAGGATAAATGCGGACTGTCGGCTACGGTACTTCGACGGTTACCCGATAGACCCCCGAGCCAACATCATCCGGTTCGGTCCATGCAAGCGGGCCTCCCGTACCGGGGCGGGCATCCTGCCGTAATTGCCATGGCTGAGGTTCCGCGGTCAAATCCCCTGCTTCATACAGGCGGTACGAACGCTCGGTGGACGACGCTGCAATCACCGGTGACCTTCCGGCCCAGGAAAGTGCGGGTCCGTTGTCATCCGGGTCCCGCGGATCGGTGTCCGCAACATACTCTTCGAAGTCAGTCAGGGTATCGTTGTCGGCGTCGGCGGTGGACGGATTCGCCGTCGTCGGGTTCAATCGGCGCCGCACTTCCCAACCGTTGGGTATGTTGTCGCCGTCGTCATCACCGTCCGATTCCACCACAACCACGGCCACGGCGGAGGTCACGACAACCGGAGCCAGGTTGAGCGGGGTGCCGATGAAATTGGCCGGGATCGCGATTGCATTGGCGATATTGGTGATGCTTGCGGTCATTTTTACCCGGTTGGTGACGGTGCGGGGATTCCAATTGTAGAGAAGGTCGGGGAAGTTGAGGACAAGAAAGGATCCGGAGAGCGAATCCTCGAGGAAAACCGGGGTCAGGATGGTTTCGCCCCGGTTGGATATGGTGTAGACAAACTCCAGCCATGCCCCGTTGGTCACAAATACTGTATCGTCCCACAGTCCCTCGGCCGCGGTGACGGTAAATTCCACGCTGGATTGAAATTCGGCGAATCCGCCATCGATGATGTTGGTTTGGTGGAGGACCACAGTGAAGAGGCCGGAGTACCCGGTACTGTCGATCGAATTGTATTCGATCAGGTCGCTATCCAACGCAGGGTTATCACCTGCACCGATGTCGGTAATTCCGTATTGAGCCGGGACCGTCATGGCGATCTTGTAGGGCCCGGCCGGGATATCATCGAACATGTACATACCGGCCTGATCCACCGTGGTGGTTGCAGTCGACGTCATCGCCTCATGATCGATGAGGACAACCGTGCAGTTTGTCAACGGAGGTTCTTCGTTGTCCCGGATGCCGTCACGATTGGTATCATCCCATGCAATCCCGCGCACGCCGCCACCGTACGCGATCGATAGAAATGCCGGCACAGCCGACATACAAACGGCATGAAAAAAGCTCCGCATGGTGGAAGAAATGTAAATTGCCATCAGCCGGCCCAAGTCCGGTCCGATACCCTTTCCGAATAATGTACACCGAGCAGATGTCCGTGTGTAGACCCGGGTATCCGTGATCAGGATGCAACGGTGACGGACTGCTTCACACCGGCCAGCATGATCGTCGCCTTTCGCAGCTTTGCCGGGTGGCCGTTGATGGTGACCGCGTCGAAGGTATCGTATAGCACAAACCGCTTTTTGCAGGTTCCATATCCGCTCATGACCTGCTCCGTGCTGAGGGCAAGTTTTCGTGCATGCACCGAACCGGTCACCAGGAGGCTGCTGCGCTTGCCTTCGCGATACTCGAATGTTTTGCCGTCATCATACTGGTAACTCAGGACCGCCGGTTCATCCGAAGACCGGGTCAGGAACACGTGGAATTCGATCTCGCGCGGATTGAACTCGTTATCCGTCGGCAAACCCGGCGCCATGGGAAGGATGCTGTTCTCACGAAAATAAACGGGCGTCTCACGGTCGCCCGGCTTCACGCCGGTAAGCCGGCCGGGTTTCCGCCATGCGGCATCGAGGGCGGAGTACCACCGATGCCGCCCGGGTAGAACCACATCCCGTGTGCGTTGCTGCTCGTCGAGAATCGGCGCCTGGAGAATGGAGGGGCCGACCATGAATTGATCGTCGATAGTGTCCAGCGGCATCTCGGCCGTATCCGCGAAGTGATAGAGCAGGGGGCGGAGAATGGACTCGCCTTCCTCCTCCTGCTGAATAAACAGATTGTAAAGGTAGGGGCGCAGTTTATAGCGGAGCTGGATGTAGTGCTTGAGGATTCGCATCGTCGGCATGCCGAACGCCCACGGCTCCTGATCCTTGGTGCCGATCATGGAATGATTCCGGCAGAACGGGAACAGGAAGCAGGCCTTGGTCCAGTCGGTCAGGAGCTGGGGCGTGGTATCGCCGGCAAATCCTCCGATGTCCGGTCCGTTGAACGGTATGCCGGAAAGGCTCAGGTTCAGGGAGACCGCGATGCAATTGCGGAGATAGTGGTAACTCGACATGTTGTCGCCGGTCCAGAGCGCGGCGTACTTGCTCATGCCGGTGAAAGCCGAACGGCTGAGAAGGAAGGGACGCTGTTCCGGCCAGGCCTGTTCGAATCCGTCACGGCTGGCCCGGGCCATGCCGAGTGCATACTGGTTGTGGAACGTGTAGTGGCTGTCTTTTCCCTTGTTGAACAGCATGTCGGTCGGGGTGACGGTTCCGGTTGCCGGGTCGTTCATGTCCAGCCAGGCCCCGGGAAATCCGTTGCGGGCAAAATCGCGGACATGACCCGCCCACCACTGCCGGGCGGATGCCATGCTGAAATCGGGGAAGACGGTTTCGCCCGGCCAGACCAACCCCACGAACTCGCCGCCCTGGGGATTCCGGCAGAACGCTCCGCTCCGGCGGCCGCTATCGTATACAGCATAGCCTTTCTGCTTCTTCACCCCGGGATCGATGATCGGAACGATTTTCCGTCCGTTCCGGCTCAGACGTTTCAAGGCCTTCTTCAGCTCGGGGAAGTATCCCTTGTTGAAGGTGAAGACCTTGAAGGAATCCATGTAGTCGATGTCGAGCCACAATCCGTCGCAGGGAATCTTGTGCTTGCTGAACTGGTCATCCAGCAGCTTCATGCAGGCTTCGGATTTGTAACCCCAGCGGCATTGATGATAGCCGAGAGCCCAGGCCGGAGGGAGCGGAGTGGTGCCGACGAGTTTCTGCAGTTTGCGGGTGAGCTCAGCCAGGGAGGGGCCGACGATGATATACAGGTCGGGCATGCCGTGCTCGGCGCCGATGGTGATGAATTTTTTGCCGGCCTTTTCCAGCTTCATCTGCCCGCCGCCGATCTCGATGTTCGACCCGGTGCTCATGAAGGTTGCATGCGGATTGTCAAGGAGCAGGCCGATGTACTGGTTGCCCTGTTTCATGATCATGTAGGGCACCGAGGCATACATCGGGTCGGGGCGGTCATGGGAAATTTCACTCCAGTGGAAGTCGGCAAAGATGTCGGTGTTCCAGAACTTGGTCTGCATACCTGACAGTTCCATGCCCCGCATCTTCTCGCCCATGCCGTAGAACCGAGCTTCCGGCGTCTGTTCGAAAACAAATACCGAATTGCGGCCGCAGACCCCGAAGGTCATGCGGTTCGGCGACGAAAGCAGAACCTGGTTGCCCGGCCCGACGAGGCGGAGGCCGAACCCGCTCATCACTTCCATCCGGGCATATTCATCGACCGGCGACTTGATTTTGGGCGGGCGCTTCAGGCCGGCCTGGGAGTAATTTTTCTTCCACCTCGGTCCCTTGACCCGGACGCGGAACATGCTGCCCTTGAAGGAAGAAACATCGATCTCGTATTTTTCTTTGTCGATCCGGGCCGGTTGCCCCGATTTGAATTTCTTGAGAAATGCAAAGTTGGCTACATGAGGAATTTTCCGAAAATACATGAATCTCTCCGATACTGTCCCTTACTTCAACCGTCACCATTCCCCCGGGAAGAGATCTATGATTGCCCGTAGAAACGTTTGATGAAAGAGCATGATGGAGGTGAGAGGCAGGGATGTCATGCTTGAAATCATTCGAATTTCATTCATTCGGTTGCGGATGAGGGTGAAAGGGGGAAGGCCGCAAGCTTGCGGTCGTACCCGTCCGGGTTGGACAGGACATCCACCCGGAAAGCCCAGTCGCCTTCGCCCTGATCGATCCGGACATACAGAACGTTGGGGCCGGGCTGAAGCTCTGCCTCCACGGTGTCGGATGGATAGTTGTATTCACGCCACGCCCCGGTCGTCAGCAGGCGCTTCCCATTGAGCCAGAGCCGTATGCCGTCGTCGGAAGCGGACACAAGGCGAACCGGAAGGGCTTCCGGCGCATGGAGAATGGTATAAGCATAGGCGGTCGATTGGCGGGTGCTGCCGAACAGCCGGTTGAGGTCGACGGGTTTGCCGTCCAGCGGGGACTGGCTCGACGAGATCCACGGTTGCGTCGTGCCGGGTCCGGCGGGCTGGGAAAGCCGGGCGAGATGATCGAGAGGGCCTTCCTGTCCCGTGCCGCCCCGGGGAAGCGGGTAGGGACCGCTGACCTGCCAGACGAGTGCGGATGGAAGAGGAATCGAGGGTGATTCGTGTTCCGCGCCGGCGGCATACGCGGCCGTGTCCAGACCGTTCCCGATACCCACCAGCGGTTGGCCATCGGTTCCGGTCATCCGTATTTTCATGTTCCACGGGAACCGGTCCTGCCCGATTTTGACCAGCAGCTCGTTGGTTCCTTTCCAGAGGGTGACTGGAATCGTCTCCTGGTCCCATCCGGACAGGCGATAGGTTTCCCGGCCGAAGATCTTCGCTCCGTTCATCCAGACGGTCAGGGTGTCGTCGGATCCAGCGAGAAGCATCGCGTCCTGCTCCCGGTCGGAGGTCAGGCGGGTCATCGCGTAGGCTGCTGCGTGCTCACGTTCACCATACAGGGAGAGAAAATCAATGCCGTCGTGGCGGACCAGGTGGTTCTGGGGAAGGGGGGTCCAGCGGACGGTCTTCAGGCCGGTGTCGAAGGCCCGATCAGGCCTGGTAGACCATTCGGGTCCGTAGGGTGTTGCGTAGGCTTCCCGTTCCCCGGAGGGAAAAGGACCGGCGGTTACCCATTGCCAGGGATGAAGCATGGGGAAGGTGCGGGCGAAGGCTTCACGTTTACCGACGGAAGCCCTCAGGGTCACCGGTATGTCTCGGTACGCATCCGGCTCGTTGGCGGTCACCTTCCATGTTCGCTCCGTTTCCGTCCCGGGTTCGAGTCGGATCATCCACGCTTCCGGTTCGATGACCGCGCCGGGTGCATCAGGCCGAATCTCGATATCCAGCGTCCTGTCCGACCGGTTCTTTATGGCGGTTGAGAGTCTGCCCCGGCCGTTCGCTATGTAACGCGATATATTTCCGTTTCGCTGAAGGGTGACCGGTGAACGCCAGGCACGTTCAAACCGGTGAAGCACCGACGTGCCGTCGAGGAACCGGATTTCGGCCCGCTCCCCATCGATCCGGTAGTCATGGTCCACAAGAGCCCGCAGAGAACAGTGATATCGTCCGGTTTCGACGGTCATCGGCAGGTTCAACCATTCACCGCTACGGTCTTTAAGCATGCATGATGCTTGAAAATGTTCAGGCAGGGATGGGCCCGGCTCGAAGGTGATCACAATCGTATCCCGGTCGGTATCGAGATGCTTCGGCGTATTCAGGTTGCCGATCCATCCGGTCGTGTTCCCGACCCGAAGCGTTCGAGCAGGGTTGCCATCTCTCCATTCCGTCCAGGTTCCGGATGCATCAAAGGCCACCGGGATATCCGCGCCTTCTCGCAGGAAGGCGGGGGCGTCCATCCAGCCGAGGGGAACGTCGAATGAACCAGGACCGTCAAAAAACATCGGGCTGGTTACGTGATGCCACCGGCCTTCGGGAAACAGCACGGTGCGGCCGGTTGCATCCGGTTCCAGTACCGGAGCGACAAGGATATCCGGTCCCAGCATGAACTGCGTTTCCTCGCGAAGGAACCGGGGATCATCGGGGTACGAGACGTGCATCGGGCGCATGATCGGCATGCCGGTTGCCGCCGCCTCACGGCCGGCTGCGATGAGATAGGGCTTGAGGTTCATGCGAATATGGGCCAGACGGCGATAGGCGTTCACCGCTTCCTCCCCGAAATACCAGGGTTCTCTCGGCTGAATGCCGTGGTACTGCATCAGCGGGCTGAAGGCGCCGAACTGGGCCCAGCGGATGTACAGGTCGGTACCCGGGTCGCCGATGTAGCCGCCGATGTCATGCCCCCAGAAAGGCGCGCCGCTCATGCCTGCGCTGAGACCGGCCGGCAGCAAGGACCGCATCTGCTGCCAGTTTGCGAACTGATCACCAGCCCACAGGCCGGGGTGGGGCTCAATCCCGAGGCTGCCGCTGCGGGCCCACAGCATGCCCTCAACCCCTTCTTCCCGGAACAGTTCGCTCAGTGTCTTGTTGTAGAGCATCGACCACTCATTGTGCATTTGCCAGCCGCGGCGACCGTCGTGGAAAACATCATCCGGTTTGATGTCCTCGCCATCGTCCGCTTTGAATCCATACACACCCATGGTGAGGAGCGGGCGGAGTATGTTCTTCCAGTAGCGAACGGCTTCCGGGTTGGTGAAGTCAATGTTGGCGAATCCGGCAAGCCAGTGTTCACGATAACTGACATCTCCGTTCGGCTTGCGGACGAAATAACTGCGGCGTACGGCTTCGTTGAAGGTTGGATCGGCAGGGTGAATGATCGGCACCTGCCACAGGACGGTTTTGATGTCGTGTTTCCGGCAGAGTGCAAAATAGGCATCCAGGTCCGGCCACCGGTCGCGATGGAACCGGTTGAAGCCCTCTCGGTCGCTGGGCCCCTTCCATGCTTCCTGGACGATGGCCGCCACGGGAATGTTCCGCTCGACGGATCCCTGGATGGCGTCTACCGCTTCGGATTGGTGTTCATAGCTGTTCCGACTGATCCATGGCCCCCAGCCCCAGTCGGGAATCGACCGTATGGGACCCTGCAGCTTGTTGCGGACGGCTAGCTGTTCAGCCATGGTCGGGCGGAACGTGAGGTACACGACGGCAGACGAACCGGCGCGTTGATAACGAAAGAAGCCGGAACCATCGGTATTGAAGTCGAAGGCCCCCTCGGGATTATCGTCGGCAAACAGGCCGTACCCGCGTGAGCTGTATACGAGGGGAGAGCAGAAGTATGAATAGCCTCCGCTTTCGCCCTGACCTGGCGCATCCCGGATCCACATCTCGACATGGCGTTGATTGCAATCCAGTTGGTCAAACCGCTGACCCAGGCCGTAGACCGCTTCCTCGTCGGTTCCCTGCCATTCGATGGTGAGACCCGGAACCGATGCGCGGCCATATTGTTTCAGGCCGGCAACCCGTCCCTCCCAAAGCACCCGTCCGTTATCCGGTGATGCGATCCGGATCGACACCGCGTCCTCATCCGCGGAAAGGGTGAGGGTGGTATTGGATCCGGCGAGTTGTGCGGGGGTCGGCGAAGCCGTTCGACGGACGTGTCCCTTGATGTCCAGTCGATACGTATCAGGCATGATTTCGGTCGCCCGTATCGCGGTGGAGTGTGACGAGGCAATGACAGGTGCGGCAAAAGAGTCGGAAGCGTACATGAGGGTTACAGCCAGAAGAAGGGAGGCAAGCGAATGGGAGACGGAGGCGTTGGCGGGACCGGGCATCATTCAGTTGATGCTGTCAGAGAAAGGACCGAAAGTACAGGATTTTCGTGCAACCGGTCGCATGGTTGTTGTTCAAGGCTTTCCGGAATAAGTTCTTGCGCCTTATCCGACCCTCCAGTAGGTTA
>JAUIHQ010000456.1 GCA_030432155.1 bacterium | reverse complement strand
CATTTGCTGGCCATCGCGCCAACCGGGTCGATCAGCCTCCTGGCGGGGAATATTTCTGCGGGCATCGAGCCGGTTTATGCCGCGTCGGTCAATCGGCGCGTGAAACGCCTGGGTGGCGGAGATGAGATTATGGAACTCGAAGATTTTGCCGTCCAGATTTGGCGGGAAGGCAAGCGAGGCAAACTTCCGCCCTCTTTCGTCACCGCTGCGGAACTCTCCGCTGAGGCGCACCTGGCCATGCAGGCAACGGCGCAGGACTTTGTGGACAACGCGATTTCCAAGACGATCAATGCCGATTCCAGCCTGCCATATGAGGCTTTCAGCCAAGTCTATCGTCAGGCGTACGATCTCGGCCTGAAAGGGTGCACGGTTTACCGTCAGGGCAGTCGCGGGGAAGACGTGCTCACCCCTGTCGAAGCGGGACCCGTTTGCCCTTCGGATACGTGTTGAATGCGAGGAGAGCTGACACCGCTTTAATGTTGCAATGCTAGGCGTTCGCTCCCGGCGGCATTAGAGTGCCGGAACAGACTGAGAGGATTTCAAATGTTTCAGCGACATACCGGATTTCTCGTTGCCGGGCTTATGACCAGCCTCACACTTCTGGCGGCGTGTAATACGACCACGGCACCGGAAGCCGAAGAGTCCGCCGCAACGGCGCCCCAAGTAGAGGAAAACAGCGAATCATTCGCCTATGACAGCAAGGTCAAAGTCGGCAGGCTGATCGCGGAAACGCGGTGTTCCTCCTGCCACGCCATCGGGCCGACCGGTAACAGTCCCCATCAGGATGCCAAGCCCTTCCGGCAATTGTCTGAAAACTACCCGGTACGCAACCTCGAGGAAGCGCTCGCGGAAGGTATCGTCGTCGGTCACCCCGATATGCCGATGTTTGTGCTGAGCCCTTACGAAATCGACGCGTTGCTGACTTATCTCGAAAGCATTCAGGAACCGCACCCGGCCTGAGGGCTGCATCAGTCACTACGGGTCGGGTCATTCGTGGTTTCGGTCGACAGGTCCGGATCGATCGTGACGCCGGTGACCCAGGGCCTGCAAGTGGCCCCCGATTGCGGAAAGGCATTTGAAGCCCTGCTCGGCTCCGCCGTGGAAGCCATCCACGTGACGGATCTTACCACGGCCCGCCGGGTGCTTTCCCAGCTTGAGCAGCAGGAGATCGGCAGTGCCGTGATGCAAATCGACGGGATGGGCCGGCGAGCCGGATCGTCCGCTGCCGATCAGATTCCGGCGATGCTCCAACCGGCAACCCAGGCGGTCATCAATCTGGAGGCGGACCACCCGGCGGCTGCTTTGCTGGGCTCATGCTACTTGGCTGATGACCTCCATGCGTTTCTGGATTATTGGCAGGCCAACCCGGAATTCAGTTTTGTGGCGGTCGCCACCCGTAAGGGCGAGCTGGTGGATCGCCGGGGACTCGTTTCCGGTGGGTTCAACAAGAAGCCCGAAAACAGCATCGTTCAACGTGAGATCGATTTGCGCGAGACGGCGAAAGCCATTGCCAACGAGCAGAAGCGCCACGATGACCAGCAGAAGGTCATCGACGGAATCAGTGCCGAATTGACGACCGCTGAATCCGACCTTGAAGCCAAACGGGCGGAGGTTTTGGCGGCTACCCAGGAAGTGGCCACGATTGAATCCGAATCCCGCGGTG
>JAUIHQ010000455.1 GCA_030432155.1 bacterium | reverse complement strand
CCTTCAGCTCAATCATGCCGTCGGGATTCAGCTCGGGTCCGCGCCACTTCCACAGGTCGCCGGTCGGTAGACTGACCGGACCGTTCTTCTCAAGGTTGTTTGCGCCCCCTTCCCAGTGCACCGGTCGACTGGGGGCCACACGGTCGGAATGAATTTCCTCCCAGTTATTGACGGTCAGCGGGACCGGAGTCGTTGGATCAGGTTTCGATACATCCGCCGCGAACGCTTCGATCTCGTCAATCGCCGCCTCGGCCGGAACCACGAGACGGACACCGGTCGCCCGCACCGGCGTACCGTCCGCCGCCGCCACGGTGTACCGATGCCGATAGGCCGCGGTAAACAGACCGCCAACGACATCATCATCGTTCCCGCCATACCGCACAGTCGCGATCGTCGTCCATGCAGAGTCGGGGGTGTTTGCATCCGGATCCGCAACCCGTGTGATCTGCACGTTGTATTCGCCCATGCAGCGATCCGTATACATGGTCGCCCCCTTGTCATTGTCCCGCCCCCAGGCGACCGCCACCAGGTCGCTTGCTCTCCGGAAACTCACCCCCAGAGCGAGGTGCGGTGCATGTGCGATCCACGAACTGTCATTGCCGTATTGACCGTCGTTGAGCATGGCAATCTGTCGCGAGGCATCTTCGCCTTCACCCGCAATGCCTTCAACAAACGCGACACCTCCATTCCCGGCCAGCGCGACGTTCCCCTCGATCGGAGCGCTGTTGTTGAAGTAATCGCCGTCGTTGCCATCCCAGGTGACCGCATAACCGGGACTCGATTCAATAACCGGCGCGGCCTGTAACGGACACGAAGTCACAACCAGGCTCAGCAGGAACATGCGGCCTATGCTTTTATTCCATCGATATATATTCATGTCCATCCGTGTTAATCCGTGGGTTCATTACTGATCTGTTTCGGCCAGAGAATCCTCATACATCTGCCGCCACCGCGCGACGTAGCCGTCGAACGTGACCGGGCATTCGCACAGGCTGTCGACGCCGGCGCGTTCTGCGATATCGACGAAGCGGTCGATCAGCTCGGAATACTCATACGGGCCGGCCCATGACGGCCCCTTGGAGAGGCGCACGTACATCGGCCCCATCATGACCGTCTGGACGCGCAGGCGGATGTCGTCGTTCTCGGCCGCCGCTTTCGCCTTTTCCAGATAGTCCTCTGCCTCCGTCAGCCACTCCTCGGTGAATACATCGAAACTTGTGTCGCGGTTGAGGATGCCGTGCCGGTTGCGGTTCTCTTCACCAAAGCGGCGCATCATGCGGTTATAGTCCATGATATGGGATGCGGCTTTGCCGTAAAACCCGTAGGTGAATTCCTCAATCAGCGAGTCGAGATCAAGCTCGGGGTTCCACAGGAGCTTGGCACCCACCCAGGCCTTCATGTGTTCGCGCCCGCCGCCCCGTCCGGTGTAGTTCGCCTGGAGCATGATCCCCTCGGCGTTGTTCTCGACATGGAACCGGATGTTGTCGGCGATCACGTGAAAATTCGGTATCGGGACCGTGTAGTTCCCGAAGTCGACCACGTAGTCCCAAATGTAGAGTTTCGGCGCGATGGCGCTCCACCGCTCCGTCGCTTCACGATAGACATCATCCTCCCGCGCCGGAAGCAGCGGGTGTCCCCAGGCCCGATCATTGCACAGCCGGATGGCCAC
>JAUIHQ010000151.1 GCA_030432155.1 bacterium | reverse complement strand
TGCCGGGCGTCGCCGAAACCATGGAACGCCGGGAACAGGCGGAATTCACCCGGCCGTATCTTGAGTCCCCGGTAGCGTTGATCACCCGCAGCGACGGCCCGTTTCTGACCAGCCTGCACGACCTTGAAGGCCGCTCGGTCGCCATCCCCCGCGATTATGTCCAGGAACTCCATATCCGCCGCCATTACGGCAGGGTTGAAATCCTGCGTACCCGAACCATGAGCGAGGCTCTGCTCGCGGTGAGCCGGGGTGACGCGGTGGCAACCGCCGACAACCTCGCATCGGCCAGTTATCACATCCGGGAGCTGGGGCTCAGCAACCTGAAGATTGCCGGCGTCACCGATCTCGACTTCAAACTGCGAATGGCGGTCCGGAAAGACCGGCCGGACCTCGTAGCCCGACTGAACGAAGCGATCAACACGCTGCCCGATGCCAAGCGGCAGGAGATCCTGGCCCGATGGATTGAAGTCGATTACCGGGATGCCATCAACTGGCGGACCGTTCAATCCGCGATTCTGTACGGCGCGTTGATCATCGGCGCCCTGGTGGCTTTATTCACCTGGTGGAACCGGCGCCTGGCCCGGGTGCTTCGTGAGCAGCGGGCGGCCGAAGCGGCCCTGCGGGACCGCGAACGTCAACTGGCGGAAGCCAATCGCAAGCTGATGAAGATCAACAGCGACCTGGACATGGTGGTCAAGATGGCGGCCCACGATCTCAACAATCCCCTGACCACGATCCTGCTGACCTGCGAATCCGCGATGCGGGATGACCCGGCGCTCCTGGAATCCCTGGAACCGATCACCCGGTCCTGTCATCATATGCGGAGCCTGATTCACAACCTGCTCCGCCTGGACGGGCCCCCGGGCCAGGCCCCGCTGCTCAACATCAAACCGACGGATATATCCACCCGTATCGGCGAAGTTCTCGACCGGTACCGGATGACGGCGGACCGGAAGAACCTGACCCTCCAAACCGAACATCAGGGCTGTTCACCCTGCTGGGTTCAAGCCGATGTCGCCGCCCTTGACCAGATCATCGACAACCTGGTGTCCAACGCGGTGAAATATTCTCCCCGGGGCGGCGCCATTCTTGTGCGGCTCGAGCGCCTGGATGACCGGGTGGTTCTTGAGGTGCAGGATAACGGACCCGGCATCCCGGCCGCTGACCGGCCCCGTCTTTTCAAACGGTTTCCGGGTATCGCCACCGAACCTTCGGGCGGGGAAGCTTCTTTCGGCATCGGTTTGTCCATCGCCCGGCAGCTCATCGACCGGATGGACGGCGAAATCTTCTACCGGGAAGGCGCCAACGGTGAGGGAGCGTGTTTTGTGATTACGCTGAAACCGGTCTGCCCCAACCCAAAAACCAACGTGCATGATGATCAAAGTAGCCGACGGGCCGGCTGAACAACATGCGGCTGATCGAATCGCGGTCGCCGGGGCCGCCGACCCTCCCGGATGCCAAAGAATGTAATCGGGAGGGCGAGCGGCCCGCGAGCCGTTGCCTATATCTACATCCCAACATGACATGACAACGGGCACGGGGGCGGCATTACGTGATACAGAAAAGCCCCGCATCCGAGATGCGGGGCTTTTCCAATGGCCCGTGAATAAGGGCCGCCTGCAAACGACATCATGCGTCGGGCAGACAGTTCTCCGCGCAATAGGTCATATACATCGCCCAGCTTCGGCCGGCAAAGCCGGGACCTTCACCCCATGCCGTTTCACGACGAACGCGACGATTGTCATTGTTCTGCACCACGGCATGAGCGGCGATCGCATAACATTCCCTGCCGTTTAGCGACACTCTGGGAATCGCATAAACAACCATGGTCTCGTTGTTGTGCGTACCCGCATACGGGAAACGACCCACCTTCGGATTACCGCTCCGGGTTTGAGGTAACTCCTCCACCGAATTTCCAACGGCAACATGTGTCTCCGAGATCGTCCAGCCATCCTCAGCCATGAAGATCACATAGATAAACGTATCGTCATTTGCGATGACGACATCGCCTGCATCTGCATTGCGGCCCGCAATCAGATCCTGCGACGCCGGATTCCCGCAAAGCTGCTGCCCATGCGCGGACAGCAATCCCAGCAACATCAGCCCCATCAGGCTACTCATCAGTGTTTTCATCTCTCTCCCCCTGTGACTTGGTTAACCGATTCATTCTAAAGGATAGTAAAATTGGATTCCTGAAACAACCCTAAACAGGGAGCTGATTGCAAAAAGAGAAAGGGATGCGTCGTGCCCGCGTATGACGAGAGCCACGCCGGCACATCACTCCCTGCACCGCGGTCGCCGGGGCCGGCGACCCTCCCGGATGCCCAGGAAGGTAATCGGGAGGGCGAGCGGCCCGCGAGCCGGGGGGTTTATGCGTCGTGAGAATCCAGGCGGTTGCGGGCCTGCTCCTTCAATTCGGAAAGATGCAGCTTTCCTGACGGGGTCAGGGGGATGGCGTCGATGGGGAACCAGCAGGCCGGGGAGGGCTTCCATAGATTGGGAAGACCGGAGCTTTTCAGGGCCTCCCGGATCCTGTCTTCATCCAGCTCATTCCGGACATAGAACAGGACCAGCTTTTCACCTTTCGATTCACAGGGGACCGCCGTCACCGCCACGAGGTGATGGTGTGCGTTGAGCGCCTTATGAACCGCATCCTCAATCGCCATGTGGGGTACCATCTCTCCGCCGATCTTGCTGAAGCGGAGCAGGCGGTCGGTGATGAACAGGAATCCGTCGTCATCGATATAGGCCACATCGCCGGTCTGGTACCACTTGTCGCGAAATACTTTTTCCGTCAGATCGGCCCGGCCAAGGTAGCCCACCATGCGGTTGGGTCCGGCGACTTCCAACAGTCCCTGCTCTCCCGGGGGCAATTCCTCGCCGGACTCGGGATCGACAATGCGCAGGGCAACGCCGGGAACCGGCTGGCCCACACTTCCCTCTTTCGTGCCCGGGTGATCGAGGATCTCGCCTTTGACATCCCGCAGGCTCAGCGAAACCACCGGCGACATCTCGGTCAGCCCATAACCCTCCCGGGGCCGGATACCGAACCGCTCCTCAAATGCATCTGCAATCCGCGGCCGCAGTTTCTCTGCCCCGGCCACGACATGGTGCAGGGAGGTCACATCCTCCGGCTTCATCTTCCTCAGGTACTGAAGGAGAAAACTCGGCGTGGAGAACAGGATCGAACACTGGTGCTTCCTCACCACCTCCCCGATGGCCGCCCCTTCGAGAGGATTGCTGTGGAAGTGGGTCGAGATGCCGGTCAGCAGGGGGAGGTAGACGCCGGCAGTCAGGCCGAAGGCATGAAAGAGCGGGAGTGTTGCGCAAAGTCGAACACCGGGCGCGGGCTTGAACACCATGGCCGTCGACTCGACGTTCGACAGAATATTGTGATGCGACAACATGACGCCCTTCGGCGCCGCGGTGGTGCCGGACGAGAAAAGGATCGCGGCGATGTCTCCGTGTTCACCTCGTATACGAGGGGCCAGACAACGAGCGGGCGCCGTCCGCGCCCGGAGCAGAGCCGCGAGCTTCCGGCCTGTCGTCACCCCGGCCATCACCTCCTCGAGCAACAGGACGCGGCCCGGCAGCGGAAGATCCGGAAAGGCATTGAGCAGTTTCTTTGATGTCACCACTGTTTCAAGACCGGCCTGATGAACGGCGGAGGCAAAGGCTTCCTTCGATGCGGTCATGTTGAGATTCACCGACGTGCGTCCGGCCAGCGCACAGGCGAGATTCACCAACGCGCCGGCAACCGTAGGCGGCAGCAGGATGCCGATGTTGCGCTCATCCCGGTCGGTCTGACCCTTGATCACATCGGCGAGAATCAGACTGCCGGTCAGGGCCTTGCCGTAGGTAACGGATTTTCCCGTGGTGTCGGTCATGGCAAGGCAACCCCAATGCCGGCGGGCCGTCCTTACCCAGGCTCGACCGATGGTGCGGCGGGGCGATCTACGGTCATCAAACGACTCCGCGGAGAGCTCCATCACCGCCCGCCGCACCTGCCATGCTTTGGAGGCCGCCGGCATGGGTTTGCCGAAACGGATCGACACCGGATAGCGGAGCCGCACCTGCCGCATCGCCGGCCTCGTGTCGTAGTAATGGCTGAACACACTTCCCCAGGTCCCGCCGATATACACCGGAATGATCGGGTAATTTGTATCCTTCACAACCCGCTCAAAACCCGCCTTGAACCCGCGCATAAGCCCATTTCGGGTCAGTCCGCCTTCGGCAAAGATGCAGACCATGTACCCCTCGTCCAAAACCCGACGGGCTTCATTCAAGGACGCCACAATCTTCTTCGGCGAGTCCGACATGGAAATCGGGATCACGTTCATCAGCCGGAACAGGCGCCGCAACGGATGGGTTTCGTAAATCTTCCGGTCCATCATGAACCGGATGCGCCGATGCTGGCAGGCGAGGATCTGTCCGGCGTCCATGTAGCTTACATGGTTCGACACCAGAAGCGCCCCGCCTTCATGCGGCAGGTTCTCTGTTCCGCGATGACGGATGCGGTAGATCGTACGAGTGATGACCACCGCGACGAAGCGCACGAAGAAATCCGGGAGCACCTTCAGGGTCCACACCGTGCAGCCGAAGGTGATCAGACCAAGCACGAGGAACGTGTAGGCCGCCTTCCAGCCGGGGATAAAGCTCAGGGCAAAAATCAGGATGCCGGCTCCCAACACCCCCAGCCAACTCAGAAAAGCACTGGCGGCAAGCACCTCGCCGCGCGAGGTGTCGGGGGCCCGGAATTGAATGAACGCCTCGATGGGAATCAGATACATCCCCGCCCCCATCCCGGCCAGGAACATGCAAACCGATGTGAGAGGGATCGAAACCGGCAGCACGTATAGCAGAATCATGGTCAGCGAAAGCAGCATCGCCCCCACCGGCACGATTCCGAATTCTATGTTTCGTCCGGACAACCTCCCCGCCAGAAGCGATCCCGCACCGATGCCCAGCGCGGCATAGATAAACAGGTACCCCCCCTGGGTATCGGTGAGTCCCATGCCCTCGATGGCGTACGGAATCAGGTTCATCTGCATGAACGCACCAACCAGGGAAAAATAGGCCGCGGCGATGGTGGCAAGAACGAGGTACCGGTCATGCCGGATGGCACGGAACGTATTCAGGACGTCGCGATACACGAGCCAGGACGCCGTCGCCCTGGAACCGGCGGCCGGCGTTTTTTCGATGCGGGACGCGGTCCACACCCCGCCCGCGGCCACGGCAACACAGACCAGCACGGCCATCGAGAAGAGCGCGCCCGAGCTGTCTTCCAAGGTCGTCCCGACGATGGTGTCGGTCAGATACGGACCGCCCACGGTTCCGGCGATGATCGACAGGTAGGTCAGGCTCACCAGGAAACTGTTGGCCCGGGACAATTGATGCGATTCCACCAGCTCAGGGATGATCCCGTATTTCGAAGGACCGAAGAATGCGCTCTGGGCCGACATCAGAAACAGCACCCCAAACGCGGCATAGTACCATTCCAGCCGGAAGACCGCAAAGGCGGCCACCATGACTACAACTTCTGCCATGCGTGACGCGAGAGTGACCGATCGCTTGCTATGCCGGTCGGCGAGGATTCCGGCGTATGGGATAAAAAGCAGGAACGGGAGGGCGAAGATGATGCCGCCGATCGCGGTAAGCCGGTCCGCATGTTCCTGGCCGAGGTTGCGGATCAGGAAAAACGTGACCAGCAGCTTGAAGATGTTGTCATTCATCGCCCCCAGGAACTGGGTGGCGTTCAGCCACTGGAATGACGGATTCAGTCTTTCACGCACCTGCTTCACAACTGCTCTCCCTGTGCACGGATGAACGCCGCTCCGGCATCCGCAGCTTCCTCCCAGCCGAGGTCAAGGGTCACGACATGGCCGGATTGCTCCGCGCGATATACGTCATGCGGGCCCCCGACATGCGATGCAAACCAGTCCGCCGCCGCATCGGGGTTCACGATACGATCCTTTTCCGCGAGCGCAAGAAATACGGGAATACGGATATTGCCTTCATGCTTCCGGACCAGGGCCATCACCCGGAACAGGTTGTCGTAGATGTTCACCGGGATGAACGTGTCCCGCAGGTTCAGGTCCATCAACTCGGGATCCGCGGCATCCACGGGAAACAGGCTTTCAAGGATCAGCGACGAGGCCAGGAGCGGCCGGAGGAGATGGAACCATGTCTCGGAAGGCAAAAGCGGGCTACGGTCATCATGAACCCGGAACAAGGGCGCATACAGCAGCAACCCGGACGCTTCGCCCGGTCGCCGAAGCGCGAAATCCGCAGCAAGTGTTCCGCCCATCGAATGGCCGAGAATCCACACTTCGCGATACGAGCCGGTCAGAGCATCGAACTCACGGTCAAGGTGAAGCCGCCAGTCTTCCAGTCCGGAGGTCCGGTACGCCTCCATGGGGCGGGCAAACCCCGGCAGAAGAAGCGACCGGACATGATATCCTTCGGCGGCGTAGCGATCCGCCATCTTGCGGAATACCGCCGGACAGGACGCAAACCCATGCACCATCAAAATGGCAACGTCCCCCTCGCCGGTTTCATAGGATTCACAACCGGCCCGCACACCGTCTTCCGACCGCTCAACCATTCGATTCCACGCCTCATACCGGTGAGCCGTCCACGTCCCATACCCCACCCGCACACAACCGGTAACCACCACCATCAATCCCATCAACAGCAACAGAAACTTCCCCAAACGCGGAAACGACCTTTTCATTCTCATACCTCCTTACAGACATAACATCCGTTGGATTGAGATACCATGCACAACCTGTGCCATATCACCCATACGCGGCGAGGCGATTTTGCATCGCACTTACAATCAAACACTTGTGGTATTTTCCACATTGCTCAAGCCGATAAGCTTCATCCCGCCTGCCCACTGCACCACGGCTAAACCGCCATTTTGCTGTACATTTAATTCATGTTGTGTACATTTTATGTACATGACCTCATTAAACGCTTCCGACCGGGATTTCTTCCGCCATGTCTACCGTGCGGCTTTTGCCAATCCCTTTACCGATGTTCGATCCGATGCGGACAAGGCCCTGTCGGGTCTGGGCGACGCGGCAGGACATGAAGCGCATATCGAGGCGATGCTGGCCAACGTCTCCACACGGGTCGCCAGGCTGGAGGCAGACGGGCAGGCGGTGATGACGCAGTATGCCGGCGAGGACCGGGAGCTGATGTTGATCGCCCTGTTGTTCGACGCCTTTCACCGGATGATCGACGACTTCGACGAATTGATCCGGCATCAGCTTGCAGCCGGCGACACCCCGGTTCGGGTTTCGTTTGCCCAGGATGCGTTTGCCCTTCTTGCCTCCCGGGGATACTCGCAGGACGGAATCCGGCACTTCTTTGCGATGTTTCACCAGCTTCGCCGGGCCTATTACTTCATCGCCCGGGACCTTTCGGGTTCCGCGCCCTGCATGCAGGAATTCCGCAGGCGCCTGTGGAATAACATTTTCACCCATGATGTTCGCAACTATGTCCGCATCCTCTGGAACCGCATGGAAGATTACGCAACGTTGTTTCTCGGGGAGACGGGCACCGGCAAAGGCACCGCCGCGGCGGCGGTCGGCAGGTCCGGCTATATTCCGTTTGATGACCGCAAGGGCCGGTTTGAAGAGAGCTTCACCCGCTGCTTTGTGTCCATCAACCTTTCGCAATATCCCGCCACCCTGCTTGAATCAGAACTGTTCGGACACCGGAAGGGAGCGTTCACCGGCGCGGTGGACCATCACGACGGAGTGTTTGCGCGGTGCAGCCCCTATGGGGCGATCTTCCTCGATGAAATCGGCGAGATCGAACCTTCGGTTCAGGTCAAACTGTTGCAGGTGCTGCAGGAGCGAACCTTCAGCCCGGTCGGATCCCATGAAACACTGCGATTCCGCGGCCGGGTGATTGCGGCCACCAACCGCTCCCTGGATCAGCTCCGCGGCGACGGTCAATTCCGCGAGGATTTTTATTACCGGCTCTGTTCCGACGTCCTTGAGGCCCCTCCCCTCGGCCGGCGTTTCCGGGAGGATGAACAGGAATTCGATGCGCTGATCCGGCTGGTCCTCCGACGAGTCACCGGCGAAGAGGATCCTCGCCTGACCCGGACCGTTCGTGATGCTCTGCAGGCGAGCCCGGGATTAAACTATCCGTGGCCGGGCAATGTCAGGGAATTCGAGCAGGCGGTCCGGCGCATTCTGTTGAGCCGGCGCTACGAACCGGCCTCCCCCGCGAGTAGCGGTGCGGACTGGACCACACGGGCCGGACGGGGTGAACTCACGGCCAGAGCGCTTTTATCCTCTTATTGCAACGCCCTTTACGAACGATACCAGACCTACGAACGAGTCGCGGAAATCACCGACCTGGATCGACGGACGGTGAAGAAATACGTCGACGAATACCCTGCATCCTGAAGGACATATAAAAAGGTCATGACGTAGGGGAAACCCCTGTGTATACATGATCTTAGAAGATGAAATTCATACAATCCATTATCATACCGGTCGCGGCGGCGTGCATCCTGTGTCTCGTTTCGGGTTGCCGTGAGGGATTGCTGGTCAAAGATCCCGCGCCGGACAAGGTGCTTCGCGAGTATATGCTGCAGGATGAGGAACTTCTGTTCGGTTATGAAGCCCTTCATCCGACCAATTTCATGGCCCGCATGGGCATGAACCGGAATCCGGACTTCATCGGCAACGTATCGGAAGTGATCGCGGTCGAATCGCGCGGCGGCAGCATGCCGGTATCGCCAAGACGGAAGGCATACTTTTGGTACGGATCGACCAGATTGTCGCTCTGACCCTCTTCCGCGTTCGGATCGGACTGCGCTTCCGGATCGGTCTGTGTCGCAGGCGCCACGAACAGCGGGAACGTCATGCCCTCTTGCCGGGGAGGCGGCGGAACGGGCTCTACAGCGTTCCAGCGGTTTCCCTCCAGACGGGTAAGCACCGCCCGGAAGCTGCCCGTTTCGACGTTGCCGCCATAGTCCGCATAATACACGCCCAGGTCCTTGGGCAGGTTCGACCAG
>JAUIHQ010000150.1 GCA_030432155.1 bacterium | reverse complement strand
TGACCCTTTTCCAGGTAGGCAAGGGCGTCGGCTTTCCGGTCGAGGGCGGCGGCGATCGTTGCCGCGTCGATATAGGGAATATCCCATGTCGGTTCGAGACTGATCGACTTGTCCAAATGGCCCAGAGCTTCGTCGTAGTTGCGTTCCATCGCATCGAGGTAGGCAAGTTCCCGGTAGAGCTTCGCATCGTCCGGTTCCCGCTCGCGGTAGCGTTCCAGGTATTCACGCGCGGTTTCGGGTTTCTTGAGCTGGATATAGGCGAGGGCGGCATTGAAATAACTGTTCCGGAAATCCGGATTCACCGCGAGAGCGGCCTTGAAGGACAGAAGCGCATCATCGGCCCGGCCGAGCTGGAGATGGGCCGCGCCAAGGTCGTTCATGATCTCCGCCGATCCGGGGTTGCTTTCAATCGCCCGGTTCAACATATACACCGCCCGTTCATAATCCCGGGACATGAGGTAGAGCCGTCCGAGGCGGGCGAATACCTGCGTGAGGTTGGGGTTCAGGGCCAGGGCATCTTCATAGTGGCGGATCGCGTTCTCGATATCTCCCTGGTTCTCAAAATTCCGGGCCTGGCGAGAGAAAAACACCGCCTTATTGATCGGTTCCGTGCTGAGCTCCTCGGGCGGTGCGTTGGGAATGATCGCGGGCGGTATGACCTCGACTTCCGGCGGCGGTATGTCGGACACAATGGCCGGGGACGGTAGCGGTTCCACATGACGGGTCCCGAGGTGCAGTTTTTCCTGGTGCTGCCAGTACATCCGGAGGGCCTGGATGCTGACGATGATGAGGACCAGCATCAGAACCAGGGTGATAATGAACCGGCGGATCCCGGCCTTGATATGTCCCCGGGCGATGCTGCTCGTGGCCGGGGTGGAGCTCCGGCCATCGGAACGCCCGCGCCGGGGCCGGTCAAAGTCGACGATCTCGACCGACGGTATCCGCCCGCGGCGCGAGATTCCCGGTCGGGTTTTTCCCGATGATGTAGACGACGGTTTCATGAGTTTCGCCTATACTCTGTCGTATGACCGAACAACAGGTCAAGCATACCCATAGCCGTGGATGGTAGGATTTCGGTGAGAATGAACCTGACGAAAGCAAAAGGTCGCCTTGCCGTGGACCTGTCGATCCGGCTCGGGAAAAGACGGATACCGGTGGGAAGGGTTAGCATTTGCATACCTACCACGCTCTGGGTACATTCCTAGGAAGGATAAAAACGAGAACCCGGTATCTTTCTATGGCATTACGAACCTCCATGAAATGCGCGACCCTGGTGGTCCTCATCGCGGCCAACACCATTCTCGGTCTGCGCCTGTACTCCAAGGAGATCGCGCCGGAGCCGGAGGAAAGCGCATATGATTCGATCGAGCTGTTCACCCGTGCGCTTGAACAGATCCGCCGGAACTATGTGGATGATGAGAAAACGTCCTATCGCGACCTGATTCACGGTGCGCTGCAGGGCATGATGCAGTCGCTGGATGAACACAGTCAGTTTCTTGACGAATCCATGTTCGAGGACATGCAGGAAGACACCAAGGGGCAATTCGGCGGGTTGGGCATCGTGATCAGTATCCGGGAAGGAGAACTGACGATTGTATCCCCCATGGAGGACACGCCGGGTTTTCGGGCCGGCCTGATGTCGGGCGACCGGATTATGGAAATCGACGGCATAAGCACCGAGGGCGTCACCCTGCCTGAAGCGGTCAAACAGCTTCGGGGCGAACCGGGCACCAAGGTAAGTCTGAAAATCCTGCGACCGAAAAACCAGGATGTCCGGGATGTGGAAATCGTCCGGGCGGATATCCAGGTACCCAGTGTGAAGGATACCCGGATGCTGGACGGACTCATCGGGTATACCCGCATTACGCAATTCAATGAACCGACGGCCGACTCTCTGGACAGAGAGCTGGCATCCCTCGTCGAGCAGGGCGCGCAGGCTCTAGTCATCGACTTGCGGAACAATCCCGGCGGGTTGCTTTCGTCGGCCATCGAGGTCAGTCAGAAGTTCCTCAACCGCTCCGATATCATCGTGTCGACTCAGGGCCGGCGGGATGATCAGACCTACCGTGCACGGGCCCGGCGGCATATCGACCTCCCCATGGCGTTGCTGGTCAATGGCGGAAGCGCCAGCGCTTCGGAGATCGTGGCCGGGGCGCTGCAGGATCACCGCCGGGCGGTATTGGTTGGTGAGAAAACCTTCGGCAAGGGTTCGGTGCAGAGCGTTCTGCCGCTGGATGACGGATCGGCGCTCCGCCTGACCACGGCAAAATATTACACGCCATCCAACCGGCTCATCCATGAGCGGGGTATCGAACCCGATATTGTTGTGCCGATGTCGCCGGAGACCTGGCGGGATTTATTGATCCAGCGAGCCCGGGAGGAGAACCCCGAGGCATTCGAGGGACGGGAAGAGGATTTTCCGGCGGAACCCGTGGTCGATCTTCAGCTCGAGCGGGCGGTGGATGTCCTGAAGGGGATTATGGCGTACACCGCCAAGCGGTAGGCGCATGATTCTCGGTCTTGAATCATCCTGCGACGAAACCGCTGCATCCGTGGTGTCTCCCGATCTCCGCATTCTCAGCCATGTGGTGTACAGCCAGGTGGCGGACCACCAGGCTTTCGGCGGGGTCGTACCGGAAATTGCATCCCGCTGTCATGTGGAAGTTTTTCCGGATGTCGTGGAGAACGCGATGGGTGATGCCGGTGTGACCTGGTCGGAACTCACCGGCATTGCCGTTACCCGGGGCCCGGGGTTGGCCACATCGCTTCTGACCGGTCTGACCATGGCGAAAGCTCTCTCCGCACGCTGTCGGTGTCCGGTGGTCGGGGTCAATCACCTTGACGGTCATCTCGCCTCGATCCGGCTGTCCATGTCCGGCCCGGCCCGCACCGTACGGCATCCTGTCCTCATTCTGCTGGTCAGCGGCGGGCACACATGCCTGGTGCTCGAATCGGCGCCTGGGGCATGGAAGCTGATCGGACGTACCCTGGACGATGCTGCCGGGGAGGCTCTCGACAAGGGAGCCAAGCTGATGGGTTTATCGTATCCCGGAGGCCCGGCCATTCAGAAAGCGGCGGAAGGTGCAAAACCCGCAGATCTTCCATTTCCACGGGGTCTGACCGGCCGGAGCGGTCCCTCCAAAGAAAGCGGAGGACTTGACCGGTCCTTCTGCTTCAGCTTCAGCGGATTGAAGACGTCCCTGATGTATCATTTGCGCGCACACCCGGAAGAACTACACCCCGACAGAATCCCGTCCCTTGCCGCCGCATATCAGCAGGCGGTTGTGGATACCCTTATGGACCGGTTCGAGCGTGCGGCGGATGCGTTTCAGCCCGCTTCGATCGGTTGTGCGGGCGGGGTGGCGCGAAACCGACTTCTGAGGGAGAGACTGGAGGCGCACGGTGAGCGTTGCGGACTGCCTCTGTATCTGACCGAGCCGGTTTTTTGCACCGATAACGCCGCGATGATCGCCGCCGCGGCTGTTCTATCCGGCGATATGGGAAGCGTAGAGCCCGCGGATCTTGAGATTGACCCGTCACTCGCCGTGGGACAGCGGTAGTACCCAAGGCCGATCGTCGTGATAGCGCTTGCCTCGCGAGAGGCTGTCGGACACACTTATCCGGAACAATCATTGTAACCCCGGAGGAATGATCATGAGCGACGGACAGAATACGCAATCCCTTATCACCGCGGAGGTCGAGATCACCGGCACCATCAAGAGCAGCGGCTCGGTGCGCATTGACGGAAAACTCGACGGCGAGCTTACCTGCAGTGCCGATGCCGTGATCGGCAAAAGTGCTGAGATCAAAGGGAACCTGTCGGTGAACAGCGTGGTGGTGGAAGGCAAGGTTGACGGCAACATCACCGCCAAGGATAAAATTGAAATGAAATCCACCGCCCGCGTGAACGGCGACATCGTCGCCAAGCGCCTTTCGGTTGAAGACGGGGTCACGTTCGTCGGCCGGTCCGAGGTGAATCCTTCCGGATCAGCGGCATCGACCGCTTCGACGCCGGCTTCGTCGTCGTCATCGAAGGATGACACCGGCGATGAGAAGGGCGGTTCATCCAAAGGCGGGCTTCTCGGACGCCGTTGATCGGGGTACCGGGGCACGGGCCCTGACCCGTCCCCGGGAATCCGGGTGCGCGTGATTCGTCGGCTCCGTAGCGATCCGTTCAACCGGTCCTGAAGCAAACCATGGCGGGATCCAAGAAAAAGTCCGGGGAAGTGTCCGGATTTGATCTGGTACGCGCGGTCGGTCATACCCGCGCGCAGCAGGCCCCTTCCGCATCCTCGAAACCGCCCGAGGAAGAGCCGCACAAAACCGAGACAACCAAGGGCGGGGCGAGGGTTCGTAAAACCGCCCTGCCTACAAAGCATGAAATCCTTTGCTACGAGTGCGGCTATCGCTTCTTTTCCGCCGGGCGTGCCGGAACCCTGTATTGCCCCAAGTGCCGGACCATCCTTGAGTCAACCGACTACCGCTTTGATGCCGACTGCCGCGAACCGGTAAAAACGACCGGCACGGTGACAATCAGTGAGAATGGGGTGGTCGAGGGGGCGTTGGTGATCGGTTCCCGTGTCTACCTGGACGGCACGCTCGGCGAAGGCGCCCGCATTCAGGGGTATGTCCAGGTTGAGATTGGACCTCATGCCCGGTTTGATTTTAAACAGGTTGAAACCCCGAAGCTGATTATTGGAGAAGGCACATCCATCCGGAAAAAACGAATGCAGCATGATCACATCGAAGTGGCCGGCGAGTTGACCGGTGAGATCCATGTGACCGGTCTTCTGACCATTCGGGCCACCGGTTGTGTGAGGGGGTCGGTGACCACCCCCCGCATGACGATGGAAGAAGGCGGGGGACTCGTGGCGGATATCTGCCTCGGCGTCGAAGATACCCCCGCGGAGATGGCGTCCTGAGCGGTATCCCGACGCCGCGGGATCGGGCCTGATTCCCCTGCGTTGATTGACGCATCCCTCCGCGTTTGCTGTAATTGACGAAGGAAGGGAAGCACGTATGAGTAAACCGCCTTTGTTCCACAATCCCGACCGGGTTGGAACGCTGTTCCACCCTGATATCCAAGCCATCGTATCCGCGGCGGACGGCGCCGGACTGACCCCATCCGATCAGGATGACCCCCGCATCGAGCTTCTGCTGATTGATATGCAGGTCGATTTCTGCCATCCACAGGGGACGCTGTATGTGCCGGGCGCGGAGGATGATATCCGGCGTGTGCTGGCGATGCTGTATCGGTACGCAGGCTCGATCAGCCACATCACCTGCTCTCTCGACTCTCATCACCCCCACCAGATTTTCCATCCTGCATGGTGGGTGGGGCGTGACGGCAGGCATCCGGAGCCGTTCACGATCATTTCGGTGGATGACGTAACCTCCGGAATGTGGCGCCCTCTACGATCGCCCGACTGGTCCCGCACCTATGTCCAGGAGCTGGAAAAGCAGTCCCGCAAGCAACTTCTGATCTGGCCGTACCATGTGCCGATCGGAGGACCGGGGCACATGCTCGATCCTGAATTGTGGTCCGCTGTTTTCTGGCACGCGCTGGCTCGCAACAGCGAGCCGACGATGTGGCGCAAGGGAAGCATTGCCGAAACCGAGCACTATTCCGTTCTCGGGCCGGAGATCCAGGTACCCGGCCGGACCGATCCGTCCGAAGGAAAGTTCATGAAGCTGCTGGATGAGTTTGATTACATTCTGGTCGCCGGCGAAGCATCGAGCCACTGCGTCATGGAAACATTGCGGGATATCACCGATGCGCTTCGGGATGATCCTGAAAAGCTCGGCCGTATATACATTCTCCGGGACTGTACGTCGCCGGTTCAGCACCCCGACATCGATTTTGCCGCCATGGCCAATGACGCTTTCCGTGAATTTGCGGCGAGAGGTGTGAATCTCGTGAACAGCACGGATGACCTGCCATGTCTGCCTTCATGAACGAGCGATTGCCCAGCCACATGTTTGACCTTCCGGTTCAGGAACTGCGGAGGGGCTACCGCAGCGATATCTACTTCTGGCGGGAAAAGGTCACGCTGGAACATCACGATCTCCATCCGTGTGTGACCATGCAGGTCTTTCAAAAGCATCCGGCCGTGTTGTGCGGAGTGGATGAAGCGATTGCGATCCTTCGAGTGGCATCCGGCCGCTATACCGATCCCGAGCGGGCCTATAAGCTCTTCGACCGGTATATCGCGATCAAGAAGGAGGCCCGGTCATACTATATCGGCCGCAGGGACGAGTACCTGAAGGCGGTCCGGGACAAGCTGGAAATCATGGGCGAGCTGGACGGTTTGTGGGAGGACGGGTTTGAGAGCCTGTCGATCGATGCGCTGCATGACGGTGACAGCATCGAGCCGTGGGAAAGCGTGATGCACATCCGCGGGGATGCTTCGCTGTTTGCGCATCTCGAAACCATCTATCTCGGGGTGCTGGCCAGGCGCACCCGCGTGGCAACCAATGTCCGGCGGGTTGTGGAGGCCGCCGGAGGTAAAAGCGTGCTGTATTTTCCCGCCCGCTTTGATCACTGGGCGGTGCAGGGGGGAGACGGATATGCGGCGCACATCGGAGGTGTGCACGGGGTCTCGACCGACGCCCAGGGGGAATGGTGGGGCGCCAAGGCGGCGGGAACCGTCCCGCATGCCCTGATCGCGGCCTGCGGAGGTGATACGGTTCGAGCGGTATCGTTGTTTCATGAGACCTACACGGACGTGAACCTTGTGGCCCTGGTGGATTTCGACAACGATTGTATCGGGACGTCTCTGGCCTGTGCGCGAAGCCTGGGCGACACATTGTGGGGCGTGCGGCTTGATACGTCCTCCACGATGGTCGATGCGTCCATCCAGCCGGTCATGGGCCGGTTTCCGCCGACCGGGGTGGTACCGGAGCTGGTCGAAAAGACCCGGGAAGCCCTTGACCGGGAAGGCTTTGATCATGTCAGGATCATCGTCTCCGGCGGATTCGATCCGGAGAAAATCACGCGTTTTGAATCACTGGGGGTGCCGGTGGACGCGTATGGTGTCGGCAGCGCGCTGCTGAAGGGCCGGTTCGACTTCACGGCGGATGTCGTCGAAGTGGATGGCAGGCCTTGCGCGAAAAAGGGCCGGGTCTACCTCCCCAATCCCCGCTTGGGGAGCTGACCGCATATTCCGTCGGAACATGCGGGAGTCGGGTTGGGTCGGCTGTCAGGTACCGGTCAGGCGTTGGGCCGTTTGTGCACCAGGAGGGCAATGGTCTTGTCCTCGATGGCGGCAATCGTCTTGAAGGAACGGAGGCGATTCATGACTCGGCGGAAACGGCGCCGGGGATTTTTCATGATCCGGTTCTGGACCGATTGCATGACGTCGCTTGTATGTTCCGCCCCGGCCACACCGCCCCAGGCGGCGACTGGTTTGTCGGCCAGCCACGGATCCCGGGCCCATGCGATCCATTCCTCAATCGTCGGTACATCCTCGCGCTCTTCTGACTCCGTCTTGTACAGTTTGGAATCGAAGTGGAGGGGGAAGGGATAAAGCGAATAGGGCATAAAATCGAACGCGGTGATGATCCGGGCGATGCGGTCTGCCTCATGCCGGTCCTCTCCCGGTCCCCCGACCAGAAACCGGAAATGCACGAGCATGCCGGCGTCCTGCAGGCGCAGGATGGATTCATTCAATCGTGCGAAGTCGGAAAGGTGGCCCGCGGCTTTCAATGCATCCGGGTCGGCTGTCGGGAAAACGATTTCCACCCGACGACAGCAGGCCAGAGACAAGGCTTCGATCACGTCTTCGTCAAAGGACCGGGGAAACACCTGGAAGGACCAGGGTTGACTTGACCGTTGATGCTGAAGGGCGCGGCACCAATCCGTGATACGGTCATGGGTCCAGAACCCTGGAGCATCGGTCAACACGAGATCCACGATGCCATGATGACCGCACCGTTGGATACAGGATGCCGCCTGGTCGAACGGCCAGATGCGGAGAGGTTCCCCGGCGGAACCCCATGCCAGGTCCGCATCATGGCGGCTGTGGCCTCGGCTCAGCCGAATGCTCATCCGTACACCATTCTGATTCTCCGCCTCATAGGCCGGCCAGAACATGCCGCTCCAGTCGGGCAGGCTCAGGCTGCGAAGATCCTGGCTCCAACTTGGTTCGGGGTGGGGATTCTCTTTCGAGAGGAGGCCCGGAACCAGTTTCAGGCGGTGGGGAATATCGCTGTTGCTCAGCAGGTTGCGGAGAATCGGCTCGGGGTCGCCCACGAGACCGAAGTCAACATAAGGAATATCGAGAACGTGATCGGGAAATTGGGACGGATGCTGCCCCGAGATGGCGATGACGACATCGGGAAAGGACCGGTGGAGAACTTCAATGACCGCGGCGGATTCACCCAGGCCGGCGGTGACGGTCTGGATTACCGCGATGCGGGGACCGGAGATGTTTTCAATCACCTCGGCCAGCGACTGCTCGACGTTCTCATACAGCCGCGTATCGACAAAGGTGCAGGGATGCCCGGTTCGATTCAGCATGAAGGTGCGAAGGCTCATCAGATCCCATGACGGACCGAAGGTGACAGTGTTGCCACCGGTGGCATCGATCGCCGTGACCGCCGATGGGGGATCCGGCGGTTGAATCAGAATGACATGGGCTCGGCGCAGGCTCTGCATAGAGTGATAAATTACCCATCTGGACACGGTTTATCAAGCCGTGCATGATGAGAACTGCGTTTGCACCGCAGTAAAACGATCTACACCTTCAGGTTGAGGACCGACGACCCGATCCGCCGCGTCCCCGTCCCCGGCCGCCGCCGGACCGTCCTCTTCGGTCATTGCGCTTTCCCTGGCTGCCATGCCGGCGATCGCCGCCGCGGTGTCGAGGTTCCTCCTTGAGGGGTTCGGGTTCCTCGGGAAAGGTCATCCAGTCATCCGGCGGATATTCACAGGGAAGGGAGCGGCCGATGAAGGCCTCGATGTCCGGAATGTGAAAGGCATCCGATTCGGTGGCAAAGCTGACGGATGAACCGGTCGAGCCGGCCCGTCCGGTGCGGCCGATCCGGTGGACATAATCTTCGGGATCCTCGG
>JAUIHQ010000149.1 GCA_030432155.1 bacterium | reverse complement strand
CCGGTGCGGGGGCCGGGGAAATGGCGGGTCAGGATGTGTTGCTCGCGGAGCTTCTGGAAGAGGTCGGCGGCGCTGAGGCCTTCGGGCGGGCGAATCCATACGAAGTTGGTTTCGGACGGATAGACGTGAAATCCGCGATCCATCAGCGCTTCGGAAAACCGTCGGCGGGTTGCCCGGATTCTCTTGACATTCGCTTCCATCCACGCGGCATCCTCGACCGCGGCGAGGCCGAGAGCCTGGGTCAGCATGCTGATGTTGTACGAGTCCTTGATCTTGTCGAAGGCGGCAATCAGTTCGGGATGACCGACGACATACCCGAGCCGGATGCCGGCGAGGGAATAGGATTTGGAAAACGACCGGCTGACCAGAACGTTGTCGAGGGTCAGCGCGAGATCCATGCAGCTCTCGCAGGCAAAATCACCGTAGGCTTCATCGATCAAGACCACACCGTCGAACCCGCGACAGAACGATTCCACCTTCGACGTGTCGTGAAGCATACCGGTGGGGGCGTTGGGCTGGGTGATGAAGAAGAGCCCGGCGTCGGGCCGTCCGGGATCGCGCCATTGAAAGTCGTCATCGAGCGCCACCGGGACATGGCGGATGTCGGCAATATCGGCCAGCACGGGATAGAGCGAATACGAGGGTTCAAACCAACCGATCGCCCCGCCCTCCCCTGCGAATGCCCGGGTGCATAGGGCGAGGATTTCGTCCGATCCGTTGCCCACGAAGACCCGGTCGGCGGTGGCGCCATGGCGATCGGCCAGCGCCTGCCGGAGCTTCCGTCCCATGGGGTCGGGATAGAGCCGGAGGCGCGCGGGATCGAACGAGCTCAGCACATCAGCCACCCTGGGCGATGGCGGATACGGGTTTTCGTTGGTGTTGAGCTTGATCAGGTCCGGATCGACCGGCTGCTCCCCCGGTACATATCCGTGCATGGCCCGGATGTGCGGGCGGATGAGGCTGGAGGAATCGCTCATGAACGGTCGAACCGGATCGAGGCCGAACGCCCGTGAGCGGGCAGTTCTTCGACCTTGGCGAACGATTCGATATGCGGGAGGACGTCCTGCAGGTCGGCCCGGGTAAACGATATCCAGCTTGTGCGGCGGCGGAACGAATCCACGGTCAGCCCGGAGAACATACGCGCGGTACCGCCGGTCGGCAGTACGTGGCTCGGTCCGGCCACGAAATCTCCCGCGCATTCCGGCGTCCACGGACCCACAAACACCGCGCCGGCCTTTCGTACCTTCTTCAGCCACATGCGGGGTTCGCGCACGATAATCTCAAAATGTTCGGGCGCGAACTCGTTGCACAGGTTCATCCCGATATCGAGGTTGTCGACGAGGACGATCATCGCCCCTTCGCGAAGGACCTTGTCCAGGGCCTCCCCTTCCGGCAATTCCTGGCGCTGTTCGACGACTTCATCCTGAACCGCCTGGGCCAGGGCCGCGGAATTGGTGACCAGCAGGGCCCGTTCGTATCCGGTGCCGTGCTCAGCCTGGGCCAGCAGATCGGCGGCAATGTGATTCGCCCGTGCCGATTCGTCGGCGAGGATCGCCACTTCGCTGGGACCGGCGACGAGGTCGAGATCGACGACGCCGTACACGAGCCGCTTGGCCGCGGTAACGTAGGGACCGCCGGGGCCGACAATCTTGTCGACTTTACGGATCGTTTCCGTCCCGTAGGCCATGGCCCCGATCGCCTGGATCCCGCCGATGCGATAGATGTCGGTCGCCCCGGCCACTTCGAGGGCATACACGATGTACGGGTTGACCTTGCCGTCCTCATCGGCCGGTGTGCAGGCGATGATCTCCGATACTCCCGCGACCTTGGCCAGCACCACCGTCATCAGCGCGGTGGAGGCCAGCGGCGCAGCTCCGCCGGGCACGTAGCATCCCACCCGCTCAAGCGGTGTGAACTGCTCGCCCATGTTGCCGCCCTTGGGGCTCAGCATCTGCCAATCGGGCCGAAGGCCGGAGCGGCTGAACTTCGTGATGCGGGCCACCGCCTCGCCGACCGCTTTTTTGTAGTCGGCATCCACGGTTTCCAGCGCGGCCATCCGTTCGCTCTTGGTCACCAGAAACTGTTCCGGGGTCAGGGCGCACCGGTCGTACTTCTTCACCGCCGCAGCCACCGCTTGATCGCCTTGTTCGGCGATCGATTTCAGGACGTCCCGCGCGGCATCCTCCGCTTCGGGCAGGAATGCGGGCCGCCGGAAGAACGCCGTGATGTCCGGATTGGGTTTGCTCGGCGACCATTTGGCAACCGGTATTTTCTCTGCTGTCTTCTTTTTGCTCATCATCACCATCCCGGAGGGAAACAACTCCGGTTCATCGTTTAATTGCGTCATTGTAGGCCCCGCATCGCGGACATTCCGTACCCGGCCGGCCGAAGGTCTCAATATAGACATAGCCGCATTGACTGCACCGGTACAACCGTCCTTCGGCCACCGGCTTTTCCAGTCCTTCCGTGCGGTTGCTGTAATACAGCCATAGTAGCAGAATCACAACCAAGTTCAAACCGGCCGGGAGCAGAAACACGGTATAGATCGAAAGGTCGATCATGATGACGCGTTCCCTTCTTCCCGACGCGGGCGATATTCAATGGTCAGCCGTCCCGCATCTCCCTCGCCACGGCCGGGGATGTTCAGGGTCTCCACGATTCGCAGCAGGGCGGCGTTGCGGTCCTTGGATTCGGTGGCCCGTTCGAAAAACACCTCGCGCGGCCACCCGGCGCGGCCGAGACGCACATACACCACCGCCTCCCAGGGCTTGTCCGAGGTCCATGGCGGCCCGGCCTGCACATCGAAGGTCCGGACCGGGATCATTCCCTTGCTGTCCCGCCAGACGACATCGATCATGAACGCATCGGTCGGGCGCCGGGGTTTGAACACGGAAGGCGCAGAGGCCTGCCGGATCTCGCGAACATCCGGCATGTGGGCATCGATGGTCAGCGGTTCCAGGTTGCCGCTTCCCGGACGGTACGTCAGCAGGCCGTCGGTGGGATCCGGACGGGTATCGGGTATGGTCAAAGCGCTGCCGTCCTGCCGGGGGGCGGGACGAAAGCCGAAACGGGACGGAAGGGCGAACACGGAGGGGGATCGAACCGCGTAGGCAAGAGCGGCGGACTCGCTTTCTCCGGCAACCGGTTCGTAGCGAACGGCGGGAATGTCCCGCACCGGTTCCGCGGCGAATATCGAGGGCTGATCCCCGAGGCCCATCATCCACCACGCCGCGTGCAGCAGAAGGACGATCATGAGGACGATCCACCAGGTGATCAGAGCCGGTTCCCGCCGTCGGCGGCCGGAGGGTGAAAGCAGCAGACGCGTCCGGCCCTGCAGTCCGCCGTTCACGGCGACATCACCCCTCGCGGCTCGAGACGGGTCGCCATGACGATGCGTTCAAACCCGTTCTGCACCGCTACATTGTAAATGCGCGACAGATAGTGATACGACACGCTGCCGTCCGCCTCGATGACCAGCTCGCGCCCCGGCCGCAGCCTCTGCTGCTCGGCCAGCCGTTCCGCGAACACTTCCTCGGTCATCTGCTCATCCATGAAGAAGAGGGCCTGGTCGTGGGGCACCGTCACCACCAGGGTGTCGTAGCGGGCGCCGCCGGATACCGGAACGATCGGCAGATCGATCTCCACGCCGGGCTTCACCAGGGTTGCGGTGTGGATCATGAAGAACAGGATGACGATCAGCACCACATCCACCCACGGCGCAAGCTCCAGCAATCCGCCCGCCGCCCGGCTCCGGGGTTTGATCCTCCGGCGCAGGTAGAAGATCCGGTCGTGCATGGCTTGTTGTTCAGGCTGCATCGTTCAGTCCTCGCGGCGGATCGAAAGGTCGGGAAGCCGGAGCATGATCTCGGCGAAGGCGCGCTCCATATCGAGGATGATCGATTCGACCCGGTTCACGAGAAAGTTGTAGCCCGCATACACCGGGATCGCGACGACGATGCCGGCGGCGGTGGTCAGCATCGCCTCCCAGAGCCCGCCGCTGAGGTCCCCGGCATACAGGGTAGGCGCATTGACCTCAATACGCTGCAGAATCGTCATCATCCCCATCACCGTTCCCAGCAGCCCGGTCAACGGTGCAATCTGGGCGAGGGTCAGCAGCATCGGCAGGTGCCGCTCGAGGCGGGGGATCTCGGCCAACCCCACCTCTTCCATCATCTGCCGAACCCGTGCGGGACCATGCTGCTGCTCGAGGATGGCCACCCGAACCATCTGGGCCACCGGGCCCGGGGTGTCTTCGCACTGGCTGATGGCCTCCACGGTGTTGCCCTTGGCCCAAATCGTGAAGATGCCGTTGAGAAAGTCGGCCGATTTGATCTGGGCCCGGTGGAGGTGAAACAACCGGTGAAAGAACAAGGATCCGGCACAGATGCTGATCCCCAGCATCACCCACATGACCGGTCCTCCCCTGCTCATTAATTCAATCATGACATCGTCTCCATCGCTTACCGGTTCGCGGTTGCCGCCGAGCGGTCCCGGGTCATCGTCTCAATACGCTTCGCGGCATCAGGGGCCGCGGCAACTCCGGCATCGATCACCCGCCGGTATATGACCACCGCTTCATCATAGGCGCCGTCGGCTTCTTTCATCGCCGCAGCATAGAACGCTGCCCGGATAAACCAGACCTCCGGTACCGGCTCGCCCTTCTCTCGGGCCGCCAACCAGTTGTAAACGACATTCATGTAGGATTCAAACGCCTCCTTGCGGCGATCCAGCTTCTCATAGGTTCGCCCGAGCTTGGTTTCCGCCTGCAGGCGCAGCTCAAGCGAGGCGGTCGGGCTGTTCAACAGGGTCTTGTAGCTGGCCGACGCCTCCAGGTACCGCTCGGGACGGTCGGAACCGAGGGTGAACTGGCAATCCGCTTTTCGGCCCAGCGCGGCATCGGCCAGCGGGCTCGCGGGATATTTCCGGAGGATTTCATCATACGCGAGAATCGCCCCGGCATATTCCCCCATTTCACTCAACGCATCGCCCTGAGCGTAGCGGGCATCCGCCACCCGGATGCTGTTGGTGTATTCCTTGGTCAGACGATTGAAAAAATCGATCGCCCGCTTGAACTCCTTCTGCTCGGCAGCCGCCCGGCCCGCCCAGTACAGGGCGTCATCGGCCATTTCGTTGGCCGGATAGGTATCGACCAGCTCGAGCAGCCGCGTCTCGGCCACCGGGAACTCTCCGCTGTTGTACCGGTGCTGAGCCATCCAGAACATCACTTCCGGCGCCCAGGGCGATGCCGGATACCGCTGCAGAAACGCATCGCCGGCCATCAGGGCCTCCCGCGTATTCCCTCGCTGATACAGGCAGCGGCCCTTCATGTAGAAGGCCTGCTCTTCCCACGGCGTGCCGGGATAGGCGGCCTCCACGTCTTCAAAAGCATCGAGCGCTTCGGCAAGCTGACCGAGGCGAAAGCGGAGCATGGCACGTCCCATCAGGGCATGGACCACGAGGTCGGATTCGGGATATGCCTCGATGAACTCCTGGTAGATCTCGATGGCTCCTTCCCAGTTGCGTGCATCCTCCCTCATGCCGGCAATCCGCAACAGTGCCTGGCGGGCGGGAAGAGAATCTGGATTGATGGCCATGCACCTTCGCAGGGAATCTTCGGCCTTGCTGTAGTCGCCGATGGCGGCATGCGACTCGGCAAGACGGGTCTGCAGATCCTGGCGGTCGGGACTGTTGGTTACCGACCCGAGCAGGCCGGTCCAAACGTTGACCGCCAGCTTGTACTGGCCCCCGTCGTGATACGCATCCCCGGCCTGGAGCAGCAGGGTGCGTTTCTGTTCGGAGGCGGACCCGGCGGCGGCCGCTTTTTCAAACGTGATGGCCGCTTCGGCAAACCGGCCCAGCTCCCGCAGGCACAGGGCCTTGCCGCTGAGGGCCTGGGCGAGATTCGGAGAATCGGGAAAGGCTTCGAGATATTGCTGATAGGCCGTGAGCGCGTCCTCGTACCGGTGTTCGCCGGCCAGGATGCCCGCGAGATCGAGCTGAATGGTGCGGGCACGGTCACCGGGCGGTCCGGCCTTCAACGTGGTCTCCATCAGGGTTACCGCCTCCTCGGGGCGCCCAAGGTCGATCAGCATCTGAGCTTCATCCAGGCGCGCATCAACCGCCTGTTCGGGCAGCGGAGCCAGCGCGATCCCCTTGCGGATGGCTTCCAGGGCCTCGGTCAATCGCCCGGCGGCTTTTTCCGCGCGGCTGACCGTGAACCACGCTTCGGCCCGGTAGGTTGAGTTCGCGGTAGAGGTATCGGCCGTCATCGGTTCCAGCAGCGCGATGACGGAGGCCGTATCGTCCCGCTTCGCAACCCGAGCCCGCCACAAGCGGCTCCGCCAATCAGCTTCGGAACCGGGAAAACGCTCGCTGATTTCCTCCATTTTCAAGACGGCCTCATCCATCCGGCCGGCATCGCGAAGACTGAGGCCCCACTGAAGAAGATTATCCGGAGCGCCGTCGGTGTCGCCGTATGTCTCATCAAACATGCGGAATACGTCCCACGCATCCGGGTATCGTTTCAGGCCCTCGAGGATGCTACCCCGAAGCCGCATCACCAGGGTGGCGAGCACCGGGTCGTCGTATGTGCCGCCGTCGGCGTCCAGACGGGCCAGAGCCTCATCCAGACGGTTCATCAGAAAGAGAGAGCGGGCATGCCAGTAGGCGAAATCCGGCGCTTCATCGGTACGGGCCACCCACTTCGCATGTTCGGTCATCAGCTCATCGATCCGTTGATACTGCCCGGTGCCGAAAAGCGCCTGCACCAGCATCAGGTAGGCCCGGGATCGGTCGTCCCGGTCGTCGATGACCGGGATCGCCGCTTCCAGCCGCTCTGCGGCGATGCCGTAAAAGCCGTCTTCCAGGGCGGCAACGCCGGCGAGGTAATCCGCGGGCAGATCGGCATCCCCGGCCCGGACGGCGGCGGTGAAAAGAAGGGCCATCCATCCTATGATGATCGTTCGCTTCATTGTGTTCGTCCGTATCATTCCCCGGGCAGGCGGACCAGACCTATTTTTTCCGTTTGGCCGCAGGTTTTGCCCTGGAGGATGCGGTTGCGGGCAATCGACCGCCAAGCATGGGAGCGAGATACCGCCCGGTGTGGGAGGCTTTGTCGGCGGCGACCTGTTCCGGCGTGCCCACAGCGACAACTTCGCCGCCCTTTTCGCCCCCCTCGGGCCCGAGATCGATGATGTGATCGGCCATTTTGATCACGTCCAGATTATGCTCGATGACCACCAGGGTATTCCCCGCATCCCGGAGCTTCTCCAGCACATGAATCAATTTATGCACGTCGGCGAAGTGCAGCCCGGTGGTCGGTTCATCCAGCAGGTACAGCGTCCTCCCCGTATCCTTCTTGCTCAACTCCGATGACAACTTCACGCGCTGGGCTTCGCCGCCGGACAGCGTCGTGGCCGGTTGTCCGAGCTGAAGATAGCCGAGGCCCACCTCGGACAGGGTGCGGATTTTGCGGGCGATACCGGGGATGTTGGTGAAGAATTCCAGCGACTCATCAATCGTCATCTGCAGCACGTCGGAAATACTCTTCCCGTTGTATTTCACCTCCAGCGTCTCACGATTGTAGCGAAGGCCCGCGCATTGTTCGCATGTCACGTATACATCCGGCAGAAAATGCATCTCGATCCGGATCATGCCGTCGCCTTTGCAGGTTTCGCACCGCCCGCCCTTGACGTTGAAGCTGAACCGGCCGGGTTTGTAGCCGCGAACCTTGGAGGCGGGCAGTTGGGTGAAGAGGTCGCGGATCAATCCGAAGGCGCCGGTGTAGGTGGCGGGATTGCTGCGTGGCGTCCGGCCGATCGGGGACTGGTCGATGACGATCACCTTGTCGAGATGCTGGAGTCCTTCAATTTTTTTATGCGCCCCGGGCCTCTCGCGGGACCCATGGAAATGACGGAACAGCGCGCGGCGGAGGATGTCATCCACCAGTGTGCTTTTCCCGCTGCCCGAGACGCCGGTCACACACACGAAGCAGCCGAGGGGAATGTCGACATCAACCCCTTTCAGGTTGTTTTCCGCCGCACCGCGAATTCGAAGGACCTTGCCATCGCCGGCGTTCCGCGATGGAGGGAGCTCGATCTTTACGTTCCCCGTCATGTATTGCGCGGTCAGCGATTTCGGATTCGCCAGCAGGCTCCTGACCGTGCCGGCATGGACAACCTCGCCGCCGTGACGGCCCGCACCGGGCCCGAGGTCAATCACGTAATCGGCCTCGGCGATGGTCTGTTCATCGTGCTCCACGACCAGAACGGTATTGCCGATGTCGCGAAGGCCCTTGAGGGTGTCGATCAGCCGTTCGTTGTCCCGCTGATGCAAACCGATGCTTGGTTCGTCGAGCACATAGAGCACACCGACGAGTCCCGCGCCGATCTGGGTGGCGAGCCGGATGCGCTGGGCCTCCCCGCCGGACAGGGTGCCGCTTTCACGGTCGAGGGTCAGGTAATCCAGACCGACATCGATCATGAACTGCAGACGCGTGCGGATTTCCTTCACGATTTCACGGGCAATCCGCCATTCATGTTCGCTGAAATCAAGACCGTCAAAGAAATCGGCGGCGCGGCGGATCGACATGCAGGACAGATCATGGATGGACGTCTTCATCACCGTGCAGGCCAGGGACTCGGGCCTCAGCCTGGCTCCGTCGCAGGCTGTACAATGCTGGCGGTTCATATACCCGCGCAACCGTTCCCGGGTATACTCGCTGTCGCTCTCCTCCAGACGCCGGGCGAGATTGGGAATCACGCCTTCGAACGGCTTCCGGTACTTCACCTGCTTGCCGCCCCGCCAGAAGGCAAGGTCCACATCCTCTTCGGAACCATGCAGCAGGATCTTGCGGAAGGATGCAGGCAGGTCCTCGTAAGGTGTGTCCATGTCGATTTCGTAGTATGCGGCCACGGCCCGCAACAGCTTTTTGAAATAGATGATCATTCGCCGCCCACCACGGCGCCAGGGATGAATAGCCCCTTCCTCCAGTGATAACGAGGGATCGGGCACGACGAGATCTTCATCGAACACCATCATCGTGCCGAGGCCGTGACAGGTCGGGCATGCGCCGTACGGGCTGTTGAATGAAAAATAGCGGGGGG
>JAUIHQ010000454.1 GCA_030432155.1 bacterium | reverse complement strand
GGGCGGATAAAGCTGAATCGCACCGGCGATGATGATGACCTGGGGGGTCTTGCATGCATAGGGATTGAGTCCGAGGCTGCCTACGCCCCGGGTCACGATGAGACGGATATAGCCTTCCTTCAGTTTGTTGGCGCGGCAGGCTTCGGCGCAGGCCTCACCCATTGCCTTCTTGGTCATCGGGACCTTCAAGTCGATGCATTTGGCCGAGTCGTACAGTCGGTCCACATGCTCCTCGAGGCGGAAAATTTTCCCGTGATACACACGGATGCCCTCGAATACACCGTCCCCGTACAGCAGGCCGTGATCGAACACCGAAATCTTGGCGTCCCGCTCGGGGACCATCTTACCGTTCAGATAAATCTTCATGTTGCGCTTTCCTTAATGGCCGGGGACTATACGACACGATCATCCAAACATCCATCCCGTAAAATCAACTGTCGCCGGCAGAGTCCGGCAATGTGCTCGTTATGGGTCACCACGACGAGTGTGCGGTCGCCCCCGTCGACCAGGTCGAACAGGCTGGACAGGACCTGTTCCCCGGTCTGGGAGTCGAGATTGCCCGTCGGTTCATCAGCCAGGACCACTGCCGGATCGTTCATCAGGGCGCGGGCGATGGCTACCCGCTGCTGCTCTCCGCCCGAGAGCTCGAGGGGTCGGTGCTCGGCCCGGTGGCCCAGACCCACCCGATCAAGCAGATGGCGGGCACGTTCCCGAAGGTCGCGGCTTTTCCTCAGTGCGCCCCGCCGGCTCATCGCCGGCAACATGACATTATCGACGATATCCAGCTCGGGAAGCAGGTAAAAGGACTGGAATACGAACCCGACCTTGGTGGCCCTGATTTCATTTCGGCGGGCCTGGCTCAACGAATAGAGGTCCTTGCCTTCGAAAAGAACCCGCCCGCCGGACGGCTTGTCGAGGCCGCCCAGCAGATGCAGCAAGGTGCTTTTCCCCGCCCCGCTCACTCCCATGATGGAGAGGGTCTCGCCCCGGTGGACACCCACCGACACACCACGAAGCACTTCGACCGTATTGCGGCCGAGCGCGTATGATTTTCGAACAAATTCCGCCTGGATCATGGCCGGTTCAGGATTATTCATAGCGCAAGGCCCTCACCGGTTCGAGGCGGGCCGCACGCCATGCCGGCAGCACCCCGGCCAGGGTGCAGATGATCTGGACCGAGACCGCAACAAGCAGAATGTCCGGCGCCGACACCGATGCGGGGATCTCGCTCAAGTGATACAGTTCCTTCGGCAGAAGCTCGAGGTTGAACTGGTCGGACATGAACCGGAGCACGTCGTTCCGATAGTGAAGAAACAGAAGACCGGTGCCGATGCCTGCTAGATTGCCTATAAAACCCTGGATGCAGCCCTGCCACACAAACACCCACATGACCTGGGCGGATGAATATCCGAGAGCCTTGAGCAGTCCGATTTCCCGGGTCTTCTGAACCGCCACCGTGATCAGGGTGTTACAAATGCCGAAGGCGGCCACGACGGTGATGATGATCAGAAGAAGGAACATCATGTTCTTTTCCACGCGCAGGGCGGCAAAGAGTTGGCGGTTCTGCTGCATCCAGGTCGTGACAAAGAATCGAGGCCCGAGAGCCTCCTCGATTCGCTCCGCTGTCTCACCGGCCCGCAACGGATTTTCGGTCATGACCTGGATGGCATGAGCCCCCTGCTCCAGATGGTAAAGCTGCCGTGCTTTCTCGA
>JAUIHQ010000148.1 GCA_030432155.1 bacterium | reverse complement strand
TCTCGGCATTCCCCCGCGGAAAGCCGAGGCCGCGGCGGCTGAGCGGTCGGAAGAACAGAAGGCATCCAGCACCGAACAGCCATAGTCGGGATAGCCCGAATGTTGCATCAGCAGGGTGCAACATTCGCCCTTCGGGCTCCAGCGACTTGCGTCGCTTCCGCTCAGGGCTAACCCTGAGCAAGGTGCATAAGCACCGCGTCGAAGCCTTTGAGCGAAAAATTTTCGCTCAAAGGCGCTTATGAAGCGAGCAGCCTGCTGCTCGTGCAATATGCGGGATAGGCCTCAAGGTCCCTCAATTGTTGCGTTGTCCCCGGCGTTTTCCGCGTCAACCTGATCCTGATCGCTCGATGGTTCCGGTTGCAATCCCATGGCCGCGGCTTTGATCTGGCCGAGAGAGATGCCGCCGTCGTTGGGAGGGACGTCGCGGTGCCGGTAGACCATCCGCCCGTCAGCTTCCAACCCACGGATGGTTTCTGCCACCAGCCGGGCATTCTGAAAGCAACCCCCGGAAATGACGATCTCGCGGAAATTGAGTTCCCGTGCGACCAGGCGCTGGATATCGGCCAGCCAGCGGTGGAACGATGCGGCGATCCGTCCCGGGCGGATACCACGGCCGATGTCATACAGCAAACTGCGAACCATCGGTTCGGTATCGATGACGTTGATGTCGCCGGATGACGGCATGAAGACTGCCGGGTATGTGTCCCCGGCGGTCTCGGATGAATCGGCGGCATGCTCCAGGGCCATGGCGGCCTGACCTTCAAACCGGTTGCGGTCGCAGACGCCGGTGAGGGCGGCTATGGCATCAAACAGCCGTCCCATGCTGGTGGTGCGGATGTGAAGGTTCGGTCGCTCAAGCTGGATCAACAGGTTGCGCCAGGCCGATGGGTCGAAAGCGCAGCGCACGCCGGGAGCATGTTGCTCGAGTCCTTCTTTCCCGCAACATTCAAACAGCAGGGCCGCGGCGCATACATGGGGTTCTCGTGCCGCGCGGTCACCGCCGGGCAGGGGAAAGGGCCGCAGGTGGGCGACCCGCCGCCAGCTCCGGTCTGCCATGACAAACCATTCGCCGCCCCAGATGGTCCCGTCGGTTCCGTAGCCGGTTCCATCCCAGACGGTTGCCAGCACCGGACCGTGGAGGCCGTGTTCGGCCATACAGGCGGCGGCATGGGCGACATGGTGCTGGATGCGGATCGGATGTCGATCCCTCGACTCCGCGTAGCGGGTGGACGCATAGTCCGGATGCAGGTCGCAGACGATCCGTACCTTCGGGTGGTGATACAGATCTTCAAGGGTTTCCACCGCCTGCTCGAATGCTTTTCGCGCGGGCAGGGTATCGAGATCGCCGAGGTGCTGGCTGATGAAAACGGAGTGACCGCGATGAAGGGCCGCGGTATTTTTCAGGTGTGCGCCCAGCGCGAGGGTATCGATGCCTTCCGAGGTTTCCGGGATCCGAACCGGCAGGGGAGCGAAGCCGCGTGACCGCCGCAGGACAACCGGCTCCCCAGCCACAATCCGCATGATCGAGTCGTCCACCGGACGGATGATGTCCCGGTTATGGACCAGAAACGCGTCGGCGAGATCCTTCAGCCGCTCCGCCGCCTCCTCATTGTCGATGCAGATCGGTTCGTCCGACAGGTTGCCGCTGGTCGCCACCACCGGCGTGCCGCAAGCTTCGAGCAGCAGGTGGTGAAGGGGGGAATAGGGAAGCATGACCCCAAGGAGCGGGTTCCCCGGCGCGATCTCCGCCGACAGCATCTTTCCGGCCGATGCGGATCCATTCCGGCGGAGGAGAAGGATGGGGGCGGCCGGTGACGTCAGTAGCGCTTCTTCCCGCGGGGATATCTCAAGCAGCTCGGCGGCGGTGGCGAGGGTGGGCATCATGACGGCGAATGGTTTGGCATCCCTCTTCTTCCTCGCCCGCAGCTCGGACACGGCCGCCGTGTTTCCGGCATCCGCCACCAGGTGAAACCCGCCGATGCCCTTGATGGCAAGAATACCGCCGTCGCGAACGATGGCGGCGGCTTCGAGGACGGCATCGTGATGGGAGGATCGTTCCTTTCCGCCGGTGTCGGCCAGCCATACCCTCGGTCCGCAGACCGGACAGGCATTGGGCTGGGCATGATAGCGCCGGTTGTCGGGATCCTCGTATTCGCGCCGGCAGTCATCACACATCTCGAATGCCTTCATCGTGGTATTCGGCCGGTCGTATGGCAGGCGTTCGATGATGGAAAATCTCGGTCCGCAGTCGGTGCAGTTCGTAAAGGGATAGCGGTAGCGCCGGTTCTGCGGGTCGCGCACCTCGTCCATACATGCGTTGCAGGTCGCAAGGTCGCGCATCACCAGCGCGGTCGGTTCTCCATCCCCGGTACTGGGGAGAATGCGAAAATTGTCAAGCGGATCCGGTTCGCACACTCGGATGTCGAGACCGGTGATGACCGCGGCGCGGGGCGCGGCTTCCCGGAGCCCGGCGATGGCCCGGTCCACCGCCCCGGCCGGACCCTGAAAACGGATGACGGCGCCGTCGGGTGTATTCCGGACGAATCCGGTCAGGTTGTGGTCACGGGCAAGGCGATGAACGAACGGGCGGAAGCCGATACCCTGAACGGCGCCGAAGACGTGAAGTTCCCGGGCGATCATGCCGGAGCCCGTCCGGTTAGCGGGCGGCGGCGGATTTGGTTTCCGACAGTTTTTTCAGCCATGCATACCAGGCATCCATACCTGCGCCGGTCTTGGCTGAAACCTCGAGAATGTCCGCCCTGGGCGCCATTTCCCGGATGTTCGCAAGTGCGGTGTCGCGATGAAACTCGACGGCTTCGGCAATGTCGCTCTTGTTCACGATAACAAGGTCCGCGCCGTGAAACATGGTCGGATACTTCAGGGGCTTATCCTCGCCTTCGGTCACCGACATCATCACCACCCGGCGGTCTTCGCCGAGGTCGAAGGACGAAGGGCAGACCAGGTTGCCGACGTTTTCGATGAAGAGGATCTGCAGTCCGTGTGTGTCAAGCTGCTCCAGTGCGTGCAGGACCATGTGGGCATCGAGATGACAGACGGTTCCGGTGGTGATCTGGACGGCGGGGGTGCCGTGCTTCTTCAGGCGTGCCGCATCGTTATCGGTGGCAAGGTCGCCGACAATGACCGCGACCCTGGTGTCGCCTCCGATATCCGATACCGTGCGCTCCAGGAGGGCGGTCTTGCCCGAGCCGGGGGAGGATACGATGTTGACCGCGGCGATGCCGCGGCCGAGAAAGAACCCCCGGTTCCGCTCCGCCAGCTTGTCATTTTTCGCCAGCAGCGATTGTTCAAACCGGATCGTCTCATGCTCGTGGCCGTGATCATGATCATGACCGTGTTCATGGTCATGATGTCCGTGGCCATGAGCTGTCGGCTCCGTCTGTGAGCATCCGCAATATCCACACATGTCAACTGATCTCCATCGAAACGAGGTCCATCTCCTGTCCGGACCGGAGCTCGGTACTGATCCCGTTGCAGGTCGGGCAACGGTAGGACCATTCCGCGCACTCGAACTCGGTTCCGCAATCCGTACAATAGCACCGGATGGGCACATCTTCGATGGATAATTTTGCCCCTTCGGCCAGGGTGCCTTCGGCCAGGGACTCGAATGCGAAGCTGAAGGCGTCCTCGACCACACCGCTCATCTTGCCGATGCGCATGGTGATGCCGTGAACCCGCGAGAATCCGCGTTCCTGCGATTGCTCGAGGATCGTATTCAACAGATTCTGGGCCAGTCCGAACTCATGCATGCAGCCGGTCTCCGGCGGTTTCCGCCCTGGCGCGAATCAAATCCCGGATCCAGGCCAGCGCCTCGCCCATCCGGGTGCGGGTGTTATTGGAAAGCCAGTTCGGCAGGTCGAACTGCCGGGCGGGAATCCCGACCAGCCAGACCTCCGGATCGTGCGCATACAGCACCCGGGCCATTTCCAGCAGGTGTTCCGGATGGCCGGCATGTCCGATCGCCGAAGCCGCAACGGTGTCCCGGACGCCGGAGAGCCGTCGAACCTCGATGGATGCATCGTCATGGGAAGCGGGAAACGCATCCACCAGGATCACGCAGTCCGCGTGGGACATATCCTGCGCCAGGTCGGGGGTGAGCTGGCGGGCGGGAAGTACCCGGACGCCGGCGAGATTCCACTCTTCCACGATCAGGGATGTGATATAGCCGGCGCCGTCATCCCCGCGCAGCGTGTTTCCGTAGCCGATGACAAGTATCCGTTGATCCTCCATGCCCTGCTATCCCCTATGCTTGCGATCCAGTACGTTGTTTCCGTTCCGAAGCTCAATCAACAGCGGCATCTGGCCGATGGCGTGGGTCGAACAGCTCAGGCAAGGATCATAGCAGCGGATCACCGCTTCCACCCGGTTCAGGGCGCCCTCTTCAAGCTTGTCGCCTTTCACAAAGGCCTTGGCGGCCTGGGTGATGCCCCGGTTCATGGCCAGGTTGTTATGGCCGGTGGCGATGATCAGGTTCGACCATGAGATCAGCCCCTGTTCATCGATTCGGTAGTGGTGGAGGAGCATGCCCCGCGGCGCCTCGGACATGCCGACACCCTCAAACCGATTCGGTTCGGCGTGGGCGCGAACATGGGCATCGAGGATGTCCGGTTCCCGCAGAAGGTCGCGGGTTTTCTCCAGCCCGTAGATGATCTCGATCAACCGGGCGTAGTGATAATGGAACGAACTGAGTACGGCGCCGGGCGACAAGCGGCGGAAGGTGCGGAGCGCTTCGTCGGCCAGCGGTGTGCCGCAACGTTCGCAGACGTTCAGCCGGGCCAGCGGCCCGACCCGGTACAGGCCGTCGGGATAACCGATTTTCCGGTAGTACGGAGACTTCAGGTAGCTGTCGGGTTCCACCGCCTCGGCAATAAACTCCTGGTAGGATGCCGGATGAATGCCGGCATGAACGATGTTGCGATTGGCATCCACGACGCGAAGCTTTCCATCGTAGTGTTCCAGGTTGTCGTTGTCGGTCACCAGGCCCATGAACAGAGAAGGGAAGTTCGCGAAGGTTTCGATTTCGCGTTCGAAACCCTCGTACAGACCCTGGAAGGTTTCGAGCGAGCGCTGGGCAATCTCCAGCATCGGAGGAATCTCTTCGAGAATCTCATCCCGCAGCTCCGCGGTCAGGGGCCGGCTGACCCCTCCCGGCACCACCCAGGCGGGGTGGATCCGTTTGCCGGCGAGACGTTCGATGACCGATTGGCCGAACTTCCGTAGGGCGATCCCGTCGCGGGCCGCCTCGGGATGGGACTTGAGCAGCCCGAGAATATTCCGGCTGTTGGGGTCGGCATCCATGCCCAGCAGCAAATCCGGCGAGGACAGATGAAAAAAGCTCAGAGCGTGGGACTGAATGAGCTGGGACAGGTTGATGATCTTGCGGAGCTTGACCGCGGTTTCAGGGATCCGGACCGCCATCAGCTCGTCGCAGGCCTTGGCCGATGCCACGAGGTGGCTGACCGGGCAGATGCCGCAGGTCCGGGCGGTCAGGGCCGGCATCTCGTAAAAAGGACGTCCCTCGCAGAATTTTTCGAACCCGCGAAACTGGGTGACATGAAAGCGGGCGTCGGTGACCGCCCCCTGGTCGTCCATGTAGATCGTGATCTTGGAGTGCCCTTCTATCCGGGTTACGGGATCGATGGTGATGGTATTGGCCATGGTCGGGTCCTTATCCGAATCGTAGAAAACGGGTTTGGTCGGGTGTCTTTCCGTCGAGAAGATCGGCGACAACGCTGAAGATATGGTCGGCGGACGGCGGACAGCCGGGGACGAACACATCCACCGGGACGAACTCGTGGATCGGCCGCGTCTGGGTGAGCAGCGGGGGGATGATCTTGTCGGGATGCTTCCGGTTTTCCTGGGCATTCTCCAGGTAGGCCCGGTCCATGATTGCCTCGCTGCCGAACATGTTTCGCATGCCGGGGACGTTGCTGGTGACCGCGCAGTCGCCGAGGCTCACCAGGATGCGGGTCCGGGACCGGACCTTGCGGATTTTCTCCAGGTCTTCCTCACTGCTGACCGCACCCTCGACGATGGTGACATCCACGCCCTCGGGGAATTCCTTGTGATCGACCAGAGGGCTGTAGACCAGCTCAATCCGATCGGCGATGTCGAGCAGGCGCTCGTCCATATCCAGGAACGACATATGGCAGCCCGAACATCCGTCGAGCCATACCGTTGCCAGTTTCACCTTGCTCATTCCTTGGCTCCTCTCATCGTCGACAGGTAGGGCAGGAACTGGCGGCGTTTGGCCATTTCCGCGACCGAGTGGCCCTTTTCAAACAGCGCCCCGGTGGGGCAGACGTGCACACATTTTCCGCAGGATGTACAGCTTGTGGATGAACCCCACGGCTGGTGAAGGTCCGTGATGACCTTGGAGTCGATACCCCGTCCCATGACATCCCAGGTGTGGGCACCTTCAATTTCGTCACACACCCGTACACAGCGGGTGCAGAGGATGCACCGGTTGTGGTCGAGGACAAAACGTGGATGGGTGGCGTCCACGTCCCGGCGAGGATAGCGGTACGGTACATCGACGTGGTTCATGCCGAGCTTGCGGGCGAGCTCCTGCAATTCACATTTGCCGTTGGAAACGCAGACCGCGCAGGTGTGATTGCCCTCGGTAAACAGGAATTCAAGAATCGTGCGGCGGTAGTTCCGCAGCCGTTCCGAATCGGTGGTGACCTGCATGCCCTCGGTCACGCCGGTGGTACAGGCCGACAGCAGCTTCCGCGAGCCGGCGACTTCGACCACACAGAGCCGGCAGGCGCCGATCGGCTTCAGCCCGGTCAGGTTGCACATGGTCGGAATCTCGATGCCGTTCTCGCCGGCCACCTCCAGAATGGTCTGGCCTTCACGGGCGCCGACATCGCGGCCGTCGATGGAAAGGGTGACGATACGTACGTTCATGCCGATGCCTCCCCGGCCAATGCGGGTTCAGAGTCCGGTTCCCGGACCAGTTTCGATTCATATTCCTCGCGGAAAAAGCGCAGGGTGCTAAGGACCGGGTTCGGGGCAGTCTGACCGAGGCCGCACAGGCTGGTGGCTTGCACGACATCGCACAGATTTTCCAGCCTCTCCAGGTCACGGGCCGTGCCCTCCCCGCGGCCGATCTTGTCCAGCAGGTCATACATATGGGCGGTACCGACCCGGCAGGGAACGCATTTACCGCACGACTCCGATTTACAGAACTCCATGAAATACTTGGCCACATCCACCATGCTGGACGTTTCATCCAGCACGATCATGCCGCCGGACCCCATGATCGATCCGAGCTTCTGCAGAGATTCGTAGTCGATCGGATGATCGGGGTCTCGGCCAGCGACGCGGGCACGCAGCCGCCGGAAGGCCCGCCGGTCTGAACCGCCTTGAACGCTTTGCCGTCGGGAATTCCGCCCCCGATGTCATAGACGATTTCCCGGAGGGTAATGCCCATCGGCACCTCGATCAGGCCGGTATTGTTGATCCGGCCGGCGAGGGCAAACACCTTTGTGCCCTTGCTGGTTTCGGTGCCGATGGCCGCGTACCAGTCCGCGCCTTTGCGGATGATCGGGGCGATGTTGGCGAAGGTCTCGACGTTGTTGATCAAAGTCGGGGAATCCCAGAGGCCGGATTCGGCAGGGTAGGGCGGGCGGGGCATCGGTTGGCCCCGCTGGCCCTCGATCGACGCGATGAGCGCGGTTTCTTCGCCGCAGACAAAGGCGCCGGCGCCGAGGCGTATATCGATGGAAAAGCTGAAATCGGTTCCGGCGATATTCTTGCCGAGCAGGCCCATTTTTTCCGCCTGCCGGATGGCCAGTTTGAGGCGCTTCACCGCCAGGGGGTATTCCGCGCGGATGTAGATGTAACCTTCGGATGCGCCGACCGCATAGGCAGCGACCGCCATGCCCTCCAGCACCCGGTGGGGATCGCACTCGAGGATGCTCCGGTCCATGAACGCACCGGGATCGCCTTCGTCGGCGTTGCAGATCACGTACTTCATCGGGCCGGGCGCCTTGGCCACGGTGGACCATTTGAGGCCGGTGGGATAGCCGCCGCCGCCGCGGCCCCGAAGGCCGCTGCGGACAATCTCATCGACAATGTCGAAGGGCTGACGTTCCAGTACGGCGGTGGTCAGGGCGAGGTAGCCGTCGGCCGCGATGTAGTCCTCGATACGCTCGGGATTGATCCGGTCGCAGTTCTCGAGAACGATCTTCTCCTGCCGCTGGAAAAACGGGGTCGTGGTATCGCATCGGATTCGCTCGACCGGTCCGTTGTCCAGCGACGCGGCAATGTCGGCCGCATCCTCTTCCGTGACTTCCGCATACATGGTCTCAGGTCCGTCCACGGTGACCAACGGTCCTTTTGCGCAAAGACCCATGCAGCCGACGCCGGCGACCGCCGTATCCTCGCGGCCGGCAGCCTTCACCTTTTCGGCGATCGCTTTCCGGACCTTCTCCGCTCCGCAGGATAGGCAACTGGCTGCGGTGCAGATACGGATCGAATGCTTCTTCTCGTCCTTGACCGCGCGTTCGGCCTCGGCTGTTTTGAGGAGTACGTCACGCATCATGGCTGAGGATCTCCTTCAGTTTCACATCAACATCGTCCGGGGTGAGCTTACCCGCGACATCGCCGTCGAAAACAACAGCCGGTGCGAGGCCGCAGGAACCTACGCAACGCGCGGTCAGCACGGACAGGGCCTTGTCGCCCGTTGTCTCTCCATCTCGAATCCCGTAGGTTTCGGCGATGCGGTCGAGAATGTCCGGGGCGCCTTTGATGTGGCAGGCGGTTCCGGTGCACACGACGCAGGTATGGCGGCCCTTGGGCTTCATCTGGAAGAAGTGATAGAATGTGGCGACACCGTAGACCTTGCTGAGCGGGAGCTTCAGCGACTCGGCCACGAAGCGGAGCGCGGGTTCGTCGAGGTACCCGAAGCACTCCTGAACGGTGTGAAGGGTCTCGATCAGGCACGAGGCGCGGTGCCCGTGGCGGCGCATGGTCGCGTTCACGAGTTTCCAGCGCTTGTCGTCGCTCGGCAGCGCCATTTGCTGTTCAACCGGCATGAAGAATCACTCCTTCCATAGGATAGTCTGATCGACTATCGTCGCGTGACGTGGGTTCATCGTCAATGCGGACCGCGCATCCCCT
>JAUIHQ010000453.1 GCA_030432155.1 bacterium | reverse complement strand
TCAGCTCATCAAGGACCAGCTCGCGCAGGGCCTCCACCCGATCCAAGTGGTCACGGCTGTGACTGACCACATGGATACCTTTCAGCGGCTGGCGAACCTTGAGATTGTATTCGGTGCGGAGCTGCCGGCCGAGACCGACGACCTGCATGACATCTTCCATTTGTCGTTCGAGAGCGAGATCCCGGCGTTTCTCATCCGCTTCCGGGAAGTCGCACAGGTGAACGGATTCCGGCATGTCGGCGGTTCGGAGATTCCGGTAGATTTCCTCGCTGATAAACGGCGTGAACGGCGCGGCAATACGGCAAAGCCTCAACAGGACATCATACAGGGTCCAGTAAGCCTGGAGCTTGTCTTCATCATTGGAGCTTTTCCAGAACCGCCGCCGGCTCCGGCGGATGTACCAGTTGGTCAGGTCCTCGATGAAGCGGACGAAGGGTTTGACCGATGACTGGAGATCGTACCGGTCCATGGCTTGCATGACATCGCCGGTCAGACGCTCCAGCGCACTGTGAATCCACCGGTCCAGCAGGTTGCCGGAACCGGATGCGGGCCGTTGTCCCCCCTCACCCGGCGACCAGCCATCGATGCGGGCATAGGTCACGAGGAAGGAATAGGCATTCCACCAGGGGATCAGCAGGTGACGGAGCGATTGAAGAACTCCCTCTTCGCTGAAGCAAAGATCCTCGGCCCTCACCACCGGGGAATGGATCAGGTACAGGCGAAGCGCATCCGCCCCGTAGGTATGCAGGATGTGCATCGGATCGGGATAATTCTTGAGACGCTTGCTCATTTTCCGTCCGTCCTCGGCCAGGACGAGGCCGTTGACAACGACGTTCCGGTAGGCCGGTCGGTCGAACAACGCGGTGGAAAGAATCATCAGGGTGTAAAACCACCCCCGGGTCTGGTCGAGACCTTCGGCGATGAAGTCGGCCGGGAAGTGGGTCTCGAAGCGCTCGCGGTTCTCGAAGGGGTAATGGCACTGGGCGTAGGGCATGGACCCGCTTTCGAACCAGCAGTCAAGGACCTCGGGCGTACGCCGGTAGGTTTTGCCGTCCTTGTCGAACGTCACCTTGTCCACGATGTGCTTGTGCAGGTCATCAACCCGGACGCCGGAGAGCTGTTCCAGTTCGTCGATGGATCCGACGCAGATTGAGTCTTCCCCATCGTCTGAAACCCAGACCGGAATGCAGGAGCCCCAGAATCGATTGCGGCTGATGTTCCAGTCCTTGGCGTCCTTCAGCCAGTTTCCGAACCGTTTCTCACCGACATAGCCGGGCATCCAGTGCACGGTTTCGTTATGCGCGGAGAGCCGGTCGCGAATATCCTCGACTCGCACATACCAGGCGTCGATGGCCCGGTAGATCAGCGGCGTATCGGTACGTTCGCAGAAAGGGTAGTTGTGCATCAGGGTGGCATGCCGGACCAGCTTACCCTCATCCTTGAGGCGGCGGATGATATCCTTGTCGGCATCCTTGCAAAACCGCCCTTCATACTCGGGGATCTGCGCGGTAAACCGGCATTCATCATCCAGCGGATCGACGAGGTCGATATTTTCTTCCCGGCAGACACGGTAATCATCCTCACCGTAGGCCGGGGCAAGATGTACGATCCCGGTACCGTCCTCGATGCTGACGAACGAGTCGTTCAGAACCCGGAAGCTGTTGGGGTGATCGGCAAAATAGGGAAAGAGTGGTTCGTAGCGCCATCCGGCAAGCTCGGTTCCCGA
>JAUIHQ010000147.1 GCA_030432155.1 bacterium | reverse complement strand
AGGGCAAGGTTCAGAGCTTCGTAGAACCGCAGCAGGGTCCTGTCGTCATCCTCGTGCCACGCGGTATCCAGCCGTCGTATCGCCCGGCGCAGCGACTCGGTATCGCCTGCGGCGAATTGATAAAACAGCAGGGCCTCCACATCCTCCCGTAGATTGTTGGATACCGATAGATACCGCAGGAAGGGCATGAGTTGTTCTCCGTACAACTCCGCCGCGGCCGCGGCATCTCCGGAGGCGTCGGCCCTGCGGGCGGCATCGAGAGCCGGTCCGAACCGGAATTCAATGACGTCCAGATCGCCGAGATCATAGGATATGCGGGACGCGGTGCCGGTAATGGCTGCGCGCAGGAGGGGATCGCTCGTTCGGGCGGGAAGGATGTCGAGGTCGCGGACTGCTCCGGACCGCAAGGTAACGCGGGCGGGCACAGAATCCGCGGCATCGGTTCCCGGGGGTGCAAACGGGCCGGCGAGAACCGCCGCCAGAACATATCGGCCAAGGCGACTCATGGCAGACGTTCCTCCAGGCGTTTGAGAAGGATCCCGGCTTCCCGGTACGCATCGGTATCCTTCATCCGTTCCTGATTCAGCAGCTCCCGGCAGGTGTTGACGGCATCCTGCATGCGTCCCTCTTCGACCAGGCACTCGGCGCTGGCCACGTAGGCCCGGGCCGCCCATTCGGCAAAACCCTGATACATCACATAGACCCGCTGGAAGAAGGCGAACGCTTCGCGGTGATTCCCCTGCTCCCGGAGGGTGTCGCCGACGCCGTACAGGGCCTCCGCCCATGCGGGACCCCGCCACTCCTTGACCGCGAGCACCGTTTCATACATCTCTTTTGCCTTCTCCAACTGTCCGCGCCGGCGATGCATGTCGGCCAGCCGCAGCATGGCCCAGCCCGCCTCCTCGAACCGGGCGAAGCGCGAGCTGATTTCCTCGAGCAGCGGTTCGGCTTCGGCATCCTTGCCCTCGGCGAGATACAACGAGGCCATTCCCCGGTAGGCGGAAAGGGAGAAGTCGGATTGAGGGTATCGTTCGAGCAGTTGAGTGAAGAAGGTGCGGGCCCTTTCCTTCTCGCCGTGTTCCCACGCGTAGGAGCCGATTACGCTCAGCACCAGCGGTGATGCGGCTTCCAGGCGCATAAATCGCAGGCGGGCGTTGAGCAGTTCCGCGCGCTGTTCGGGCCGTATTTCCGCGAACAGAATTTCAAGCCGGTAATTCAGGGTCTGTCGTCCGGTGTCCCGAGCCTTTTCCATTTCGTCATACAGCCGCTCGAGGAACACGGTGCGTCGTTCGCCCGGGCTTCGGGATTGGAATTCGTCGATGAGGTCGCGGATCATCATGTCGATGCCGTCCTCGTCCACCTGGTCGCCGAAGCGTTCGATGGTATCATACATGATGGCAAGCGCCTGGTCGTCACGCCCGCTCTTCTTCATCGCGTTGGCTTTCCAGTAGGTGGCTTCGATCGGATTGCCTTCCACGCCGTATGTTTCGATATGGTTGTTGAACAGGTCGACAATTTCATCGAAGCGGGATTCGAGCTCCAGCATTCGCGCCTGCTGGAAGGCCGCATAATTAATCTGGGTCATGTCATCGGTGCTTTCCGGGGTCCGGCGAAACCAGGCGACAGCTTCATCGAGGCGCCCTTCGCCGGCGGCGATATCGCCGAGCATGTTGAATGCTTCTCCGGCCAGTTGGCTGTCGGGATACGAGGCGATGAAGTCGCGCAACCGGGATTCCGCGCCGGCTGTGTCCCCGAGCCCGTACAGGGAAACCGCCGTCCGGAAGGTTGCGTCCTCGGCCAGCCCGCCCGACGAATAGGTGGCGAGGAAGGATTGGAAGGCTTCCCGTGCGGCGGCATAGTCGGCTTCGAGAAGGTGGCTCATGGCCCGCCAGTAGAGCGCCTGCTGTTTGATGGCCGGCGCCGATTTCAGCTTTTCGATTTTCTCCAACACGGTCCGGGCAGGCTCCCACCGCTCCATTTGAATGAGGATGTATCCTGCGGAGAACAGGGTTTCCGCCCGCTCCGGCGGAGGCATGCCCATCGCCCGCACCTTGTTCACGGTTCTCCATGCCTGCACGTAGCGGCCCCGACTCAGCGGCGCGTCCACAATCAGTTTCCTGAGATCCGGCGCGTGGGGGCCCTGGGGGAACGCATCGAGATAGTCGCCGGCTTCGACCACCGCACGATCAAGGTGTTCCCGGTCCAGCAGGATGGAAACGGCGAAGTACGCGGACGGTTCGGCCAGCTCATGGTCGCGATGCTCGTTGAACAGGCGCCGGAACAGCATGTAGGCTTCCCAGGGGCGGGCCATCTTCTGATAGCAGACGCCCATGCGGAATTGCAGGGGGATCTCGTAGTCGGGGTAGGCGATGATGCGGTCGCGGCGGGTCTTCACGTTTTCGATATCCTGTTCGATCGCATTTCGGCGGCGAAGGCGCTCGGCCCCGGTCATGCCGAAGGCGGCCGGTTGATCAAGGCGTTCGCGGAGCGAGGCGAGGCGCATGTCGACGTGGGCGAGAAGCTCGGCGCGCGGGAGTACCCACTGGTAGAGCTGCAGCGCTTCCAAATGCCGGCCGTCGTCCAAAAGGTCATCTCCCGCTTCGATCAGGGAGATGTTGAGGTCGATGTCATAGACCGCTTCGGTGTTGCGGAGCTCGGGCAGAAATTCGAAGAGTTCGCGATGGCGGCCGAGGGCGATCAGCGACCGTGAAATGTAGGATGCCGCGTCCATGCGCTCATCAGGCTGTCGGGTTTCCCGGAACACCTGGAGCATCACGGAAGCCGCGGGTTCCCACTGTTCGAGGCGGAACAACGCCTCCCCGGCCATGCGCAACACGGATGTACGCCGGTTCAGGGGCATGCGGGGGTCCTGCATCGCCATCTGCAGCCGACTGAGAACCTGCTTCCATTCCCCGCGGGCGGCGAAAATGTCGGCGCTCATCATTCGGGAGGGAAAGGTGAACGCTCCCGCCGGATACTGCGCGAGGTAGTCATCATAGAGGGTCAGCGCTTCATCCATCCGGTCCCCGGCGTATGCCGCCATCCCGAGATGAAAGCGGGCAAACTCCACGGCGCGGGCGGCATCGGGATTTTCGGTTATGTACGGCTCAAGTGTTTCGATCAGCTCGGAGAGGTACGGCTCCGCGCCCGCGTAGTCCTCAACCCCGATCCGTTGCAGGGCCTGCTGATACAGATCCACCACGGAAAGATTCTCCGGCGATTGCGGTCGGACATCGTGAAGTCCGACCAGCAGGCACGCCGCCGCGGCAATGACGCTTCGTTTGAACATAATGGGTTGCTGCCGGAAACCCGACGGATCAGGATCCGGGGTCCACGGGGATCCCGGTGAGCTCCGTCAACTGCTTCCGAAAGGCGTTCACAAGGTTCCGGTTTGCCGGCCGGCCCGCGACATTGTTCCATTCCCACGGGTCGTTGGTATGGTCGTACAACTCTTCGTATCCGTTGTTCCATCTGACGTACCGGTGTGTGGCGGAGCGCAGGGTGTAGTGCTGCCGGTCCTTCTCGCCCTTCATGCCCGGTTGATCGGGAAGCTTGCCCTGGATTACGCTCAGGTACACCGGGGGCCCGGCCCAGGCTTGCGCATCGGGATTCCGCAGAAGCGGAACCAGGCTGTGCCCATCGAGGGATAGGCCGTTCCCGGCCCGATTCGGGTGGTTATCAAGGCCGGCGAGGGCGTTGAGTGTCGGATAGATATCGACGAGCGAGACGGGGAGGTTGCAGGCGCCGCCGGCTTGAACGCCGGGGCCGGCGATGATCAGGGGAACACGGACCGCGGACTCCCACGGGGTGAACTTGTGCAGCAGCTCTTTGTCGCCCATGTGGTAGCCATGGTCACTGCTGAGGATCACGATGGTGTTGTCGGCAAACGGGGATGCTTCGAGAGCGTCGAGGACCTCCCCGATCCGGTCATCCACGAAGCTGACCGCGGCAAGGTAGGCCTGGGTCCAGCGCCGGAGCATGTCGGGGCCGCCCGCCTTCATGATCGCATAGTATTTGGTGCGCCCCCAATTGATACCCCCCCTGAGACCCTGTACATGCACGATGCCGGTATCGGAGTCATCGCCCTCCTTCCGGCCGGGGAAGAGGTGGATGTCCTCCAGCGGGAAGCGCTCGAAATATGCCTGAGGCAGGATCAGCGGCGAATGGGGGCGGAGAATGCCGAGGGTCATGAAAAACGGATCCTTACCGTCGTGAGCCCCAAGCCACTCCCGGGCCTGACGTGCAATCTTTTCATCGGGAACCAGGTCGCGGTCCCGGTCGCTCCGGTAATGGAACGGGGTTCCGTCTTCATACACCCATGAGCCGGTTCCGCCGGGCACGGGCGGGTCGGTCATGAAGGGGCCGAAATCGCAGTCTGCGTTGTCGACGCCGCCCTTCTGAATCCCGGCTCGCGCGACGACCATGGGGTTGCCCCCGGGTCGTTTCTTCCCGTTGGTGATATAGGGCCCGAACAGCGCCTTCACCTCGAAGCCGTTTGATCCGTCACGATTCCGGAAGATGGAATAGTCTTCATTGCCGTTGTGATGGATCTTGCCGGCGGCATAGATGCGGTATCCGTTGGCGCTGAAATGTTCGAAGACCGTAACCGCGTCGCGAAGAACCGGGTTGCTTCGCCATGAACCCCATGGCCGACCGTGACCGAAATAGCCGGTGGTGTGTGGATACAGCCCGCTCCAGATGCTGGCCCGGGACGGACCGCAGACCGGATAGTTGGAGCCGGCGTTGGAGAACAGGACCCCGCGTTGCCGCAACCGGTCGATGTTGGGCGTAAGGGTATCCGGATGCATGTCCATGCATCCGATTGACGCGTTCAGGTCATCCATGAAGAAGATGAGGATGTTCGGCCGGCGATCGGCCACTGCGCCCGGTTCATCCGCACGGGAGATCGCGAAGGCGGCGACCAGCAGGGCCAGCGCCGTGGATACAATGGCTGGAGAGAGTTTCATCGTCCGATATCTCCGATCAGCAGAACCAGGGATACGAGAACCAATCCCGCAAGGATGCCGGTGAGCATGCCTTTCAAGTCGTATGCGGGTGATTTCCCAGTTCGATTCCGGAAACCGCTTCAGGTGATCGAACCGATGCGGATGGCGACGGGTTTCCTCAATCGCTTTCCGGTCGGCTTCCGCATCCTCCTCCACCGGCGTCCGCTGCTTCCCGTAAAAGAAATCCAGCAGTCGTGCGTCCTGGGGCCGGGTTGACCAGCCCACGACGAGGATGGCGAGAAACGGGAAGACAAGCCGGAACAGAAGGCTTACGGCCTCCACGCCGGCGGGGCTGAAGCGGGTCAGGTTGATGCCCGCCAGATGCATGAGGTACAGCTCGGCCTTGAACAGGCCCGCTCCGTATCGGCGGTCCTCATCATCCAGCTTGATACCACCATCCCAGTAGATCGCGCCGGGGGCGGGGGCGTAGGTCCGGCTGAATTTCTGCCCGACTTCGAGCGGCTGGGGACTGACACCGGCGGAAAGGCCGCGGGCCTGGAGCAAATTCCATTTTTCGATCTGGCGTACGCGTTCTGCGACATCCCGCTCGCTGGCGGTGTAGGTTTTATGGACCGGCGGGCTCGATACCTCGGCGTGCAGGGCCTCCTGGTACCGGATGCCCGGAATCATCTGGACGCCGAGCGGGATGACGAGGGTGATGGCGAGGCTGACCCCCATCGAGGTCCAGACCGCCCTGGCGTTTGTGCGGCGCCACAGAAAGCCCATGAGCATGGCCGGGCCGCAGCAGATGTTGATCATGATCATGTACTTCCACATGCGGAAAATACTTGAGGAGTTCATGGCGAACAGAACGGCGCCCACGATATAGACGAGGGTGAAGATCCGGCCCATGGTCACGTAATGACTCGTGGGCCGGCCGGGAAACAGAGGCTTGTAGATGTTCTGCGTGATCAGGCCGGACACCGTCATCATGTGCATGTCCGCGGAGCTCATGAAGGCGGCCATCAGACAGGCGACCATCAGGCCCAGAAGACCGAGAGGAAGCAGCTCCCGCGCAGCCATGCCCCACAACAGGTCCGGATCGGCGTTGGTTTCGCCGAACACGCCGAGAATCAACAGCGCGAGCACCATCCAGAAAAGCGCGCCGGCGCCTTTGACCAGCGACCCGCTGAGTCCGCCGAAACTTGCGACTTTTTCGGTTCGGGCCGCTCCCGCCACGACGAGGTTGTTGGAAAAAGCGATGTTGCCGGCAATCCACATCAGGCCGATCAGGAGTATGTTGTACCAGGTGAACTCGGCCCATTTGGGCGAACCGAAAATTTCAAACATGGATTCGGGAAGAATGCCGTGGATCGCCTCGAACGGTCCGATGAGCCCGTGGGTGCCGTACATCGCATTGAGCTTGAGCATCGCGAACGGCACCAGCATGACGGTGAGGATCAGGATGAAGACGCCCTGCAGCGAATCGGTATACACCGCGGCCTCCAATCCCCCCAGGGCGGCATACAGAAAGACGATGACGGCGATGAAGATCACCAGGGCGTAATGATTCAGAAAGCTGAAGTGGCGGTTGGGGCTCCGTTGCCGGAGCGTATTCATCTCCTCGATCTCCCGGTCGGTCAGGAGTTCGAGCGGCTGTGCTTCCAGCGAGTCCAGCCGCATGGCAAGGTCATATTCCGCCCGCTCCTCCACCGAGAGCGCTTCCGGCGGTTTTTCGGTGATGGCCATCACGGTTTTCGACATCGCATAGAGACCCATCCCCCCGACCATCAGGAACAGACAGGTCTGGGCGAGGGCATAGAGGGCGGCGAGTTTGCGGCATTCAAAACGTTCGATGAAATACTCGGCCATACTCATGAAGCGGGTGCGACGCAGCCACTTGGGAAACAGCCACGACACCGGATAAATGAACAGGGCGTTGATCGTACCCTGAATGGCGCCGGCGAGGCCGTTCACCCCGACGATCGAGACGGTCTGCACCGCCGATTCGCTGCTCGTGGCCTGTCCGAACTGTGAGAAGGTCTGAAAGAAGCGGCCGAACTGTCGTCCGCCGAGGAAGTAGTCCTCCTCCGAACGGATCCGCTTCATGGAGCGAAAACCGATATACAGTACGACGGAGAAATACAGCACGATGACCAGCGCATCGATGATATGGAGTCCCAGTATCGTCATGATTTCTTTACCGTGGGCTTTTGATGTCCGTCATTACGTCCACGCAAGCGGAAGGACAGCCCGGATGTCCCTCTCCGATGCGCCGATCATGATCTCAAAGTGTCCCGGTTCGACCTCCCAGGCGTTCCGGGCCGGATTGAACCCGGCAAACATATCCCGCCGCAGTTCAAATTGAACCCGGCGTGATTCTCCCGGCTGAAGCGAGACAACCCGAAACTCCCGGAGTTCCCGGGCCGGACGGGGCCGGCTTGACTCGACATCATGGATATAGACCTGCACGACCTCCGTTCCCTCGGCGTCGCCGGTGTTGTTCACAACAACCGACAGCATGCAGACCGGATCCGATTCGTTCGTAATCATGGTACACCGCGCATCCGAATAGGAAAAGGTCGTGTACCCGAGGCCGAATCCGAAGGGGTAGAGGATCGATTCAGGATGGCGGGCGAGGTGGCGGTATCCCACAAAGATCCCTTCGTCGTAGCGATTGCTTTCGCCGGTTTCCGAGTGCGCCTCGCCGGAAAAATAGGTCGAGGGGGGATAGGCATCCGCGGAGGTCGGCCATGAAAAGGGCAGGCGACCTCGCGGAGAGACGCGGCCGAACAGGATGTCGGCGATGCCGTCGCCGATCATCTCCCCGGCGTAGGGGCAGAAGAGCAGGGCGGCGACCTCGTCGATCCACGCGGACACATCGATGTATCCCCCGCAGATCAGACAGACCACGGTGCGCGGCTGTACGGCGGCCACCTCCAGGATCAACGCTTCCTGTTCGGGCGGCAGCTTGCAGCTCGATCGATCGATCCCCTCGGTTTCCACGAATCCGGAAAGCCCGCAGAACAGGACCGCGGTGTCGCTCTCGGCGGCGATGGTGACGGCGTTGCGGCGCAGGTCTTCGACCATTGCCGCAGGAAAGGTTTCACCGTTGGGGGGCGGGCATCCGGGGGCGTGGCGGATGGTCAGCTCCGGTCCCGCGGCTTCCTGAAGCGATACCAGGGGTTCGCGGATGGCGTCGTATACATAAAAGCACCGCCCGCTGCCGCCCCCTTGCAGGTACAGGGCATAGGACCCGTCCTCCGGGCGGAGCCCGGAAAACCGCGTGCTGTTCGGGCCGATCACGCCGATGCATCCGGATCGTGAGGAGAGGGGAAGCAGCGAGTCGCGGTTTTTGAGGAGGACGGGTGCACGGCGGGCGACCTCGCCTGCGATCGCCCGGTGAGCCCGGCTGTGCACGTGTGTGCGGGGCACCGAAGGGCGGTCATTCATCATGCCCATTCGCTGCATGACCCGGAGCTTATCCTTGAGCAGGAGGTCAATCTCCGACTCCTCCACCCTGCCTTCCCGGCATGCGGCGACCAGGGGTTCGCCGTAATGACATGGCGCGTCCATTTCGATGGTGACCCCGGCCCGGACCGAACCGGCGGTGGACTGCATGGCTTTTGCGAAGTCCGACACCACGATGCCGTCGAATCCCCACTCCTCCCGGAGCAGCTCGCGAAGCAGGCGCATGTTCTCGCACATATACTGGCCGTTGACCCGATTGTACGCGGCCATGATCGCAAGAGCTTCACCCTCGCGAACCGCCGCCTCGAAGGCGGGGAGGTAGATTTCCCGCAGTGTCTGTTCATCGAGGATGTTGTTGATGTCGAATCGCTGGTGCTCCTGATTGTTGGCGGCAAAATGTTTCGGACAACAGATGACCCCGCCTTCCTGCATGGCCCGAATGAAGGGAACGGCAAGGCGCCGGGTCAGCAGCGGATCCTCGGAAAAACTTTCCCAGTTCCGCCCGCCCAGCGGATGGCGAATGATGTTCATTGTGGGGCCGAGGTTCAGGTCCTGTCCGAGGGCTCGCATTTCAACCGCCATGGCTTCACCGACCCGGCTGTACAGATCCGGGTCCCAGGTGCAGCCGATCGCAATCGGTGTGCAGAAATAGGTGCTTTTGACTCGTGAGATCCGCCCGCTGCGGACGCCGGTGATCGCATGACCCATCACCAGGGGCGGGATTCCGTGTTTTTCGTCGCCTTCGATCCCGAAGATCCGCATCGGCAGGCTCCAGACCTCGCCCACGTCGTCGGGGTCGATGCCGCTCAGCGGG
>JAUIHQ010000452.1 GCA_030432155.1 bacterium | reverse complement strand
CCGAAGCTGAAGCCGGAGAACAGGTCCTGATCCTGGGAGGTGAGGTCGCGTTTCGGGATCTAGCCACCCGCACGGACGTCGAGGAACGGAGCGCTAAACTGCCTTCGCAGCCGGCGCCTCCGCTCGCGTGGAATGCCGGCATGCTCCGGCAAACCTCTGCGCGCGACGGTTGCCGGTTCCGATCGGTGGTCGACTGAGAAACAATGCCGATATCGGCAAGCGCCTCAATCCCCTTCGGCACAGAGGGGATTCGGTGCTTCGTATATCTATTGTCGGCCGATCCTTATCTTCCGAAGACCAGAAACGCCCTCTTCCAGATCAGGATACACCCAGACACCACGCCTGAAACCCGTCTCTCTACTCTCGAAAATGTGGCCCAATATCCGAATTCAGTTCCTTTTCAAGACCGATCCGCAATGCTTCGCGTATTGCAGCCGCCATCGTCGGAATACGATTCCCGAATTGCCAATCCTTCAGTATTTCGACTTCACTATCAGACAGCATGATTTGCTGACGATTGAGTCGCTTTTCCTCTCGGTGACCATCCATTTGGTGTCTCCGGTACTATTAGTCGACTAGTCGTTCCCCGCCCAAGTGGCGCACAACAATATCATCAATCTCTGATTTTATGATTTATTAATTCTCGCTTAGATTGATTGTGCGCTTGAATTCCCCTCAAACAAGGCGGTGATGGGCATGCTTGGCGCCAGGAGCGGAATCCCCTTCAGAAAGCGGATCCCGCCGCTCGGTCGGCGATCCCTCTCGAGGGCAACGGGACGCAGCGCTCCCGGTTGCATGCCGAGGGCCCAGAAAGTCGGATTCCGCTGGAACCGACCTCCGCCCCCGCCGTTTCCCAGGTACGAAGACCGGGAGACAGGCTCATGCACATGTTGCGCCGATCGTTTCTTGTCGGGGTCTCCGCCCTGGCCCTTGCCGCAGGGGCCCAGGCGCGTGAGTTCCGGGGGGGGATCCCTTGGACATCGGGCAAGGCCCAGCCGCCAAATGACTTCGACGCGGCCAGGCGGTTCCTCACGGACCAGGAACGGACGTTCCTCACCGCCGCCGTCGATCGCCTCATCCCCGCCGACGACACGCCGTCCGCTTCCGAACTCGGGGTCGTCGACTACATCGATTTCCAGCTCGCCGGCGCCTATGGCCGCGGCGATATCTACTATCTGCAACCGCCCTTCCAGACCGGTCTCGCCACCCAGGGATATCAGGCCGAGGCTCCGGCCCTGCTGTACCGCCAGGCGATCGCGGATATCGAGGCGTTCCTCGAACCGGATCTGTTGTTCGCACAGATCAAGCAGGGTTTCGCCGCGTTGGCGGAATCAGGACCGGACTATGAAGGATACCGTTTTCCGGTAGCCCTGCCGGCGATGCACGCGGAGGGGGCGGGCATGGTGCTCGCACCTGGGCTGTTGCCCGGCATTCCCGCCTATACCATCAAGGTCAATTCAAAGTTCCCAGGTCACCCGCCCGCCATCAAGGGGGCCGTGTTGCTCTTCAGCCTGGAGGACGGCCAACTTCTGGCTGTACTTGATTCGAGTTCGTTGACGGCCTTGCTGATTTCGTCGAGCGTATGGTTGCCCAGGCCAATGGCTTTGAGAATAGCCAGGTAGGATTGCGGTTCGCGCACTTCATCGTAGAGAAGGAAGGTGGGCTCCGCCAGGAACATACTCCCGCCCTGGAGGACGACCTGACGAAGATTTTCGATCAGAGTTAACGCTTTGTCCAGC
>JAUIHQ010000146.1 GCA_030432155.1 bacterium | reverse complement strand
GTATTATTTCACCGTGTGCCAGGATCCGTCGATTGCCTCCACCGTGACCGCAAGAGTGACGTTTGACGGTTTCGCGACAACCACGTCGGTGACCCTCGTATTCAACGAGAATGATCAATACTGGCTGGGCGCCATCCAGATCCCCCGGGGCGCCACCAATTTTCTGTTCTTTGTCGAAGATGATGCCGGCGGGCTGGATGACAACTTCGGCGACTATTACGGGTCGGCCGTCTCGGTCTGCCCTGCGGTACAGATCGACCCTCAGTTTCCCAACGCCAATTTCGATGACCTCATGATCATCTTTAATCCCGCCGACGGGCCGCTGAGCTCATCCACCCAGATGTTCGCCGCCATCGAGTTCCAGCCCTTCGCCTCCAGCAATTACCCCATGGCATTCAACAGCGCGAATGAGACCTGGACCCTCACCACCGACATCCCCGACACCTCAACCAATGCCGTGTTCTTTTTCACCGATGGAACCACCGACGATACCAACCAATATTCCGTGGCGATTTCCACCAACACCTTCACCATCCGGGGTGATCTCGACGGTGATGCCCGGGGGGATCTGTTCTTTGCCAACGGCGACCAGGTCGGCGCCATCGTGTTCATGAACGGAAATACCTTCGGATCCTCCGGCTTTCTGAACGGCGAGGCGGAAACCTTCGCCCCCTGGACCATCGGCGCCTTCTCCGACCTCGACGGCGATTTCAAGGATGACATCATTGCCGGCTATAAGAACGAAGGTATCTATGTGCTCGCCACCATGGACGGGCCGAACATCGACACACTGGATTACATGTTCGGCGAGGAGGAGAGTATCGATCCGTGGCAGGTCGTCGCCGGCGGTGACTACAACGCCGATGCGAAAGGTGACCTCGTCTATCGCGACCGCAGTTCGGGTCGGCACCTCATCGCCTACATGAACGATGCATCCATCACCAATCTCGCGTTCATTCTCGACGGGGTGCCGTTTGGCGACTGGAAAGGGATCGGCGGCGGGGATCTCGACGGTGACGGCATTGCGGATCTCATCGTCCGTTTCGGCTCCTCAGGCTACTATGCCGTAATCCTTGCCCCGGGGTCGGATGACGAAGCGTTCGAGTTTCTCAGTGGCGCCGCGATTGACATCTCTCCCTGGGAGGTCGCCGGGATCAGCGATATCGACGGGAATGGAATCAGCGAACTGATCCTCCGGCTGGAAGGAACCTCGGCCCACCAGGTGCAGTACATGGATGGCGCCGCCTTCGATGACCGCGAAGACCTTTTCGGTTTTCCCGCGGTGATCCGGGGCTGGCGGGTGATCGCTCCGCGATGACCGCCGGTGATCCCGTCCGGGCCTTCATCGCCGTCTTCATTCCCGACTCGATCCGGCGGACTCTCGCCGCCATACAGGACACCCTCCGGGCGGCGGACACCGGTGTCTCCTGGGCCCGGCCGGAGCATATCCACCTGACCCTGCACTTCCTCGGATCCGTGGAATCGGCGGTTCTGCCCCGGCTGGCGGACGGTATCAATGCCGCCGCGGGGAGCGTTCGGCCCTTCGAATTGGCTGTCCGCGGGCTCGGAACATTCGGCTCCCCCCGCCGGCCCCGGGTTATCTGGGCCGGACTTCGGCTTCCCCCGCCGGAGCTCGAACAGCTCCATGACGCTCTGGGCGTGGCGGTCCGTGCCGTCGGGATGGCAACCGAAGAACGGCCATTCCGTCCGCACCTGACCCTGGGGCGGGTGCGTGATGCCCGGAACCTGGGTGAATTGACATCCCGGATACGGTCCGTTAAGAATAGCGAATCCGGTCTGTTCCGGGTCCGTCACGTGCGGCTGATGCAAAGCCATCTTGATAAACCCGGTCCCCGTTACAGCGTTTTGCATGAAGCCCCATTGAAAGGATTAACCGATGGCCAAAGCGAAGAAGAAGGAAGAACCGAAAACCACGGCTGACGGCAAGAAATTGCCGGCCGCCCTCAGCACCGTCCTCGCCCAGATTCAGAAGGAATTCGGGGAAGGGGCCATCATGCGCCTTGGCGATGAGGAAAAGCATGTCAAGGTCCCGGCGATTTCAACCGGCGCTCTGACCCTCGACCTCGCCCTCGGGATTGGCGGCGTGCCCCGCGGCCGCGTGATCGAAATTTACGGCCCGGAGTCGTCGGGGAAAACCACCCTGGTATCCCACATCATTGCCAACGCCCAGAAGAACGGGGGCTTGGCCGCGTTTATCGATACTGAGCACGCACTTGATCCGGCCTACGCCAAGAAGATCGGGGTCAACCTGGATGAACTGCTCGTATCCCAGCCCGATTCGGGCGAGGAAGCGCTCAACATCGCGGAAACCCTTGTCCGCAGCAACTCGTTGGACGTGGTGGTGGTCGATTCGGTGGCCGCCCTCGCGCCCCGGGCCGAGTTGGAAGGCCAGATGGGTGACTCGCACGTCGGCCTTCAGGCCCGCCTGATGTCCCAGGCCCTGCGCAAGCTGACCGCGGCGATCAACAAATCCAAAACCACCTGCATTTTCACCAACCAGATTCGTGAGAAGATCGGTGTCATGTTCGGCAATCCCGAGACCACGCCCGGCGGCCGGGCCCTCAAATTCTATTCGTCGGTTCGTATGGATATCCGCCGGATTGCCACGCACAAGGATGCCAGCGGCAAGGCCGTCGGGATCCGGGCCAAGGTCAAGGTTGTGAAGAACAAGGTTGCCCCTCCCTTTACCGAGGGCGAATTCGATATTCTTTACTCCGAGGGGATTTCATGGACCGGATCGATCCTCGACGTCGCGATCCAGTACAACCTTGTGGAGCGTCGGGGTTCCTGGCTCTCTTACGACGGGGAACAGATCGGGCAGGGGCGGGATGCTGCGTGTGAATCGTTGAAGAACGATCCCGCGATGCAGAGGAAAATCCTTGAGGCCATCAAGGCCAAGGTTGAGGAATCCGGACAGATTCTGAATATTCCATCGCCGAAAACCGAGGCCGAACCGGAAAGTGAAGAAGCCACGGCCTGAGCTGTGAGCCGTCGGATTTCCCGACGCGGTATCCCGTCATGAGCCATTCGCCCAAGCCGTTGCCCGCTCATCCGACATCCTCGGATATCCGGCAGTCATTCTTCGACTTCTTCCGGTCGAAGCATCACGCCATCGTACCGTCCAGTCCGGTGGTGCTGCCGACCGACCCGACGCTCCTGTTCACCAACGCGGGGATGAATCAGTTCAAGGATATTTTCCTCGGTGTGCGGGAGAGTGAAGAACGGCGCATGGCCGATACCCAGAAATGTATCCGGGTAAGCGGCAAGCACAACGACCTCGAAGAGGTCGGCGTGGATACCTACCACCACACCTTTTTCGAGATGCTCGGAAACTGGTCCTTCGGCGATTATTACAAACGCGAAGCCATCGCCTGGGCATGGGAGCTGCTGACCGATGTCTGGAAACTGCCCAAGGACCGGCTGTGGGCCACGATTTACCGCCATGACGATGAGGCGGGCGACATCTGGCGCGAGGTGACGGACATCGATCCCGCCCACATCCTGAAGTTTGATGAGAAGGACAACTTCTGGGAAATGGGAGATACCGGCCCCTGCGGCCCCTGTTCGGAAATCCACGTGGATCTTACCGCCGACGGCTGCAGTCCCGACCTGGTGAATGCCGGATCGCCCGAGGTCATGGAAATCTGGAACCTCGTGTTCATTCAATACAATCGCCGCGGGGACGGAATCCTCGAAGAGCTGCCGTCCAAACATGTCGATACCGGCATGGGGCTTGAGCGGATCGTAAGCGTTCTTCAGGGAAAAACGTCGAACTACGACACCGACCTGTTCACCCCGCTGATTGACAAGCTCAAGGCAATGAGCGGCCAACCCTACGAAGGCGAATCCGCGATCGCCATGCGGGTCATTTCCGATCATATCCGGACCCTGGCCCTCGCTATCGGCGATGGCGTTCTCCCGTCAAACGAGGGACGCGGATATGTCCTGCGCCGTCTGCTGCGCCGGGCGGTTCGATACGGTAGGAAGTTGGGGTTTGAACGGCCGTTCATGACCGAGTTGTTGCCGGTGCTGCGGACCATCCTCGGACATGTGTTCCCCGAATTGGACGATTCAAAGATAGGCATTGAGCGAGCCATTCATGCGGAAGAGGAAAGTTTTGCCGCAACGCTGGACCGGGGCATCGCGCTGTTTGACGAAGTGGCCGGCGGGCTGAAGAAAAGCGGTGATACATTGTTTCCCGGCGATGCCGCATTCAAGCTTTATGACACCTATGGTTTTCCGGTGGACCTGACCCGGCTGATGGCCTCGGAGCAGGGGTTGGCCCTTGATGAGGACGGGTTCCACGAACGGATGGAAGAACAGCGCGATCGCGCCCGTGCAGCACGCAAGGACGCGATGATGGATGAGAGCGCGGAGCTTGTGGCCGACCTTATCAAGCAGGGCGTCAAAAGCACCTTCACCGGATACGACCGCCTGCACCAGGAATCCGCCGTCACCCATATTATCGCCGGGGATACGTTCGCGGATGTCCTCGAAGAAGGCCGGCATGGCGAAGTCATGCTCAAGGAAACCCCCTTCTATGCCGAATCGGGAGGACAGGTCGGCGACAAGGGAGTCCTTCGCGGCGCATCAGGCGAATTTGAAGTATGGGACACACGGAAACCGTCTGAAGGATTGATCCTGCACATCGGGAAGGTCGTCCAGGGACAGTTGAAGGCCGGCGACGCGGTTTATGCCGAGGTCGACCAGGAAGGCCGCCGGCGGGCCGCCCGTCACCATACCGGAACGCACCTTCTGCAGGCCGCGCTGAAAAAGCTTGTCGGACCCTCGGTCAAGCAGGCGGGTTCATTGGTTACGCCGGACCGGCTTCGCTTCGACTTCACCCACTTTGAAGCGGTCTCCGGCGACAAGCTGGAGCAGATTGAACGCCAGGTAAACGAATGGGTGCTGGGGAATACGCCGGTGGAAACCTACACCATGGCATTTAAGGATGTCCCCGGGTCCGGCATCACCGCCGTCTTTGATGAAAAGTATGGCGATGTTGTACGGGTCGTGGATATCGGCGGTTTCAGCCGCGAGCTTTGCGGCGGCACCCATGTCGGAGCCACCGGGGATATCGGGCTGTTCCGGATCGTCGGGGAATCGTCGGTGGCATCCGGGGTTCGCCGTATCGAAGCGGTAACCGGGTGGGCTGCCTACGATGTTGCCCGCCGTGAACACGAAATGATCCGTCACCTTGCCCACCGGCTGAGCGCATCCCCCGAGGAAGTGGTCGATCGGGTTGAGCATGCGCTGGAGCAGATCCGAACCTACGAAAAAGAAAAGAAGCAGTCGGCCCGGGCCGCCGCCGCGGGCCGAACCGATGAGCTGCTGGCCGCGAAGGTGGTTGTAAACGGTATTGATGTGATTGTGGGAGATGCGGGTGAAGCCGATATGGACGGTTTACGTTCCATGGCCGATACATTGATGAAGAAGTCACCGGAGTCGGTTGTCCTTCTCGGCAGCCGGAGCGGTGAAAAGGTTTCCTTTATCTGCACCGCCGCCGACTCGGTCGTCGAGAAGGGATTTCATGCCCGCGAGATCATTGCCCCGGTGGCCCGGATCGCCGGAGGCGGGGGCGGGGGCCGTCCGAACAAAGCGGAGGCCGGCGGAAAGAAACCGGAGAAACTCGGCGATGCCCTCGCTGAAGCTTCGTCCCTGATTGCGGCCCGACTCGGTGGTGCGTGATGGCGAAGCCCGGTCAGCCTGCCTCATCCCCGCAGGGCCGGATCGGGTGGAAGTTTTTCACCGTGGTGTTGCTTGCGCTCGGCGCATTGATTCTGCTGTTCGGTGATCGTGAAAATCCCGCCAACATCACGCGTGATCGAATGGCACTGATCAAAGAGCGGATTCTTGCCTACGCCGAAACCAACGGACAACCTCCCGATTCCCTGGCCCAACTCGGCATGGAACCATCTGTATTGACCGATCACCTCGGCGAACCGTTCCAGTACTCCGTGGAAGATGGGACTGTGACCCTGGTCAGCTTCGGTTCCGATAAAAAGCCCGGCGGGACGTTCTTTAAGAAGGACTATATCGAGTCCTTTGATCTGCCGTAATTCTGTTGCCCGGCAACGAGTAGCTTCGGAATATCATCATCCTTGTCCGGTGATTTCCCCCCTGTTGTTGATCACGCGGCACGAGCATAACCTCGATAAAACATCCGTTAAATGCTTGTCAAACAGTCGAAGCGCTCTATGGTTGAGGTAACACACAAAGCAGATCCGTGCCTGATGAGCCGTCTTGTTCATCATTCGGATTGAATATAGTTGTGCGCCTGCCTCAGTGGTCGTGGGTTTATACTACATCGACCGGCGGCTGCTCTCCAAGCGTGCATCAGCTAACAAAAGGAGACAGCATGCGTTGTTCCAAACAACCGAATAAAACTCATTCCATCAAAGCAATCCTCACTGCTTCCGCCCTTCTTGTGGGTTCGGCGGTGACCGGTGTATGGGCCGGCGTTCCCCTAAATGACATTATACCCGGGGCCATTGGTGATCTGACACTGGGAGGCGCCATTCGCGCGAATTACGTCAACGGCGACTATGTTGAGGATGGTTCCGATGCTCCGCAACGCGGCGGCAACGGAGGTAACTTCGAGCTGGATACGTTCCGCCTGAATCTTGATTACAACAAGGGTCCGGTGGTCGGGAAAGCCGAATACCGCTGGTACAACGGGTACAATTTCCTTCACACCGGCTGGCTCGGGTATAACTTCGAAGACGGAAATGCCCAGATGCAGGTCGGCCTCAATCGTGTTCCGTTCGGCGTGGGCGCATACGGCCCGGCCAATAGCTGGTTCTTCGATCAGCATTATTATGTCGGGCTATCCGATGATATGGACTATGGTGTGAAATACACCCGGACCATGGATGCTCTGACGTTCGACGTCGCCTACTATGTATCGGCGGAGAACAACTTCCAGGGCGCCTCATCCGACAGTGCCCGATATTCCTACGATATCGTCGATAACGGCTCGCCCTACAGCCACTACCGCGAGCGGAACCAGGTCAACGCCCGGCTTGTGTATTCGGTCCTGCAGGACGATCTCCCGACCGACCTCGGTATTTCCGGGCAATGGGGACAGCTCGAAGCGGACGATCGGTTCGCCGAAGATTCCGATGCATACGCCGCATCCATTCATAGCAAGACCACCCTCGGCGCCTGGACCCTGATGTTGCAGTTGACCCGCTACAATTACAATGCGGACTACAAGTCCGGCGCGGTGGATGCCGACGGGCTCGCATTGACCGACGATCTGATCACCATGGGCGCCTATGACTTCGCATGGCCGGTAGCCAGCGAGGGCACGATTCCCGCGATTGCGCTAAGCTACACCGTGAAGCCGAATGTCGACTGGCTCGACTCGATCACGTTCTACAATGACTTCAGTGTGATCGTGAAGGACGGTCAGACCACAGATGGCATTGACTTCAATGACAGCGCCATGAACGTCACCGGCATCGCCTTCGCCAGCGGCGGCTGGTACATCTACTGCGACTATGCCTATTCCGACGGGAACTATTTTGTCGGAAACGAAGGTGACGACTATTCCAGCATCAACACCGTCGGCGACTTCGGTGTGAATGGAAACGACGACTGGAACGGCCGGTTCAATATCAATTTCGGCTACTACTTCTAAATTGTCGCGGCACGTCATGACCGCCGGAAAGGAATTCATGTCATGAACGACCATGACGTCGCCATTGAGGTCCGGGATCTGTTCAAGATCTTCGGGCCTCAGTCCGAACGGGTCTTTCCCCTGCTCAAGCAGGGAAAGTCAAAAGAGGACATCCTCGACAAAACCGGTTGTACCGTCGGCATCAATAACGCTTCGTTCAAGGTCCATCGCCGCGAGGTCTTCGTGGTCATGGGCCTCTCCGGCAGCGGTAAGTCGACGGTCATCCGGTGCCTCAACCGGCTCATCAATCCAACCAGGGGGCAGGTCCTGGTGGGAGGAAATGATGTGATGAAGATGGATCGGGATGAGCTGGTCAAGTTGCGTCGGGCCAAGATGTCCATGGTGTTTCAGCATTTCGGACTGCTCCCGCATCGCACCGTGCAGGCCAATGTTGAATACGGCCTCGAAGTGTCAAAGGTCGATAAAGGGGAGCGGGCACAGAAGGCCGCGGATGCGCTGGAACTGGTCGGTCTCAAGGGGTATGAGCATAGTTACCCGAGTGAGTTGAGCGGAGGTATGCAGCAGAGGGTTGGTCTGGCCCGGGCCCTGGCCAATGACCCCGAGATCCTGTTGATGGATGAAGCCTTCAGCGCGCTGGATCCCCTGATTCGCACCCAGATGCAGGATGAGCTCCTTGAGCTTCAGGGTCGGATGCACAAGACGATTGTGTTCATCACCCATGACCTTGACGAGGCGCTCAAGCTGGGCGACCGCATCGCCATCATGAAAGCCGGTGCGGTGGTTCAAATCGGGTCACCGGAAGAAATCCTGACCCGCCCGGCCAATGAATATGTGAGGAACTTTGTGCAGAATGTGGACCGGACCAAGGTCATCACCGCCTCCTCGATCATGCGCAAGGCTCCGGTCATCACCATCCCCAAGGACGGCCCTCGGGTTGCAGTTCGGGCCATGGAGAAACTGGGTTCCTCCAGCATATTCGTGGTGGATGCCGAACGCCATCTGCAGGGACTCCTTACCATTGATGACGCCATTGAGCTGGAGAAAAAGCAGGGGGGCAAGGTGGAGTCCAGGATGTTGAGCGAAGTCTATGTCACCACCGTCGATACCCCCATATCCAGCCTTCTCGCCACTGCGCTGGGCGCGAAATTCCCGTTGGCGGTGACCAACCAGGAACAGAAGCTGGTCGGCATCATCGACCGGGCCACCGTGATGGCCGAGGTGCTGGAAAATGGGGGCGAGAACGAACCGACACCGTTGGAGGAATATCAGAAGGCATTGGCGGAAGATGATCAACCGGAAGAAGAAAAGGCGGTTGCTTCATCATGATGGATATCGATCTTGGCGGGTTGTTTGAGTTCATCATCAACTGGCTGACCGAACACCTGGGAGGCTTCTTTGACGGGATCAGTGCGGTGATTTCCGCGGTACTCGAAGCGGGAAAGGCTCTGCTGTTCCTGCCGCATCCGTTTCTGTTGATTGTCATACTCGCCGCGATTGCCTGGGTGGCCGCGGGGCGGGGTGTGGCCATCTTTACCCTCATCGGGATGTACGTGATTTACAACATGGACCTGTGGATCGAAATGCTGGAAACCTTGTCGTTGGTGATCGCCGCCGTGCTGAT
>JAUIHQ010000145.1 GCA_030432155.1 bacterium | reverse complement strand
GCAGAACGAGGATGATGGTGTAGCCGATGATCCGGGGAGGGAATTGAAGCGGTTGGCCTTTCTCGATGCCGTTCATCGACGCATAGCGGATCAGGCCGCGAGGGAAGTTCACCTTGTCCATGATCGAGTCGCAGGCGTCGATACAGGCGGTGCAGTTGACACACTCGAGCTGGGTGCCGTTGCGGATGTCGATGCCGGTGGGGCAGACCTCCACGCATTGGTTGCAGGCCACGCAGTCGCCGATCCCCGCCTCGATCCGCTCCTCCCGCGCCTGGCCCTTCTTCACCCGGGCGCGGTTTTCGCCCCGCTTGTGATCGTAGGCGACCACGATTGAGTTTTCGTCGAGCAGTACCGACTGAAAGCGGCCGTAGGGGCAGATGAAGGTGCAGACCTGTTCGCGAAACCGGGCGTAGATGCCGTAGATGATCAGGGAGAAAAGCACCATGATGACCAGGCCCTTGACGTGGTTCCGGGGGTCGTCGGTGACCAGTTGGATCCATGCCTCCGAACCGATGAAATAGGACAGGAGCACGTTGCCGAGGGCGAAGGCAATGAGGAAGAAGATCACATGTTTGGCGACCCGCCGGATGATCTTGTCGCGTGTCCACGGGGCGGCGGCCAGTTTGCGCTGCCGGGGCGCGTTGCCGTCGATCCAGTATTCAACCTTCCGGAACACCATTTCCATAAAGATCGTCTGGGGGCAGAGCCATCCGCACCATACCCGTCCGTAGACCGCAGTAAACAGGGCGACCATCACGAACACCGTGATCATCGCCACCGCGAAGATGAACAGGTCCTGCGGCCAGAACAGCATCCCGAAGATTGTGGCCTTGCGCTCGAGGATGTTGAACATCAGGAGAGGGCGGCCGTTGATATGGATGAATGGTGCGGCGACCATGAAGACGAGGAGGAACCAGCTCAGGACGGCCCGCCGGTTGTGGAAGCGTCCCTCCGGTTTCCGGGGGAAGATCCACTTCCGGCGTCCTTCCTTGTCCGCGGTGGGCAGGTGGTCACGGAAATCCTGCCAGTCGATATCCGTGACCGCGGTGCCCGCGTTGGGATTTGCCGATCTGTTCTGCTCGTCACTCATCGTCATCCATTACATCGGGTATTCCGTGCCCTCCGGCGCTTTCGGATTGGCCGGGGTGGTGCCCCGCAGGGTGTAGATGTAGCTGGCGACCGCCTGGATCTGGTCGGGCGAGAGGACGCCTTTCCAAGAGATCATACCCTTGGCGGGTACGCCCTCAATGATCACCTTCACACTGTCAGAGAAGGTATTGCCGTGGATCCAGTAATTGTCGGTCAGGTTCGGGCCCACGAGGCCGCCGCCGTCAGCGGTATGGCAGGCCACGCAGTTCTGCATGAAGATCTGCTTCCCGTCGGCCAGGATCGCGTCTTCGCTTGACGGTTCGCTGGGAACCGCCTGGGCGAGATCCGCGGCATCCGGCTTCTGCCCGTAGACTTCCGCGGCAACCGCCATTTCATGCTCGTAGCGTTCGGCCTGGAGCCGGCCAAGGCCGAGGACATGGTAATACACAAGGTAGATCACCGAGAAGATGATCGTGATGTAGAACAGCCAGACCCACCAGCGGGGGAGCTTGTTGTCCAGCTCCTTGATACCGTCGGCTTCGTGGTCGAGTACGATGTCTTTTTCGTCGTTGAGAATGTCACTCATGACCCTATCTCCTTGTTATGCAGATCCGATTCGTCGAAGGGCAGGTTTTTCATGGTCTCGATGTCGCGTCCCTTGATGCGGAACGCCCAGACCAGCATGCCCGTGAACACGGCGAAGAAGAGGAGGAGGGCGGTGATGCCGTACAGGCCGATACCGCCCAGCCCCTCCAGAACGTTCCTGATCATCAGTTGCCTCCTTCCGCGGGTACGGCCTTGATGTCCGTCCCCAGCCGCTGCAGGTAGGCAATCACGGCGATGATCTCCCGGTCGGGCTCGGTTTCGATGGTCTGTCCCTTCAGCGATTCCGCGATCTCCGCGGCCTGGGCTTCGAGATCTGCGAATGCTTCCTGCTCATACCCTTTGGGATAGGGCACGCCGACTGCGCGTAGGGCCTTGATCCGTCCGGGCAGCGGCGAGGTGTCCAGCTTCTGGGTGAGGAGCCACGGGTAGGGCGGCATGATCGAACCCGGCGAGGTGGACCGCGGATCCTTCATGTGACGGTAATGCCAGCCGTCGGGGTATTTCCCGCCGACCCGGTGCAGGTCGGGGCCGGTTCGTTTCGACCCCCAGAGGAAGGGATGGTCATAAACATATTCCCCGGCCTTGGAGTATTCGCCATAGCGTTCGGTTTCCGAGCGGAACGGGCGTACGAGCTGGGAGTGACAACCCACACAGCCTTCACGGATGTAAATATCCCGTCCGAGCACTTCCAGCGGCGTGTAGGGCTTCACCGACGAGATTGTCGGTACATTCGAGCGGATCATCATCATCGGGATGATTTCCACGATACCGCCGATCAGGACCGCGACCAGCGCGCCCACGGTGAAGAGCACCGGCTTCTTCTCCAGCCAGTGGTGATTGAGCTTGCCGGGCTTGCCGGTATCCCGGGGCAGGGCGGGGGCCTGGGCTTCCACCTCGGCCACGAACGAACCCTGGCGGGCGGTCTTCCAGAGGTTGATGACCATGAGGACCACGCCGACCAGATACAGCGTCCCGCCGATCGCCCGCAGGCGGTACATCGGCAGGAGCTGGGTGACGGTCTCAAGGAAGTTCGGATACTGGAGGAAACCTTCCGCGGTGAACTGCTTCCACATCAGTCCCTGGGTCACGCCCGCCCAGTACAGCGGAACCGCGTAGAACAGGATGCCGAAGAGGCCGATCCAGAAGTGGTAGTTCGCCAGTTTTGTCGACCACAGCTTCGTGTTGTACAGCTTGGGATACAGCCAGTACAGCATGCTGAAGGTCAGGAAGCCGTTCCAGCCGAGCGCACCCGTGTGCACATGGGCGATGGTCCAGTCGGTGAAGTGCGATAACGCGTTCACGCTCTTGATCGAGAGGGTCGGGCCTTCCAGCGTGGCCATGCCGTACGCGGTCACCGCGACCACCATGAACTTGAGCATCGGATCCTGCCGCACCTTGTCCCACGCGCCGCGCAGGGTCAAAAGACCGTTCAACATGCCGCCCCACGACGGAGCGATCAGCATCAGCGAGAACGTCATGCCGAGCGACTGGGCCCAGTCGGGAAGGGCCGAGAACAGCAGGTGGTGGGGGCCGGCCCAGATGTAAATGAAGATCAGCGACCAGAAGTGGATGATCGACAACCGGTAGGAGAACACCGGCCGGTTGGCCGCCTTGGGCAGGAAGTAATACATCAGGCCGAGGTAGGGGGTGGTGAGGAAGAACGCCACCGCGTTGTGGCCGTACCACCACTGAACCAGCGCATCCTGCACGCCGGCATAGACCGAGTAGCTCTTCAGAAAACTTGCCGGCACTTCCAGCGAATTGAAGATGTGGAGCACCGCCACGGTGACCGCGGAAGCGATGTAAAACCAGATCGCCACGTACATGTGGCGCTCCCGGCGCTTGATGATGGTGCCGATGAGGTTGACGGTGAAGATCACCCAGACCACCGCGATCGCGATGTCGATCGGCCATTCCAACTCGGCGTATTCCTTGCTCGTGGTGAAGCCGAAGGGAAGGGTGAGGGCGGCGCTGACGATGATTGCCTGCCAGCCCCAGAAGTTCGCCCAGCTCAGGGTCTTACTCATCATCGGAGTCTTGCACAGCCGCTGGAGGGAATAGTAGATCCCGGTGAACATGCCGTTGCCGACGAACGCGAAGATCACCGCGTTGGTGTGCAGCGGTCGTATCCGCCCGAAGGTAAGGAACGGTAGCTGAAGATTCGCTTCCGGCCAGAAGAGCTGAAACGCCATCAGCAGACCGACCGACATCCCGACCAGGCCCCAGACGGTTGTCGCGATCGCAAATGCGCGGACAATCCGGTTATCATATTTGAAGGTTTCCACGTTCATACTTTCATGTCTCCTTTTCCTTCCTCTTCCGTATCCCCCTGGATGACGGATCTTCATCACCAAGAACCCTCATGCCCGGCGTTTCCGTGTCTTCAAACTGGCCGGATCGAACCGCCCAGATAAACGCGCCGAGGAAGGCCCCGGCCACGAGAAGACTCGCCACAAGCAGCACGTAAATCACACTCACGCCAGAAGCCCCTTCCGTTTCGCAGCCAGCCATGAGGCGCCGACAGCTAAGGCGACGACGGAGACCGAGCTGACCGGCATCAGGATCGCACAGACCAGCGGCGACAGGGCGCCGCGCGCGGCGAAGGTAAGGCCGACGGCGTTATACAACAGGGAGAGGCCGATCCCGGCCGCGATGATCCATCGCGCGGCCCGGGCCAGGTCGAGAATGTTCGAGAGGTAAGGAAAGGCGGATGCGTCCATGATGGCATCGCTGGCCGGCGAAAAGGCGGTTACCCGCTCGGTGACGGCCACGCCGACATCGCCCTGCTTCAGCGCCCCGGCGTCGTTGAGACCGTCCCCGATCATCATGACCCGCCGCCCTTCGTGTTGCCGTTCGCGAATGGTCTCGAGTTTGTCATGGGGGCTCTGGTTGAAGGCGAGACGGGCATCGCGGCCGAAGATGCCGGTCAGGGTTTCACGTTCCTGCGGGTTGTCGCCGGACAACACTTCGAGCCGGTACCGGCGGGCCAGCCGGGCGGTGACATGGCGGATGGCCCCGCGGTAGGCGTGTCGGAACCGGAACGCTCCCCGGTACGCGCCATCGACGGCGAGAAGAGTGGCCGGACCGGCGGCGATTTCCTCGGGAACAGCCACCCCGTTTTGTTCCAGCCATGCCGCGGAACCGAGAAGCACGGTGTGTCCTCCGGTATCGCCCCGAAGGCCGAGACCGGGTTCCTCCGCCGGCGATGTCACCGGTTCGGGATGCCCGGCCGTTTCATAGGCCCGGGCGATTTTTACGCTGAGGGGGTGGGTGGATTGACGGGCGAGGGATACGGCGAGAACCTGCTCCTGCCGGCGCAGCGGCGCTCCGTCGAATGATACATCGCTGTCGGCATGGGTCAGGGTTCCGGTCTTGTCGAACAGGATGGTGTCCACCGAAGCCATCTGCTCCACCACGGATGTATTCTTGAGGTAGATCTTTTTCCGGCCGAGCAGGCGGACCACCGTGCCGAGGGTGAACGGGGCGGACAGGGCAAGGGCGCAGGGGCAGGCGACGATGAGCACCGAGCTGAAGGCGCGGACGGCGGTGGCAGCGTCGCGGGGCAGCCACCACAGGGCCGCGCCGGCGGCAATCAGGATCACCCCGATGGTGAAGACCCGGCTGAACCGGTCGGTCAGGGACTGCAGAGAGCGATCGATCGACTTGTCGAACGCGGGGTCGTTCCAAAGGGATGTCAGGTAGCTTTGCGAGACCGGTTTGAGTACGTCGAGGGTTACGCTGCCTCCAACCTGGCGGCCTCCGGCATGGACGAGATCGCCGACGTCACGGGACACCGGGGCTGATTCACCGGTAACGAAGCTGTAATCGATCAGGGCCGGGCCGTCCACGACCCGGCTGTCCGCCGGGATCAATTCCTGGTTGCGGATACGGATGCGGTTGCCCGGTTCCAGCGAGGTTACCGGCACCACCGCTTCGGCGGTGCCGTCCACGCGAGTTGCGGCCAGGGGGAAGTATGCCGTGTAGTCCCGCTCAAATGATAGTGTTTCATACGAACGGCGCTGAAAGGCCCGGCCGAGAAGAAGAAAGAAGATAAGTCCGGTCAGGGAGTCGAGGAATCCTTCCCCCCCGGCCGCGATATCGAACAGGCTGTGGCTGAACAGGGCGGCCAGTCCGATGGCGATGGGGATATCGATGGTGATGACCCGCTTCCTGATACCCAGCCAGGCCGCCTTCCAGTAATCTGCGCCGCTGTAGATCAGCGCGGGAAGGGAAAGCAGGATGCTGATGATGCCGAAGAAGCCTCGGAAGCCGCTTTCCGAAGCGGAATCCAGTCCGAAATACGACGGGAAGCTCATCAGCATGATGTTGGCGAAGCAGAACCCGGCAACCCCGATCTGAAGGGCAAGCCGTCGGGCGGCTCCTGACATGACTTTTCGGTTGAGATGCTCGAGGTTCAACTCCGGTTCGTAGCCCAACTCGGCAAGCCGGGCGGCGATTGTGCCCAGTGTCACCGCCTGTTCGTTGAACTGGATGGTGGCTTCGCGGCGGGGGAAGTTCACCTGGACCGAACCCACGCCCGGAACGAGCCGGTACAGGTTCTCCAGGAGCCAGACACAGGCTGCACAATGGATCGCCGGCAGAATGAAGCGGACCCGGGCGGTGGTACCGTCACTGAAATCGAGTAGCCGGGTACGGATACCCGGGTCGTTCAGGTAGTCGTAGGCATCTTCCCGGTGATCATCGCCGATGCGTATCCCCGCGTTCTCGTCGATCTCATAGAACCGGTCGAGACCGTGTTCGTGAAGCATCGCGAACACGGTGCGGCAACCGTTGCAGCAGAAGATGTCGCCGCCGATGGCAATCGATTCGTCCGGGCAAGTAAGCCCGCAGTGGGCGCAGGCGATCTCTCGACCGTCTGCCGCCGTAAGGGCCTGCGTGCCCGGAATCGATTGCGCTGTCGTCATACGCGGAGGCGATTCGGGATTATTCCAGGTTCTGGAGGGTTTTGACGTAGGCCGCAACGTCGCGAATCTGCTGATCGTTCAGGATGCCGCCCCACGGAGCCATGAACATGGATTTCCCGACCGCCGGCCCGCCTTCTTTGACCACCTTGTAGATGTGGGCGTCGGACAGGTTGTTGATGAAATCGGGATTGCTGAGGTCTGCCGGCTTGGGGTCGAGGGCCGCGGCGCCGATGCCGTCGCCTTTCCCTTTCTCGCCGTGGCAGGTCACGCAGAATTGCTTGTAGACCTTTTCGCCGTCTTCGGCTTTGCCGTTGAGTACAAATTCCTCATCCTCGGCAAAGGTGCGTTGCACCGGGAGAGAGAGGGCGATGACGGTCAGGGCGGCGAAGAGACTGAAGTAACGTATCATGTTTGTTCATCTTCCTTTCTGCACTGCTTTTACGACAGATGGTGATCTGTCCATGCTGTCCCTCCGTTGTAAGGCGCTTGCAGGTAATTTTCCACGTCAATTTGATAAAGATTGTCCGCAAAATGAGCAATCAGGTGAACCCTGATGGGGGTATCGGGGAAATGCTTACCGTGTGTCAGGCCGGGCGGAACCGGAACTTCAGTCGGCCTTGCCGGTGTGACGGGCCGCAGGGCCCGCCGGTAACCCCCGCCGGGAGAGGATTTTCACATTGCTGGATGGGTTTCCATAGTCACCGGTTGAAATCTACCGGCGGGGGTGATAAGAAGGCGGTTCATTTCAACCCTCAGGAGTTTGGACAACATGGCACGGGCATACAATTTCAGCGCAGGACCGGCGATTTTACCGGTTGAAGTTCTCGAAGAGGCACAGAAGGATCTGGTCGATTACCAGGGTTCGGGCATGTCGATCATGGAAATGAGCCACCGGGGCAAGGAATACTCCGCGGTGCATGACGAAGCCATCGCCAACATGCGCGAACTACTCGGGATTTCGGATGATTACGCCGTGCTGTTCCTGACCGGCGGGGCCAGCGGCCAGTTTGCGTGGATCCCGATGAACCTGCTGGGCGAGGGCCAGGTGGCCGACTACACCGCGACCGGTTCGTGGGCCTCGAAAGCGATCAAGGAAGCGAAGATTCTCGGGAAGGTCAACATCGCCGCCGATTCTTCGAAGGAATCCCCGGCCCGTATGCCCCTGGCGGACGAGTGTACATGGACCGACGGGGCGGCCTACGCGCACATCACTACCAATGAGACCATCGGGGGAATCCAGTGGAAAGCCTTCCCCGATGCCGGTTCGCCGCTGGTGGCCGACATGTCCTCGGATATCCTGTCGCGTCCGTTTGATGTATCAAAGTTCGGCCTGATCTACGCCGGCGCCCAGAAAAACATCGGGCCGGCCGGGGTTACGGTTGTGCTGATCAAAGATGACTTTCTGCAAAAACGCAATGAAGGCGTAGCCACCATGCTCGACTATAAAACGCACGCGGATAAGCTGTATAACACGCCTCCGGTATTTGCTGTGTATATGGTCGAAAAGGTTTTGCGCTGGCTCGAGGGTCGGGGTGGCATCGATGGCATCCAGAAAATCAATGAACGGAAAGCAAAGATGCTGTACGACCGCATCGACAAAACAGATTTTTATAGGGGAGCAGCCGTGCCGGATTCTCGCTCCGTGATGAACGTGTGTTTCCGCCTGCCCTCAGAGGAACTGGAAGGCCAGTTTGTAAAGGCAGCGGCTGCAGCCGGCCTGCAGGCTCTAAAAGGACACCGTTCCGTAGGTGGTATTCGTGCTTCTATTTATAACGCCTGTCCCACAGCAGCTGTAGAAGCATTGACGTCCTTTATGGATGAGTTTGAACAGAAAAACGGTTGATCAAACACGGTTCTTTAAGAATAATCCTTTTTTAAAGAACCATCTGATCTGTATTATCAGTTTTGAGTTGTTGGTATTGAGACTTGAGTACTCGCTCTGACAAAGGTCATTTAATTGATTCTTCCACCAAAGATCGATGGCCTCTATACTAATGACTAACAACTGAAAACAAAAAACTGATAACCATGGCAGTTACAGTAGGAGTACCCCTCGAGTCTGCGCAAGACGAGAATCGAGTAGCCCTGGTGCCTGATGTTGTGAGCCGGCTGAAGAAGAAGGGACTGGATGTACTGGTAGAGAAAGGCGCTGGCGCAACCGCATTTTATGCAGATGAAGCTTTTGAGGAAGCTGGCGCCAGTATCGTATCCCGTGCGGATGTGTACAAGGCGGACATTGTCGTCAAGGTGCAGCCGCCCAATACCGAAGAAATTGGCCTGATGAAGGCCGGCGGCATATATATCGGTATGATGAATCCGCTGGATCAACCCGAGGTTGCCAGCAAGTTGGCTGATCAGAAGGTAACTGCACTCAGCATGGAGCTGGTGCCACGTATTTCTCGCGCGCAAAAAATGGATGCGCTCTCGGCGATGTCTGCCGTGGGTGGTTATCTGGCAGTGTTGAAAGCGGCCAACGAGTTGCCCAAGTTTTTCCCGCTCCTCACCACCGCCGCCGGCACCGTGAAGCCGGCCAATGCACTGGTGCTCGGCGCCGGGGTTGCCGGTTTGCAGGCGATTGCAACGGCGCGTCGTCTTGGCGCGCGCGTTTCGGCGTACGATATTCGCGATGCCGTGCGAGAAGAAATACAGAGTCTCGGCGCCACCTTTGTCGAGCTT
>JAUIHQ010000144.1 GCA_030432155.1 bacterium | reverse complement strand
GTGGATTTCACGGTTGCCGGGGAGGTGCATGATACGCGGTCCAGCGCCATCGATGTGAGCAGTGACTGGACGAAATTCCCTCGCTACGGATTCTTCTCCGACTTCTACGAGGGCGACGATGCTGAAGGCAAAGCGAGCGAGCTGGCGAAGTTCCACATCAGTGCTGTCCAGTTCTACGACTGGATGTGGACCCATGACGAGCTGGTTCCTTACCGGGAGGGCGAGCCGGCCGATATCTTCACCCAGGCGGACGGCCGCGTACAGTCGTTCAGTACGATCACCGCCAAGGTCGCCGCCTGCAAGTCGCGCAACATGTTCACCATGGCCTACAGCCTCATGTACGGTGACAGCGGGAACAACGACGAGCCTGAACACATTACGTGGGGCGCCTTTACCGAACCGTGGTCCACCACGTCCGACAAGGTCGATTGCCACGATGCGGGCTACAAGATCTGGCGCCTCGATGTGACGAATCCCCACTGGAAGAATCATATCTTCGGGCAGTTCCGCGACGCGATGGAGAAGGGCGGCTTCGAGGGGATCCATCTCGACAACCTGGGCGGGACGTGGAATTACAGGTACAACTCCGATCAGGGCATCGAAGAATGGCAGGGCTTCCCGCAGTTCATCAACGATGCACGCGCAAGCATTCGAACCGTCAATCCCGACGCCCGTATCGCCCACAACGATGTAGCCGAAAACTACCTGGATAACATCGCAAGCTCAGACGCCGACATCTATTACACCGAAGTCTGGGGTCGTGATACGTACGGCGGCCTGCGCGACGCTATTCTGCGTGCCAAGAACGCGGGCGGCGGTAAGCAGGTCGTGCTCGCCGCATACATCAACCGCAACGCATGGGACGTGATCGGTGATCCGACCCGGCATGGGCAGCCCACGTACGTCAATGACGCCTCGGCCAAGCTGCTCGACGCCTGCATCTTCGCCAACGGTGGTTTCCATATTGAGCTGGGGGAGGGGGGCGAGTTGCTGGTCAACGAGTACTTTCCGCACCGCTCTCCCCGCATGCACCCCGGCCTCAAGCGTTCAATGCGCGACTACTACGACTTTGCCGTCCGATACGAGAACTTCCTCGCCTTCAACACGCTGGGTAACGTCACCGACGGTACCGACGGCATGCGTATCACCAGCACCTCGCATGCCCTGAGTCCGCACGGCGCGGGGGGCGCCATCTGGACTGTCGCGAAGCTCTGGCGTGACGAATATGATGCCGTCAGCCTCATCAACCTGGTCGGCGTCGATGACCGGTGGCGGGAGCCCTGCGCCAACCCGTCCCCGCAGACGAATATCCAATTGAAGTACTACGTCGATAAGAAGGTCCAGCGCATCCTTGTGGCGACTCCGGACGACGGGCTGGGCCGGCCCTCGGAACTCGCGTTCAGCGAAGGTTCCGACGGCGGCGGGTACTACGTGACCTTTACCGTTCCCCGACTGGAATTCTGGAACCTGGTCATTGTGGATAAAACGACCGATATCAAGGTGGACGGCTGGCCGGGTGACTGGGTCGGCACGGGTCCGACCAACATCCACGAGGTGACCGTTTCCCGGGGCGAATGGATTTACAAAGGCGACACCGATGATTACCGCACGTTCAGCGGCGCTTCGCAGGACCAGGACATCACCGAGGTCCGGTTCACGTGCGACAACACCTACCTCTTCGGTCTTGTGCGCATGCAGAACATTTCAGATGCATCGCTTCCCGCGATCGGGATCGCCTGGAACTCATATCTCTCGCCCCAGAGCAATCGTTTCGCGTGGATTGCGGACGCCTCCACGCCCACGGGCTCGGTCGGGCTCGAGAATGGCGACCAGTATGCGACACGCCAGATCATGATCTATACGGCCGGCGGTACGGCGAAGATGAAGCTCTGGAACGGAACGGTCTGGTACGACCCTCCGGCCGCGGATGCGGCCGTCAGCGTTAGCACGGCGGACAATGTCATCGAATTCCGCATCAACCGGAACGATCTGGATCTCCACTATCCGAGCAAGGTCGCCGTGACGCTCGCCTCGTTCCGGAGCAGTGGAAACGACGCCGGCAGCAACGCCACGTATGACTGCCCGGATACCAACAACGACGGAATCGATATTCTCGGCGGCGACCCCGGCATCGCCGAGAATGCCTGGGGGCGTGACCTGGATGACGACAGCATGGGGCGGTACTACGAATGGATCCTGAACGAGCAGGGCGCATTCGAGTTCATGCAGGTGGCGTACCCATTTGCAGACGGCCAGGAGGTCGACCTCGGCCCCGCCGGCAAATACACCATTGCGACCCGCTTCCCGGAGACCCTGCCGGCCGATACGTCCTTGTTCACAATCAAGATCGACGATGTCGAGCAGGACCGTGAAGACTTTTACTTCGGCGATTCGGTATCCGGCGATTTCATGAACGAATTGCGTTTCGACTGGCGGGATACATCCACCGGAGAGGCCCTGATCGAGGTCTGGTACGACGGAGCCGGCCGCCATCTCTACGCATCCCGCACCTGTCACCTCAATAAAGACACGGATGGTGACGTCATTCCCGACTACCTGGAAGACGTGAACCGCAACAAGCTGGTGGAGAGTTTCGAAACCAGCGCAACGAATATCGACACCGATGCCGACGGCCTGCTGGACGGGTTTGAAGACGGTGACAGGGATGGAAGAATTGCCGGAGACAGCAACAGCAATCTGCTGTACGACGCGGGTGAGCTCTGGACCGAAACCGATCCAAGGACATCCGACACCGACGGTGATGGCCTGACGGATGGCTGGGAGGTCGATCAGGGATTCATCCCGTGGGATGACGGGGTCATCGGCCACACGAACATGAACACCGGGGCTGTCATTGCATCGACCGAGCATGGAGGGCAGGGGGATGCCGATGAAGACGGCATGGATAACCAGGGTGAAATGGTCGCAGGAACGGGCGCCCGAAGTGCTTCATCGCTTTTACGGGTGAACGATGTTGCATCTTCCGACGGGGGGGGGATGAGGACGCTGACATGGAGCAGTGTCACCGGAAGGATCTACCGTGTGTTCTCCGCCGCGAATCTGGGTGAACAATTCCAGCCCATCAGCGAAGATCTGCCTGGTTCAACGAATGGATTCAACACCTTTGAGGATTCGGGAGCTGCATCCGGCACCTCCCGCTTTTACCGCATCCGCGTCACGGCTCCGTAGAACGCTCTGCTGCTTTGTTTTCTCAAGCACGCTTGCACACATGAGCTCACGTGAGCAGGCCGTTGTTGGAATCTCTACTGTTTCAAGTATCCTGTGTAAATCACCGGAATCTTTTAACATGCCGGTTGTCCCGCCTCCGAACGTGTATACAGAGTGAAGTATGCATGTCCGTCTCCCGATTCTGTTGGCCACGGCGCTCCTGACGCTTCCGCTGACGGTCCCGGCGGAACACGCACCCCCCAACATCCTGATCATCCTGGTGGATGATCTCGGATGGAGCGATCTCCATTGTAACGGAAGCTCGTTTTACCGCACGCCGAACATTGATTCCTTCGCGCAGACCGGCCTGCGCTTCACGGATGCCTACAGCGCCAGCCCGGTATGTTCGCCGACCCGCGCGGCAATCTTGACCGGGCGAAATCCCGCAAGGATCGGGATCACCGACTGGATTCCGGGAAAGAATGTGACCGACCGCTCGCTTCTCGGGGCCGAGGATCTTCATGCCCTCCCGCATACAGAAACGACGCTGGCCGACGTGTTCAGGAACCATGGATACGCAACCTGGTTCATCGGCAAGTGGCACCTCGGCGGCGAAGGTTCGCTGCCCACCGATCACGGTTTCGACATCAACATCGGCGGCCATCACCGGGGGTACCCGCCGAGTTACTACGCTCCATACAGGAACCCCGAACTGGAGGACGGCCCCGTCGGCGAGTACCTGCCCGACCGGCTCACCGACGAAGCGATCAAGCTGATGGCCTCGTCCGGAGACCAGCCCTTCCTTCTCTATCTTTCCTACTATACCGTGCATACCCCCCTCGAGCCCGCACCGCGCCATCTTGAGGAGGCCAGGGAAAGGGCGAAGGTTCTCCCGGAATCGGAACGGCGATGGCGTCCGGAGGGAGATGCGCAGACCCGCCTTCGCCAGGACATGCCTGAATACGCGTCCATGGTAGAGGCCATGGATGACAATGTGGGGCGGCTGCTGCGCGCACTGGAAAAATGGAACCTGGATGAAAACACGATCGTCGTATTCACCTCCGACAACGGCGGGGTATCCACGGGCAACGGGAGATGGATGCCGACAAGTGTACTGCCCCTGCGGGCCGGAAAAGGCTGGTGTTACGAGGGCGGCATTCGAGTTCCCCTGATCATGCGCATTCCCGGCCTGACCCGTCCGGGCACGATCACCCGGGAGCCCGCGACCAGCGAAGACCTTCTGCCCACGCTGCTGCGCGCCGCCGCGCTGCCCGCGGAGACGGATCAGGTGATGGACGGGGTGGACCTGACACCGCTGGCCGCCGAGGGCGCGACCCTCGAGCGCGACACGCTCTACTGGCATTATCCGCATTATCACGCAAGCCGGTGGACACCGGGCGCCGCGATCCGTTCGGGCGACTGGAAACTCATTCATTTCTACGAGACGGACCGAGCAGAACTTTACAATCTGGCCGACGATGTAGGTGAGGTAAACGATTTGTCCGGGCGGCATCCGGAGCGAACCGGTGAACTGCTGGATAAACTGCGTGATTGGCAGGACCGCGTTGGCGCCCGGCCGCCGCGACCCAACCCGGCGTTCAAACCGACACCGTAAGGAAGCCGTACATGACGCCAACGACTGCATGCCCGGAAATGATCACGCGTGGCGATCGGCTTCGATGCCATGTTTCCAACAAGCCGCGGTGGACCGTGTGCTTGCTTCTGGCCGGAGGTATCCTCGCCGCGGCGAGCAGCGCGGCGCCGGACTCTCCGCGCTGGAGCGACCCGGGAATCTTCGACGTCAACCGCGAACCCGCACATGCCTTCTCGCTGGTGTTCCCCGATGTCGACAGTGCCCGCCCTGAACCGAACTGGGCGAATCCGTTTGCCGCATCCAGCCGTTACCGGGACCTGAACGGGATCTGGAAGTTCTTGTGGCGCGAGAATCCGGCCCAGCGGCCGGACGGATTCTTCGAGAAAGATTTCGATGCTTCCGGCTGGGACAACATCACGGCGCCCCTGCCATGGCAGGTGGCCGGGTACGGTCAACTCTACTATCTCAACATCAACTTGCCGATGCTGTTGGATCCGCGGAACGCGGTCGACGGCGCGAAGATCGCGGCCGATGCCGGTGCGATGAATCTCATGGGCGCCGATACGCCGTTTCGTCAACGGCAGGTCGAGGCTGCCTTGAAATGCTTCGTGCCGACGGTATGGAATCCGACGGGCTATTATGTGCGGGAATTCGACATACCGCCGGAGTGGGTCGGGAAGCGGATCGTCCTCCATTTCTCCGGCGTGAAGAGCGCGTTCACCTGCTGGGTCAACGGTCGGGACGTGGGGTACTCGCAGGACTCCTTTACCCCGGCGGAATTCAATGTCACCGATTTCGTGAAAAACGGGAGCAACCGTCTCGCGATGGAGGTCGTCCGATGGAGCGACGGCACGTACATGGAGAATCAGGACCGCATCCGCATGTCCGGTATATTCCGTGATGTCTACCTCTTTGCCACGCCGAAGACGCACATCGGCGATTTTTACGTCCGGGCAGAGCTGCCCCCGCAGCTTGACCAGGCTGCACTGGATGTCCGTATCGACGTACGGAATACGTCCGTGCAGACGGCGGCTGATCGAAGCGTCGCGTTCGAACTGATGAACGATGAAGGGAAAACTGTTTTCCGGGCCGATGCCGGCGCACTCCGTGTGGCGGCCGGCGAAACGGTTTCGGTGACGCTGACCGGCCGTGTGGAGCATCCGAAGCTCTGGCACCCGGAGCAACCGAACCTTTATACCGGACTGATCATCCTGAAAGAGGAAGGCAATGTCGTGGAAGTCATTCGTCAGGATGTCGCCTTCCGCCGCTTCGAGTGGGATGAGCTCGGTAACGTGTACCTCAACGGCAAGCGGTACTATTTCCGCGGCGTCAACCGCAGCGATTGCAGCCCGATAACCGGTTACTATGTCGATTACCAGGATATGCTGGACGATGCGCGGCTCATGCGTCGCCTGAATATCGACAGCGTGCGCACGTCGCACAATCCCAACGATCCCCGCTGGTACGCGTTGTGCAACCGGTTCGGGATTACCGTGATCGACGAAGCCAACCTGGAGTCGCATACCCACGAAAATATATACACCCACCCGGACACGGAACCCCTCTGGACGCCCCAGGCGGTATTCCGGATGCGCAACATGGTGGAACGCGACAAAAACCAGCCGTGTATTGTCATGTGGTCGATCGGCAACGAGCAGTTCGATCGCAAACCGGGGCTGCCGACGGTTCGGGCCATGTATGACATTACGAAGTCGATCGATCCCTCCCGCCCCGTGTTCTGTGAACGCATGTTCGATCCGAAGGGCGATGCGTCCCATGATCGATTCTTTGAATTCATCGGCCCCATGTACCGGGGGCATCAGACGTACGCAACATGGCATGCTTCCGGGAAGGATCGCCGACCGTTTTTCATGAGCGAATACGCCCATGCGATGGGCAATTCCATGCCTGATCTGGATGACACCTGGGCATTCTTCGAGCAGCATGAGGGCCAGAACGGCGGACATATCTGGGACTGGCGGGATCAGAGCGTGCTCTATCCGCTGCCCGGCCTCGAAGGAAAACACTTCACCTATGGCGGCGATTGGAATGAGCCGACCCCCAGCGACACCGTGTTCTGCATGAACGGCGTCGTGCTGCCCGACCACGGGTTGAACGGCAAATCGCACCAGGTCAAAGCTGTATACCAGCAGGTGGCGTTCACGGCCGGAGAGGAACCCGGTACGTTGCGGGTTGTGAACAAGTTTGCGCTTCGCAATCTCCGCGATCTGGACATTTCGTGGTCGCTGCTGAAGGACGGTGTTGTCATCGAACGCGGAGCGCTGGATATCGATCTGCTTCCGCATGCGGAAAAAGAAATCGCCGCGCCGGTGGATGTTTCGGAACTCGACCCCGCCGCCGATTATCACCTCAATCTGGATACCCGGCTGAAGGAGCCGATGCCATGGGCCGACGCCGGCTATGTCGTCGCGCAAAGCCAGGTGCAGATCCAGCAGGGCGCCGGAGATCACCCGGCCCCGCCGGAGATGGACGGCGAGGTGGAGATACGCGAGGATGAAGATGGATGGATGATCGTTCGAGCCGGTGCGGCGGAGTACCGGTTCGATACGACCCATGCGGTCCTGTCACAGATCGTATTCGAGGGGCGTGAACTGCTGGCGCCCGATGTCGTCGTTCCCGGACTGGAAGTCAATTTCAATCAGCATCCAACCGATGACTACAACGTTCGGACCGCGCCTCATGTTCGCAAGGCGATGGACCGGGACCTGCACGCGCTGACTCGAGAACCCGGGACGGTGAAAATCTCACATGCGGACCGGAACAGGGTTGTCGTCGAAATCATGAACCGATTTCTCAACCAAGCAGGCGAAGGGTACGGGACGACATCCCGGTACACCATTCGTCCCGGCGGTGTCGCCGATGTTGCGACCCGGGTACGGAAGATCGGTCTGACAGGGGATGATGTGTGCTTTCGCATCGGCATCCGAATACCGGTTCGCAAGGAATTCGGGCAATCGAGCTATCTCGGTTACGGACCGCACGAGAATTATGTATCACGCCGGGACTGCACCCGCTACGGCGTCTATACGCACGGCGCGGCGGATTTCTTTGAACACTATGTCCGGCCTCAGGAATGCGGCAACCGGTCCGGTTTGACGTGGATCGCCCTGCATGATGTGCGCGGCATCGGGCTGAAAGTCGTCGGCGGTCACGACGGCGGAAACGGTTCGGTCATGCCGTGGCCGGTCGAGACGTTTCGACACGCGGCCCACATTCCGGAGTTTCCGGAGTCGGACCGATGGGTGCTGCGCTACGATGCCGCCCATGCCGGTATCGCGCGGTGGCCGGACGTGATCTTTCCGGATGAAACGTATGAATTCAACTACAGCATCCAACCGATGAATTGATATGACAACCGTTGTATCAGGCTGACCGATGAAGCTTCTGCCCATTTTCATGATGCCCACGCAAGCGTGAGTTTCTTCTCCGAGTGAGCACACTCTGTCAGGTATAGGCTAATCAGATTCTGGTAGGGTATGCCGATTTCCTTCGCCAGGGCCTTGAAGTAGGTGATGACGTCTGTATTGAGACGCAGGGTGTCCTGCTTCTTAAGGTGCTTGGCATATGGATTTCGGATGGCGTCCTCAACGTCATACTGCTTTTTCATAAGAATCCCTGGCACCCATGCCCCTCCAGACCATGGCATCCGATGTTCTTGCATCGGGTAAAACCTGATGGCAATCTAATCTCAAATACATGGCAGCTGAATCGCCCGTGATGAGGCCGCCCAATCGAGGATGTTGAGTGATGACTTCTATTGCTGATCGATCGTCGTGGCGGGCCGGCCTGCAGAGGGTGTGCAGGGGGCGAGCCCTGGCGTTTGCCTTCCCGCTGATCATGATGATGGTTCCGATGCGCTCCCCGGCGTTTACCAACCTCGCGGTCGGGATCCCTGATATCAGCCATGCCGTGTCAGCATGGGGCGATTTTGACAACGACGGTAGACTGGATATGCTCGCAGCGGGTGATGCTGTCACTGCGGTGTGGCGCAACCAAGGCAACGGAACCTTCACCAATCTCGGACTCGCCCTACCGTTGTTCAATGCGGGTGCGGGCATTCCCACCGCGGCTTGGGGGGATTACGACAACGACGGATGGCTGGATTTCGTAGTGGCGGGGGGGACCGACGCCACAGGCAACAACCGGACCACGCAAATCTGGCGCAACCAGGGCGACGGTTCGTTTGTACACAGCGGGATTTCTCTGCCGGGGATCTTCGCCGGGCAGGCGGTCTGGGCCGACCTCGACCGGGACGGACGGCTCGATCTGATCCTCGTCGGCAACAATGGTTTCATCTTAAGCTCGTCGCCGATCACCCAGGTCTTGCGGAACACTCCGAGCGGATTCGAACTCTGGAACACCGGCCTGCCCGCCGTGAGAAACGCCGCGGTGGCGGTGGGCGATTATGACAACGACGGATGGCCGGATATCGCGATCAGCGGCATGAGGCCCGACGTCGGCTACGCCGCGATCTGGCGCAACCAGGGCAACGGCTCCTTCAGCGAGGTCTATCAACCCGGCGC
>JAUIHQ010000143.1 GCA_030432155.1 bacterium | reverse complement strand
TGCGAAGATGATCTCGCGTGAGCACGGCAAGACCCTTGTCGAAGCGCGGGGTGATATCCGCCGCGGCGTCGAGGTCGTTGAATACGCCTGCAGCATTCCCGAACTGATGAAGGGAGAGATCCTTGAGAACGTGGCGCGGGGCATCGACTGCGAGATGGTCAAGCAGCCTCATGGCGTGTGTGTCGGCATCTGCCCGTACAACTTCCCCGCGCTGGTGCCGATGTGGATGTATCCCATGGCCATCGCCTGCGGGAACACGTTTATCCTCAAGCCCAGCGAGAAGGTGCCGCTGACCGGCATTCGCCTGATCGAGTTGCTGAAGGAGGCGGGTCTGCCGGACGGTGTCCTCAATGTCATCCACGGCGGTCGGGAATGTGTGGATGCCCTGCTGGAACACCCGCTGGTGCGGGCCGTTTCCTTTGTCGGATCGTCGCCGGTGGCCAAGTACATCTTTGAAACCGGGACCCGGAACGGCAAGCGCGTCCAGGCGGCGGGCGGAGCCAAGAACTATGTGTTCGTCCTTCCGGACGCCGATATCGAGAACACGGTGGGCGGACTTACCGATGCCGCGTTCGGCTGCGCCGGGCAGCGGTGCATGGCCGGGTCGACCGCGGTCACCATCGGCAAGGCCGCGGAGAAGCTGATCGATCCTTTGGCCGATGTGATTTCCAAATTGAAGGTCGGTCCCACCGACCGCGAGGCCGGCGCACAGATGGGGGCGGTGATCAGTCCCCAGCACCGGGACCGGATCAGCGGGCTGCTCGAGAGCAGCACGAAAGAGGGGGCGTCCCTGGTTCTCGACGGCCGCAACGTAAAGGTCGCGGAAGAGCCGGAAGGCTTCTACCTCGGGCCGTCGATTGTGGACCGGGTTCAGGCGGGCATGGAGATTGCCCGGGAAGAAGTGTTCGGGCCGGTATTGAATGTGATGCGGTTCGACGATCTCGATCAGGCGATCGAGATGGCCAACAAAACCCCCTTCGGCAACGGGGCCTGCATCTATACCCAGTCCGGCAAGGCGGCCCGGGAATTCAAGCACCGGATCAAGGCCGGGATGGTCGGGGTGAATGTCGGGGTGCCCGCGCCTCTGGCCTACTTCCCATTCGCCGGGTGGGACTATTCCTTCTTCGGGGACCTTCACCTTCAGGGACGGGAAGGCGTGATGTTTTACACCCGCCATAAGGTCGTCACCTCCCGCTGGTTCCGGTATGGTGAAGGCGACATCTGGCACCGCGAATAGGGCAAAGAGCAGAAAGGACACGCAGACATGACCATGCTGATTCGCAACGGAGAGATCATAAACGCCGACAGCCGCGTGAAGGCCGACATCCTCGTCGAGGACGGTGTGATCCGGCAGATCGGAGAGAAGCTGGACGCACCGAAAGGGACCGAGGTAATCAATGCCCGGGGCAAGTACGTCTTTCCCGGCTTCATCGATCCCCACGTCCACATCTATCTCCCGTTCATGGGAACCTACGCCAAGGATACCTACAAGACCGCGAGCAAAGCCGCGGTGGTCGGCGGCACCACGACCCTGATCGAAATGTGCTGCCCGGGGCCGACGGATCCGGTGATGAAGTCCTATGAATTGTGGCGGGGCAAGGCCGAGGGCAACAGCGCCTGCGACTTCACCTTCCACATGGGCGTGACCCGTTTCGATAAGAAGTCCGAGGCCGAACTTCGCAAGATCGTCGCCGACGGCATCTCCAGCTTCAAAATCTTCCTGGCCTACAAAGGTGCGCTTGGGGTCAGCGACGAGCAACTGTTCAACGTTATGCGTCTGGCCAAGGAACTGGGGGTGATCGTCACCGCTCATTGTGAGAATGCCGAGCTGGTGGCCCAGATGCAGCAGCGGTTGATCGACGAAGGCAAGACCGCACCGAAATGGCATTACCACAGCCGCCCGCCGATGGTGGAAGCCGAAGGGGTCCACCATCTGACGACCTTTGCCGCCATGAACGGCACCCATGTCTATACCGTGCACACGAGCTGCCGGGAGTCGGTGACCGCGGCGCTGCGGGCACGGGAGCGGGGGGTGAAAATCTGGATCGAGACGCTCATCCAGTACCTGACCCACGACATGACCTACGCCGAAAAAGGCGGGTTCGACCGTGCGTCCCGGTACGTGATGTCCCCCCCCCTCCGCCACAAGAGCAACCAGGAATATCTGTGGCATGGACTGCAGCAGGGTTTCATCAACACCCTCGCCACCGATCATGCTCCGTTCGATGTCAAGAAGCAGAAACAGATGGGCCGGAATGATTTCACCAAGATTCCCAACGGCATCCCGTCGCTCGAGGACCGGGTGAAGATGTTCTGGACCCACGGCGTATGCGAAGGCCGGATCGATATGCACCGGTTCGTCGATTGCGCCAGCACCCAGACCGCGAAGATCTTCGGCCTGTTCCCCCGCAAAGGCACGATCGCGGTGGGCAGTGACGCGGATATCGTGGTGTGGGATCCCAAATACCGGGGCAAAATCTCGGCGCGGAAACACTACATGAACATCGACTACAATCCATACGAAGGCTGGACAACCAAGGGCCGCCCGGCGCTCGTGACGGTGCGGGGCGAAACCGTGGCGAAGGACGGAGAGTTTGTCGGCAAGCTCGGGCACGGACAATTCCTGAGCCGGGAGCCGACTCATTTCTGATGTGAACCAGGCAACCCCAACACCGGGCCGCGCGTTTCGCGACGCGCTGGCCGGGGAGCGTCCCCTGCAGATTGTGGGGGTGATCCACGCCTACGCCGCGCGGCAGGCGCGGGAGGCGGGCTTCCGCGCCCTCTATATCTCAGGCGCCGGCGTCGCCAATGCCTCGTACGGCCTTCCCGATCTCGGGTTCACCACGCGGGACAATGTCCTCACCGATGTGCGCCGGATTTGCGGCGCGGTCGATCTCCCGGTGCTGGTGGACATCGATACCGGTTGGGACGATCCCGGGGAAACGGTGCGGGCAATGATCGAAACCGGCGCGGCTGCGGTTCACCTCGAAGACCAGGTGGACATGAAGCGATGCGGGCATCGTCCCGGCAAGCGGGTGGTGCCCAAAGATGAGATGTGTCGGCGCGTTGAAGCGGCGGCCGGCGGGAAGACCGATGCCGATTTCGTGTTGATGGCGCGGACCGATGCCGCCGCGGTCGAAGGGCTGGAAAGCGCGATTGACCGTGCGAAAGCGTATGTAGACGCCGGGGCGGATATGATTTTTGCCGAGGCGATGGAGTCGGAAGCCGACTACCGGGCGATGACCGGTGCGTTGAATGTGCCGGTGCTGGCCAACATGACCGAGTTCGGCAAATCCCCGCTCATGACAACGGTTGAGCTGGGGGAGGCGGGTGTGGCGATGGTGCTGTATCCATTGTCCGCGTTCCGGGCGATGAGTGCGGCGGCGGAGGATGTGTACACCGCGATTCGTCGCGAAGGAACCCAGCGGGCGGTGGTGGACCGGATGCAAACCCGGCAGCGGCTGTACAAAGTTCTTGATTACTATCGATTCGAACAGGAGGCCGATCGCGCGATGTCCGGCGGGGAGCCGGGCTGAGGGTGTCGGCGAAACGGCGGGTCCATGAAGGGCCGGCCCCACACGTGAGGAGGAGAACATCATGGCGGAATTTTCAAAAGGCCTGGCCGGTATTGTTGCAGGACAGACGTCTGTCGCGATCATCGACGAAGAGGGCGGTGGTTTGCAGTATCGCGGCTATCCCCTCAATCAACTGACCGAGAAGGCGACGTTTGAAGACGTTGCGTATCTGCTGCTTCACGGGGAGCTTCCCAATGCCGCGGAGCTCAAGGCATACCGTGCCTCCCTCAAGGCGAAGCGTGACCTTCCTTCGGCCCTCAAAGAGGCGCTGGAACGCATCCCGGCATCGGCGCATCCCATGGATGTCATGCGCACCGGCTGCTCAATGCTCGGTTGTCTCGAACCCGAGGGAGCGGACCGGGACCAGGGTGCGATCGCCGACCGGCTGGTGGGTTGTTTCGGGTCGATGATCCTGTATTGGCACCACGTGGCGGTCGGGGGCACGAAGGCGGATGTCACCGTGGACAGCGAGGATACGCTCGCCGGTCACTTCCTGCACCTGCTTCATGGCGAAGCCCCGTTGGATGAGCACCGAAAGGCGCTGGACATCTCGTTCATTCTCTATGCCGAGCACGAATTCAATGCCTCGACCTTTACCGCCCGGACCATCACCTCGACCCTGTCCGATTTCTATTCCGCGGTTACCGGGGCGATCGGCGCTCTGCGCGGTCCGCTGCATGGCGGGGCCAACGAGGCGGCGATGGCGTTGATTGAACGGTTCGGGACCGCCGATGAGGCGGAGAAGGGGATTCTCGAGAGCCTGAAGAAGAAGGATAAGATCATGGGCTTCGGCCATCGGGTCTACAAGGTTCGGGATCCCCGGTCCGACATCATCAAGGTCTGGGCCGAGAAACTCGCGTCCGGTTCCGATGAGGGCAAGCGGCAGTTCGAAGTGGCCGAGCGGATCGAACAGGTCATGCGCCGGGAAAAGGATTTGTTCCCCAACCTCGATTTCTATTCCGCGATTGTCTACAACCGTTGCGGCATTCCCACCCCGCTCTTCACACCGTTGTTCGTGATGTCGCGGGTGACTGGATGGGCCGCCCACATCATGGAGCAGCGGGCCGACAACCGGATCATCCGGCCCACGTCCGAATATGCGGGTCCCGCGGTACGCGATGTTCCCGCCCTCGATCAACGATAGGAGAACATCATGGTTCAAGCCGCCAACCGAATTCGTCCCGAAACGGATGATGTGATCGCCGCGATCGCATCGTATGCCTGTCACGATCGCATCGACTCGTCCGAGGCCTACGAGACCGCGCGGTATTGTCTCCTCGACAGCCTGGGCTGCGGATTGCTGGCGCTCCGGTTTCGCGACTGCGTTCGGCGTCTCGGACCGGTGGTGCCGGGGGCGGACATGGAGAACGGGGCTCATGTACCGGGTACGTCATTCCGTCTCGACCCGGTGCGGGCGGCCTTCAATATCGGTGCGATCATCCGGTGGCTGGATTACAACGATACCTGGCTGGCCGCGGAGTGGGGGCATCCCTCCGACAACCTCGGCGGGATTCTTGCCGTGGCCGATTTCCTCGACCGCAACGGAAAGTCCACAACGATTCAGGATGTGCTGACCGCGGCGATCAAGGCGCACGAGATCCAGGGTGTGCTGGCCCTCGACAACAGCTTCAACCGGGCGGGGATGGATCATGTCATCCTCGTTCGCATCGCCACCACCGCGGTGGTGGCGGCGATGCTCGATCTGCCGGAAGACCGGATTGCCGACGCGGTGTCGAATGCATGGGCTGACGGCGGCGCACTGCGGACGTATCGGCATGCTCCCAACACCGGTCCCCGGAAATCATGGGCCGCCGGCGATGCCACCGCACGCGGCGTTCAGCATGCCTATATGGCGCTCAACGGCGAGATGGGATATCCCTCAGTGCTGACCGAGAAAACCTGGGGATTTCAGGATGCTCTGTTCCGGGGCAAGGCGATCACCCTGGCCCGGCCTCTCGGCAGTTATGTCATGGAGAATGTCTTGTTCAAGATATCCTTCCCCGCCGAATTCCACGCCCAGACCGCGGTGGAAGCGGCGATTACCCTGCATCCCGAGGTCAAGGATCGGCTGGACGAAATCGAAAAGGTGGAGATCACCACCCACGAATCCGCCATCCGGATCATCGACAAAAAGGGCCCGCTGCACAATCCCGCCGACCGGGATCACTGCCTTCAGTACATGACCGCGATAGGCTTGATCTTCGGGACCCTGACCGCCGACCACTACGAGGAATCAACCGCACGTGATGCAAGGATTGACGCCCTGCGCGATAAGATGGTGGTGACGGAGAACAAGGACTACAGCCGCGACTACCTCGATTCCGACAAGCGGTCCATCGCCAATGCCCTGAGGGTCGTTTTCAAGGACGGTTCCGCCACCGACCAGGTTGCGGTTGAGTATCCCGTGGGGCATCGCCGCCGCCGCGATGAAGGCATCCCCCTCCTGATGGAAAAGTTTCGCACCAACGTCGGCGGCAGCTACGCCGGCGACACCTACGAAGCGATCATGGACCAGTGCGAAAAAGGAGACATCGCCGCCATGCGAACCTCCCAGTGGACCGACCTGTTTCCCGACTGTGTCGGGGGATGACATCCTTCAGGATGCGATGTAGATGGTGTTGGCGGAGGTTGCGCCGGTGAGGGGGTTGGGGAAGGGGACTTCGGTGGCTTCGGCGGAGGGGAATGCGGTGCGGAGGCGGTGGAGGAAGTCTTGGTCGGGGGGATCGTCGGACCAGATGGCGAAGATGCCGCCGTCATGGAGGTGCCTCGCGGCTGTTTTCAATCCCTGTTCGGTATAGAACGCTCGATGGGCGGGGCTCAGGACCTTGTCGGGGGTGTGGTCGATGTCGAGCAGGATGGCATCAAAGCGGCGGCCGTGCCGGTCGGGATCGAAGCCGGCATCCGGATCGGCCGCGAGGCGGAAAAAATCCCCTTCCACAAATCGGCAGCGATCGTCGCCGGTCAGCTCGGGTCCCAACGGCAACCTGCCTTCACGGTGCCAGGTCAGCACCGGCTCCAGCGCCTCCACGACAAGCAAGCTGCTCAGGGTCTCGTGTTGCAGTGCCGCCCGGGCCGTATATCCGAGCCCCAGTCCGCCGACCACGACGTCAGCCTCCGAAGCGGTGAGCCGCGGAATCACAAGACCAGCCAGCGCCTCTTCGGCCTCATGGAACAGACTCGACATCAGGAATTCATCGCCGAGTTTGACCTCGTGGATGATCAGGTTGTCCAGCGCGGGCAGGGAGCGGCGGCGCAGCACCAGCTCGCCGAGACGGGTCGGGCGGGCATCAAGGATCTCAAAAACCGGGGAATCGGATGTCATCACATGATCCTTCCACTCAACGCCCGCCTTGCGCAATGCCTATCTTCATCGGCCTCCACTGTACGAATGGCAGTCGATAGAAAACCGAATTGCCTTACTGAATCTTTTAAAGGTAAGGTGACTGCATGAAGCCATTGAAGATAACCAGCAAGAGGCAGGTTACGTTTCCCGCGGAGGTGTGCCGCGACCTCGGTGTCAGAGAAGGCCAGGCGGTTTATCTGGTGAAACGGACCATTGAGGATCAGTCGTGCTGGGTTCTGCAGACCCGCCGTCCCGACAAAGAAAATTGGTTCGGCGCCCTTCAATCCTATGCCGGAAGCAAGAAGCATGACATCCGATCGATTCGGGCATCGATCGAGAAGGGAAGACGGCGCTCCGGGACATGAAAGCCGTTGGTTTGGATACGTCGGTTGTGTTGAGATTGTTGACCGGGGAACCGAAGTCTCAGGCATCAGCCGCGCTGGAGCTGGTTCAGACCACGCATGATCAGGGCATGGACGTGTGTGTGAGTGACCTGGTGGTGACCGAGGTCCTTTTTGCCCTGCAGCACCATTATGATGTTCCTCTGACCGAGGCCGTTGAGACTCTTGCCGGGTTTCTCCGGTCGCCGATGATCACTCCCATCGGGCATGCCCTGTCCATCCTCGAGGAATATGCCGGCGGCAAGCCGGGTATCATGGATCGGATGATCCGGATGGATTACCTTGACCATGCCCATCAGATTCTGACCTTTGACCGGTCGTTTGCCCGTCAACCTCAGGTCAGGCTGGTTACTGCCGCTCGCTGAAGCTTTTCTGAACCCACTCCGAAACCACTTGGTCGGGGTTTTCGGCGGTGGCGCGGTCAATGGTGAACTCGGTCTGGCCGATGTTCCGGTTGATCAGCTTGAGGCCGTATTCGAAATTCCGGAAGTGCTCCTCGCACAACGCGCGAATGGTCTTGTGGACGGCGAGGCTTTTCTCAACCAGAAGATCGACCGCATCGTCGTCCAACACCAGGGTCAGGCCGTGCTCCTCACGGAACCGTTCCGTATACGCGGCCACTTCTCCGCGCAGCAAGTCTTTCTGGGCATCCATGCTTTCGTTCATCAGGGTCTGGATGCGCCCAGGCGGATCGCCAAGGGTGCCGGCATCGACCTTGAGCTCCTTCACCGTGGTGGAGGGCAGTTCATACTTGAACTCGCGCAGGATCCCTTCGAGCACCGTCATCAATCCCCGGGCCCCGGTCTTTTCCTTCTCCGCCCGGGCCGCCACCTCGTCGATGGCATCGTCATCAAGGGTGAAGTTGATGCCGTAGCCTTCGAAATCTGATTTGTACTGGCGGAGAATGCTGCCCTCGGAGTTCAACAGGATATTCCTAAGGTCGTCCGCATTCAACGGCTCGCACAGGACACGGATCGGCAGGCGGCCGATGAACTCCGGTTCATACCCGTAGGCAATAAAGTCGGGGGTGGCGACCGCCCGCAGCACCTCGTGGTCGTCCTTGGGGCCGGCCCCCGCGGCTTCGGTAAAGCCGATCGATGATTGCTGAACCCGCTTGCGGACGATCGGGGCCATGCCGTCGAAGGCGCCGCTGACGATGAACAGGATATGCTTGGTGCTGATCGAGCGCTTTCGGGATTTGCCACGCTGCATGTCCATCATCGCCTGCATCTGTCCGATGAGGTCGGTCTGGCTCTGAAGATTGACCTCGGTATCCTCCATCAATTTCAGCAGATTGATCTGAACGCCACGCCCGGATACGTCGCGCAGCCCGCCGTTGCCGCTGCGGCCGGCGATCTTGTCGATTTCATCGACATAGACGATGCCGTACTGGGCGAGGTCGGTGTTGCCGTCCGCAACTTTCACCAGGTCGCGCACGATGTCATCCACGTCGTAGCCCACGTACCCGGTTTCGGAAAACTTCGTGGCATCGGCCTTCACGAACGGAACCCCGATCAATTTGGAGATGCACCGCATCAGGTAGGTTTTGCCAACCCCGGTGGGCCCCAGCAGGATGACGTTCTGCTTGGTGTATTCCTCCTCGGCCACGGTGGGATCCTCGACGCAACGGCGGACGTGGTTGTAATGGTCGCAGATGGCGACGGACAGAACCTTCTTCGCATCGTCCTGCTTGATGACAAAGCGGTCGAGGTAGTCCTTCACCTCGCGGGGTTTCAGGTGAAAATCGCGGATACGCTCGAGCACCTGTTGCTGCTCCTCGGATTCATCCTCCTCATCCTCGTCGTCGCCGGCGGCCTGTTGCATGCCCGGCGGCATCCCGTAGGCAAATTGGATGCGGGCATTCTTCAGCAGGTCCTCAAACGATGTGCCGCCATCGTCCGGTTTGTCTTTTTTGTCGGAATCACTCATGAGGTACCTATACGGCATCGGGGGAGGAAGATCAAAGGGATTGCCGATTGGCGGTTTGAATCAG
>JAUIHQ010000001.1 GCA_030432155.1 bacterium | reverse complement strand
CTCCTCGCAGCGGAGCTTCTTTTTGATGTGCGCACGATGCACTTCCACCGTCCGCGCGCTGAGGCCGAGGTGTTCGGCGATCCGCCGGGTCGAGAGTCCGCGGCCGATACATTCGAAAATTTCCTTCTCGCGGTCGGTCAGGCTTTCCACCCCGTGCTGCGGTTTCTCGCCGCTGTCTTCTTCCACCATCTTTTTCAGAATGCGGGTCGACACCTCGGGGCTGAGGTACAGGTCGCCGGTCAGCACCTTGCGGATGGCTTCCACCGCCACCTCGTCGGCGTTTTCCTTCATGACATACCCCGCGGCGCCGGCGCGGAGCGCCCGGTCCGCAAACTCCTTTTCGTCATGCATGGAGAGAATGATGCACCGGACGTCGGGGTGGGCTTTGCGCGCCTCACGAACCAGGTCGAGTCCGTTTTCCTGTTTCAGGGAGATATCCACCAGCATGACATCGGGGGTTTCGGTCTTCAGGATGTGCCTGGCTTCGTCAAGGTTCGAGGCTTCCCCGCAGACGACCAGGTCCGGTTCCTCCTCCAGGATCATGCGGAGTCCCGACCGCACGATCGCATGGTCGTCGAGAATCGCGACGCGGATGGTCCTGGTTGGAAGGGTTTCGTTCATCATGAATACAACCGGGGTAGCATGCGTTTTTTTCACGCGGTGTCGATGGCGAACTCACAGGCGACGTCCAGGCCGCTTTCGGGTCGGCTTCTTACCGAGAATCCGCCGCCGATCATTTCCGTACGGTGCTGCATGATGCGCATACCCATCCCGTCCTGGGTGGCGCCGGGATCGGGCATGCCCTTGCCGTTGTCCGAGATCATCAGTCTGGCCCGGCCGGGTTCGGATGCGGTCAGCGAAATTTCGATGGCCGTCGCCTGTCCGTGACGAACCGCGTTGGTGACCGCTTCCTGTGCGATCTGGTAAAGATGGTTCGCCGTTTTCTCCCCCGCGGGCCGTATGTCATCGTCCGCAACGACACGGCACGGTACTCCGTACAGGGCCTGAACCTGATCCGCGAGCTTGTCCAGGGCGTGGCGCAGGCTCTGATCCGAAAGGTCGACCGGCGCCAGCCCGTGGGCGATTCGCCGTGCCTGCACCACCGCATCCTTCAACAAATCCCGGATCTCTTGGACCGTCTGTTCAGCCTGCGGGGAGCCGTTGCGAATCTGGCCGGCCAGGGCCTTGCTGAGATACACCGCGCCGGAAAGCCGGGGGCCCAGGGAATCGTGAAGATCGCGGCCGAGCCTCTGCTGCTCCTTTTCGCTGATCTCCAGCATCGACACCTCGAGCCGCGCCTGGGCCGCCATCGCCTCCTCCAGGCGGCGGTTGGCATCCTTCAAATCCCGCGTCCGTCGGTTCACCTGCTCCTCAATTTCCATATTCCGGGTGGAAAGGTGCAGAACCTGCAGGGCGAGAAGAATCGTGATCAGCCCGCCGGCCACCCAGATCAGGATGCCCGTCCCGTCGGCTGCCCCGGTCATGCTTCGGACCGGCGCCGAGCAAACCGCCGTCCACTCCCGGTCGGCAATTCGAATCGGCAGCTCGACGACAAACCGCTCGCCATCCCGCACAATCCCGCCGGAATCCGTTTGCCGCTCCGGCGGTTCACCAACCAGCGAGACATCGACCTGGGAGCGGGGCAGCCGGGCGGTCGCCCGGCCGATCACGTCTGACGGTTGCAGCCTGCCTATGACAAATCCTGTGACCGGCGCCGGTCCTCTTTCCTCTTCGTGAATCGGGATCAGGACAAACAACCGCGGCGCCGGATCAGGGTCGTGCTGCGGAGCTTCAAACAGAATTGGCCGGGGAGCTATCGCGGCCTGCTGATAGACCTGGAGAAAGCGGGGCAGCGATCCCAGGTCGAATCCGATCGGCAGGCCCAGCGACTCCGGCGGATTCTGATGCGTAACCGGGAAATAATTCGGTCGAACGCCCGCCGGAACGACGTCCCCGGCCTGGTTCCACTCCACGATCGTAAGCGACGCCTCCCCCTGCTGCTCCACCAGGGGGCGTATGGAAAGAGGAATGAGCTGAACGAAGCCGAACGAGGACAGAATCCTCAATTGAAACTGCATCCCCTTGTCCACCATCTCCCGAAACGCATCATAACTGACCCGGTCCGAAAGCGTGTGCAGGTTGGCCAGCGCGTTCAGGACGTCCATATAGAGGGAAAATTCATCCTGGATCGACTGGCGCATCATGTCCGCCGCCGCCGAAAACTCCTGTTCCGCATCCTGTAAAACGGCCTCCTTGTGCCTCTCCCACAGCGAAAACGTTATGGCAAGGCCGATCAGGAGGATGGGCAACGCCCTGAGCCCCGAGCGAATAGCCCTTGAGGATGCGATTGTAACTTGTTTTCTGTCAGCCACTTGGGTTCGTTCCCCGATTTGTTCCCAGCTTCATCCCTTTTTTCGCGATATACGTGTTGACACGTACCCTACGTACGGGTACAAATTACAACAACGACGGAAACATCCCTGATGGGTCAGGGAATACGGAGGATAACATGAAAAAGATTGTAGTAGCAATGCTCGGCGTCGCAACGGCGGCGACCATGGCATTCGGTCAGACCAATCAGGTGCTGAGCCGGAATGCGGTGGGGTACATCAAACTTAACATCGACAAGGGAGACTTTGCGATGATCCAGAACCCCTTTATTAATCTTGCGGGTTCCGACTACACGGTTACGAATCTTTTTGGAGATCAATTGCCGAGCGGTTCATCCGTCTTCATCTGGGATGAAGCTGGTCAAACCTATGTCAGCGAAAACAAGGGATTTGGAGGTTGGTTTCCTGGAACGAACGTTCTCGATCCCGGCAACGGTTTCTTCCTGACTATCGGAGCTGCGGCGCCTTCCAATAATTACTCAATCTTCATGATGGGTGAAGTTCCGGATCGGTTCACGCAGCCAACCGGTACTGTTCCATATGTCAATGGCTTCAGCATGGTTGGTTACCCGTTCCCAGTAACAACCGAGGTCACAAATACAACGCTTGCAGCAAACCTCCCAAGCGGTTCAACTGTATTCCTGTGGGACCAAGCTGGTCAGACCTACGTCAGCGAAAACAAGGGCTTTGGAGGTTGGTTTCCTGGAACCAATGTGCTAAACCCTGGTGCAGCGTTCTTCCTGTCTACGACCGTTTCGACGAATTGGGTTGAACCGAAACCTTACACTTGGCCTTGATGTTGATATTGTCTTAGATTGCGTTATTCCTAACCTAAGGAGAAAAAAATGAAGAAAGTCCTACTTGCAGTAACGACCGCAGTTGCATTGGCCATGACGGCCAGCGCAACGATAAGCATCAGCTGGTTCACGAATCTCGGACCCACATATCAAAGCGATGGCACGACTGTGGCGTCAGGGCAGATTGTTCAGCTGATTTGGAGTTCCAATAACTCTGCTGATGCTCTCAATCCTGCTAACCCGCTGGTACCCACAGGCGACGACATCCTTCTCTTGCAGACGACCACGGCAAGTAGTGGGCCCTTCAACGGAGGTATCACGGTCGGAGCTCAGGCCTACGACGCAACTCAGGCTCCTTGGAACTTGACTGAAGATGCCTTTGTTCCTGGCTACGTTTATACCCGGCTGTTCTCTGATGAAAATGGTACCGGTGGTATTCAGGCTGGTGACTTCTACAATGATTCTGCCCTGGTTGGTGGACCCCTGAACGATCAGGATCCTCCCGGCCCGTCGCCGAACAGCATGGATCCCAGCAATCTTGCCGCCACCGTCCTGGATCATCATGGCAACACGCCCCATGGCGATCCCGCGCATGAACAGGCTCAAGGGAAGAAAGGCCCATGCCGCCACCATCCAGATCATTCCTGAGCCTTCCGTATTTGCCTTCTTCGGCATCGGCGCCCTGCTGTTGGCGATCCGTCGCATCCGGAAGTAAGATACTCTTGCTGAATATGGAAAAGAGCGCTCCTTCGGGGGCGCTCTTTTTTTGTCTGTCATCCGGCAATTCCGCGTGGTGAAATGCTGCACGATATGGTTAAGTCGTAATTCGGCGTAACCGTTTTAACCAAGGGCTTCCCTGCGAGAGAATCTGTCTATGGAAACGGAAAAGAACCTTCAGATGCGATCGATCTCCACCCCCGTACTTATCGGCATTCTTCTCGCCGCGGGCGGTCTTGTTGTCTACCTCCTGACCATGGGCAATGTTCCCTTCCCCGGGGATCCGACCCAGCGGCTGCTCCAGCATCTCGGCATCGATGCCTTTCCCTCGATGAACAGCATGTTGTGGGGTGTGGTGATTTCGGGCCTCGCCCTGGTTTCCGGATCGGCCGCCGTCACGTCGATTCATCTGTTCTCGGCGGTCTGCGCGGGCGTTGTTCTGTACCTTGTGTATGACATAAGCCGCTATTTCGCGACTCGCAGGTTGACCAGCGATGTCGTCGGGCGGGCTTTCGCCCAGCGGGTGGGGATCGTTGCCGGTTCGGTGACCGTTTTGTATCTTGCGTTCAGCAAGCCGTTCTGGATTGCCGCCACTCGCAGCTATCCCCATACCTTCAACCTGATCCTCCTCCTCCTCCCGGTATATCTCCTCTGCCGGTATCGGATCCACCGGCGAACCGGGTACCTGTTTGTCTCGGTGTTTCTGTACGGTATCGGAATCACGCAGTTCAGTACGATGATTCTGCTGGCCCCGCTCTACGGATTGTATGTTCTGTTCGCCATGTGGGAGGCGTCGCATCTGCGCATGAGCACCATTCTGCAGGCGCTCGGCGTCGGAGTGCTGGGCCTGCTCCCGTACCTCGTGCAGGCCGGGTGGTATTTCCAGCAGCCCGCCAGCGAATGGCGGGAATTCGGAACCTTCTGGAAGGTGTTCTGGATCATGTGGAGAGACCAGTATCTCACCCTGACCGGAGGTATTCCCAAAACCGGCTGGCTGACCGTGCTCTTTGTCAGTGCCTTGCCGTGGCTGCTGATTTTCACCATTTCGATGCCGGTCACCATCTTTCGTACCCGCGGGTCGATGGCCGGCATTGTGATTCTGAACGGTGTGCTGTCGATTCTCGTGGCGGCTCTGTTGTTCCGCATACCGATCGCGCCGTGGGAGATGACCGGACTCCGTCCGCTGCTTGTCATGCCCTACCTGCTGATTGCATCCTGCGCCGGGTTCCTCGCCGCGTTCTGGTATGCCGCCTGCGCACGGGAGCACCGCTTCTCAGGAGGGATGGCAAAGCTGATCCGTCGGGGCGGGTTGGTTCTGTTGATGCTTGGTCTGCCCGCGCTGGTTGTTGTGGGAGCCGTTCAAAGTATCAAGGTCGTACGGCCCGGGGATATCGCCCTGTTCCGGGATTTCAGCCGCCAGGTCCTGCGCGATACCGGGAACAAGCAATGGTTGATCACGAATACCGCCCTCGACGATCAGGTCATGCTGCAGGCTCATCTCGAAGGGCGGGATTTGCACGTGATCCGGCTGAGCTACGGCCGGTCGGATGCCTACATGAAATATGTGGCGTCGCTGTTCAACGATCCCCGCTATACCAGCCTTGCCCAGGTCGGCATGGCCCCGCTCCTCGATGAATGGATGCGGACCGGCGAAGACCTAGAAAACACGGTTTCCATTTTGAACCTGCCAGATCTGTGGGTAGCGGCGGGGTACGAGGCGATTCCGAACGGGATGGTGTTCAACGGCGTCCGCGCACTGGACCAGGTCGATGCCGACCAGGTGCTGGCCGAGACGGTTGCTCTGCGGGAGACCTTCGGAGAGCGGTTGATCGGCGCGGCCACCAACAACCCGGCCATCGGTAGTTACGTTACCGGTATTCGAACCCACCTGAGCAAGGTGGCGAACAATCTGGGCGTTATCATGGAGGATCTCGGCCGCCTCGAGGACGCGGTGACCTGTTACGAGCTCTCCCGCGAGTATGCGGAGGAGAATATCAGCGCTTTGCTGAATCTTCACGCCCTCGCCAAGCGCGAAGACCTTGCCATCTTTGCCGCGCTGGATGAGGAGTTCACCAAGCGGTTTGAAGGGGAGCGCCTCGCCGTGCAGCCGGTCTCGCTGGCGTACACCTATGGGTATGTCCGCTTCCCCGAAGCCTATGCCAAGAGCGGTCTGGCCTGGGCCATGTCGGGCAAGGCGAACATGGCCATCCGCGAGCTTAAGCGAGCCGCCTCCCTCGCGACCGGCGAAGATGCGGGCCTCCAGCTTGCGCTCGGGGGATTGTACTTTTCGCAGAGTATGGATGAAGAAAGCCGGGAGTCGTTTCTCGATGTCCTTGAAACCAAACCCGGAAACCCCCAGGCCCTTGCCGGTCTGATGCGGCTGGCCGTCCGCAACGGCAATTATGACGAGGCCCGCGGCTATCTCGAAAAACTCAAGGCTCTCGACCTTGATGAAAATGCGGTTCTGATCGAAGAAGCCGTTCTTGAAATCACCAGCGGCAATCCGGCCGCCGCCCGGGACGCCATCAACCGCGTCCTGAAGAAAGACAGCGAAAATCAGCGGGCCCTTGCCCTCCAGGCGGCCCTTGCCGATCAGCTCAAGGATGACGCCTTGCTGGAGAAAACCCTGAAGAAACTCGAGAGCCTGGATGCCCTGACCCCGGGTGTACGGATGATGATGGCCGAGTTCGCTGTTCGCAAAAAAGATTTCGTAGGCGCCGAGACCCAGCTCAACGAAGTCCTGAGGCGCAGTCCCGGCAGTATTCCCGCGCTGGAATCGCTGTTAAAGATTCAGATGTACAAGGCGGATCGGGATGCGGCGGAGGGAACGATTGACCGGATTCTCAGGGTCGATCCGCGAAACGCCCTGGCAAATTACCTGGAAGGAACGATCCAGGTGTTCAACGAGCAGTATGCGCTGGCCGAGGCCTCGTATCGGGCCAGCCTTGCCACCGCCCGTTCGCCGGAAGCGCTCAACGACCTTGCCTGGGTGCTGCTGAAGCGAGGCTCCATCGATGAAGCCCTGACGCTGGCCCGGGAGTCACTCGATCTTAATGAACGGAACAGCAGCGCATGGGACACGTATGGAGTGATCCTGCTGAAAAAAGGCGCATTGACTGAAGCGGAAGATGCGATCCAGAAAGCGCTGGCCCTCCGCCCCAATTCCGCGGTTCTGATGCTCCACCTCGCCCTGGTATACGAAAAAATGGACAAGGATGAGGAAGCACAGAAAATTGCCAACGACCTTCTGACCCGCCAGAGCGAACTGTTCGGCGACGCCGACGATGAGCTCCGCGACCTCATCAACCGCCTGCGCACGAATTACTAGAGCGTATAAAAAACCATCGTCGCCGCTATCCGCTCCGGAAGGGAACGCTCCCGCGTGCCCTCAGACGGTTGAGAAACCCTCGGAGCCTTTTTACGTGACCTTGTTTGCGCAAACACATCTACCGCGTTCATTCAGGAATTCGACATTCGGAAATTCAGGAAATCCCTCCACCATGGCTGTTCGATGCTGACCTCGCATTTTCCTGCCCATGTTCAGGGTTCATGGGTACGTTACTGACATGCGTTTTGATCCCGGTCATCCATGGTTACGTTCCGTGGCATTCCTCCTTTTGGCCTCGCATTGCGCCTTTGGCGGCGGATCTCCGCTGGAAACACTCGTGGTGGTCAACGACGATGAACCCAGGTCGCAGGAAATCGGAAAGTTCTATGCGGAGCTGCAGGACATTCCCCAGCGAAACATTCTTCATGTCGGGATCACCACCAATCCCACGATCTCCGCCTCGGTATATTCCAATGACCTCGAGAATCCCGTCCACGAGTACATCGCGGCTGCCGGACTCAGCAACCAGATCCGGACCGTGGTGTTGGCCAATGACTTTCCGTACCGCCTGTCGGTTTCCCCCGGTGTGACCAACAGCGTTGTCGGCGCACTTCATTACGGCATTCAGGATGTTACCGCCATCCCCTGTGTGAATCCATCATCGGCATTCAGCCCGTATTATCGTTCGGAGCGTGCATTCGATTCATTAACAATCACAGGCTTGCCGTTCATGGTGTTTCAACTTGCCGCCTTCACCCTCGAACAGGCCAGGGATCTGGTTGCACGAAGCAGGAACCTGACCGGCATTGCGCCCACGGGTACGTACTACTATGTCCACACCGAGGATGAATTTCGCAGTGTGCGGTGGAAGCAGTTCGGCGGGTCATCCCTGGCTCTCAAGCAGATCGCACCGCTCATGGATGTCCGGACGGTTGAAACCAATTGGCTGGTCGGTCCGGTGAATGTCGCGGGCTATATGACCGGGATTCAATATGTATCGTATATCAATACCGTGCAGTTTCTCCCCGGTGGTCTTGGCGACCACCTGACCTCCTTTGCCGGATGTCTGCTGGATTCTTCTGCGTGCGGGCAGATGTCGCTATTGAACTGGATTCGCTACGGTGCGTCCGCTACCTACGGCACCGTCTTCGAACCCTGCGCATACACCAACAAGTTCCCCGACGCGATGCTGTACCCATGGTACGCGAGGGGCTTCTCCGCCGGCGAGGTGTATCACATGTCGGTGCAGAGCCCGTACCAGGGGGTGTTTGTCGGGGACCCGCTGGCCCGGCCCTACGCGGTGACCTCCTTGATCGATGTTGCGGGTCTTTCGCCCGGACAGGTCGTGACCGGCTCCGTGCCGTTGACCATCACCGCTTCCTCTCCTGACTCCAACACGATTGGCTTGGTTGAGATATTCCTCGATGGTGCCTTCCATTCCACGGTCACCAACCTCCCTCCTGTGGACGGTAATGTTGTCACCGCCCTCGTGAACGGTATGTCACGCTCCTATACCGTGACACCCGGCGATGACCTGTTTGATGTGGCCGCCGGCCTGGCCGATGCGATCAATGCAGGCCCGGATCTCGGGGTGACGGCAACGGCCTACAGCGACCGGATCGAGCTTATGCAGGATGCGCTCGGGATCTCGGCAACCGGCCTTTCCTGTGTTGTCGCCACCGGTTCCGGAACCGGTGCGGTCCGGCGCCTCCATGCCCGGGTATCCGGAACAAACTTCATGGAGACCTTTGTACCTGCGCGGGAAGGCCTGAGCCTCTCGGGAAACGCGAAAGTCGGCGATCAGGTGATCCTGGTGATTACCAACCTCAACGGGCTTGCAACATCCAACGAGTATACCGTCGGGACAAACGGGGAGTCCTATCTCTCCATCTTCACCAACCTGGCCGCCGCGGTGAACGGCGACACGAATCTGCAAACGGCGGCCGGGGCGGAAATGAAGTACATCCTGGCGGGAACAACATCCGCCGAGGCATGGCTGATTGCCCGCACCAATACCTGGGAAGGCAACGGCCTGCATGTTTCCTACACCGTGAACAAGAAGCCGATGTCGACCCTGACCGGCCCGGACTTTACCGATTCGTTCAATGACAATGCGGATGAGCTGAGGGCCCGTACCACCATCTTTCTCGCATCGGGTTCCACCCAGGCTGTGGCGAATACCAGCATCGATACCTCGACCCTTGCCGACGGACCCCACCAGCTCGATATCGTGACCCGGAGCGGCGATGCAGTGGCAACCGTGACCCGCAAAACCATCGAGTTCTCGGTCGACAACCACGATACGACCTGTTCCATTCTCGCGCCGCTCAATCATGTCTTCATCGAACCCTCCCATACGGTTACCACGAGGGTGGAGGCGATCGCCGGCGCCGGCTCCATCACCCAGGTATCGCTGTATGTCGAGGGCAAGCTGCTGGCGGTTACATCATCACCCCCGTATCACTTCACCTGGTCGGCGTCCGATATCGGAGCCGGCAGGACAGAGCTTCAGGCCCGCGCCGATGACAGCACCGGAAAGGCTGCGGTCAGCGATGTGCTGAGCGCCTATATCGTCACGGACGAAGATGCCGATCTGCTGCCCGATCAGTGGGAGTATGCCCGGTTCGGTTCCATCACGAACTGGGACGGCAATGACGACCCGGACGGGGACCTGTTCAGCAACATTGAAGAATTTCTGGCCGGTACTCAGCCGACCAATGCCCTGAGTCGATTCGAAGTTGTTCCCGCCGATGCAGGCATCACCAACGGATCGGTTCCGATTCGGTTTGTCTCCAGCACCGAACGCTACTACCGGGTGCAGCTCAACCCGGCCATGATCACGAATTCCGCCTCATGGTCGCTCGCCGCCACCAGCCCGATTCCGGGTGAAGCCGGCTCCACCTTATGGCCCGCATCCGCCACCAACCTCACCCCCACCTTCTTCCGGGTCGAGGGACTCATCGCTGTACCGTAACCGATAGCGGCCGGTCCTCATATCGCATTTCCAGTGGTTGGAATCTCCCGGCAGGAAGTTTCCAAGGGTTGGAAATGGCGTAGTGTTGGGATACGGGATACGGGATACGGGATACGGGATACGGGATACCCTCCTTTGGGTGTCCGGTATTTACACAATCCCCGGAATTTCATCCATGGATGTCACAATGGCGTCGGGTTGGAGATGGCGGCACCGGTCGTCGTTCTCTCTCATCCGCAAGGATCGTTTGTCGCCGGCGAACAGGGCTGTACGACATCCGTCGCGGGATGCGGTCCAGATATCTTTGAGCATGTCGTTGCCGATATAGAGCACGTTTTCCGGGTGGATGCCGTGCAGGTGAAGGATGCCGAGGACGCCTTCGAACATCGCGGAGGAAGGTTTGGCTTGTCGAAGGCGGAAGGACCATACACACAGCTCGGGATCGAATCCATGATCCTCGGGCGGGACCCCGGTCAGGGCGTCGAACATCAGCGGAGTATAGAACTGGGCGTTGGAGACGATGCCCATTTTCACGCTTTTTCCACGAATCGCTTTCAACATGTCAGTCAGACCGGGCATGGGAGCTACCGGGTTGCTTCGGGTTTCGTATTCGACACACAGCTTCAACCGCTGAAGAAGATCACCGTCATCCCGGATCAGGCCTCGTTCCGCATATGTACCGATCGCTTCAGCCCACAATTCCTCGATGACAACCTCGGGGAATTCCATGCCGTCATGTTTGAGCCGGGCATGCTCGTTGCGGATCAGGTCACGGATCAGGCGCGCTTCCTCGGGGGAGGGGTCTCGCGTACATTCATACCCGGCGGCGTCCAGCGAATCCCGAAGCAATTGCGTTCCGGCATGGTCCTCAATCGTGCCGACATCCCCGGCCGCGGAGATAAACAGGGTGCCGTAGATGTCGAACAGAACGCACCGGATATCCCCGATGTGCGTCGGGCGGGATGCCGTACCGGTTGGTTCCGGTTGAAGGGGCCGGTGGTTACGCTTGATGATGGCGGCCAGCTCGTTCCGGTGGTCGATGTGCATGGTCAGGTCCTCAACAGGTAACAGCGTTCGGGGCGAAGGAATTGATCAAGCACCCGGCGCGGGCTCAAATGTTCGGGCGCCTCAGGTGTGACCGCGGCCACGGTAGCATACAGCGCAGTCAGGCGATCTCCGTAACGGGCGAGACCGTAGGCATCAAGAATCGCCCGGCGGTTGGTTTCAATCGCCTCGTCGGAGAGGTCGCCGTCAAGACATGAGGGTATCATGTCCCGGGCCGCCTCGCGGTTTTCGGCGACGTGACGGATGATGCCGGCCTGCGTCTGCTCGCTCAATCGTCCGAAATCAGCTTTCCCCTCCCGCACAATGGCCGCGATGGCGGCTTCGACAGCCCGCGCCGGCAGCTCAAGTCCGTAGGCGGCATAGCTTTGTTTGAGCGACTGCTCAACCTCTCGCTCGAAAATCGGTCGATCCAGCCAGGACTCCGGAATATCAAGCCGGTCGTAGAGGCCGTCGAGGGAGAGACCCGCCTCCTCCATGTCCGACGTAATCTCCTGCAGTCGCCGGCCGACGAGGGGACGATGAACCAGCCACGGTTCAATGAAGGCAAGCCCGAAGCCCTCGGCGATGCTGGTGGTGATGACTGCCCGGCACGTCCGTAAAAGACCGGCGAAGGAATGGTTCATGCCCAGCTCAAACCGTACCGGGAGGTCGCAATCCTCCACGAGTTGTTTCCAGGCGGCATACGGTTTGAGATCCGCATCGGAGGTTGGGGCAAGGGTCGTGGCGAAGCACCGTTGATCCGGGTCGGCGGCCGCCCACAGCAGCATCTCTCCGATGTTTTTCCGGCGGATGGCCCGGGTGGGATAGAGGTAGAGCTCGCGATCGTCGCCGATATCCACTTCCTCACCATCGGCTGGCGGAGGCAGGACCGGATTCGGGAGCAAGTGCAACTGGTCTTCGGGAATACCCGCCATGGCAAGCGCGCGGTAGTCCCGGGGGTTCAACAGGGCATAGTGAATGTTCGGGGCCAGGGGATACAACACCCGCCCGAGCTGGTCGTCATCGGTGAATGTCTCCCGAAGCATCCGGTAATTGGATGGCCGCCCATCCTCGGCAAAATCGTGGATGTGCAGAAGGATTCGCTCATTCTTATCCGCAAGGGTCTGCACGAGGGCGGGTATGGCCTGGTTTTTCCCCAGGCAGTGATTGTGGATGTGCCAGACATCGGGTTCGCCGCCCAGCAAGGGGGAGAGAGCCCGGACCAGTTGTGCATACAGTTCTTCACCGCCGGTTGCGCTGTCATAGGCCAAATCGGGGACGATGGCGGAGGGCGGAAGGCGTTCCGTCTCATCCGCAGGGATATCTCCGGCGGCCACCGCCAGGGAAATATCCGAAGACAACAGGGCCTTGTGCATGCCCTCGACCACGCGGGTCACCCCGCCGCGGCGCATGTGGTAATGAAGAACGGCAACGCGCATCGGCTGCGGAAATTTAGAGGCCGAATTTCTCTTTGTATTCCGGGATCGTGATCATCGGAGGGCGTTCCTCCTCGCGGATCTCGTATTCAATCTCCTCGTACTTCGTGTCCCGGGCCTGGAACTGGCGAAGGATCACGCTGAGGTCAGGAAGATCCTTCACCATGCCGAGGGATTTCAGCCGGGCAAGGAACGCCCGGAGAATGCCGAAGGCCATTTTCCCGAGATCGGTCGTGGCCTGGTTCCGGTGAACCCGCTGATCAAGGTCGGTCTGGGCAAACGCGCTCAGGCCGTACTTATCGTACACATCGATGAGGTGGGACGTCTCCACGCCGTATCCAATGGGGAAAGGGACCTGCTGCAGCACATCGCGCCGTACCGCATACTCCCCGGAAAGGGGTTGGATGACCGCGGTCAGCTCGGGAAAGAACAGCGAGAACAGCGGGCGGACGAGAATCTCGGTAACCCGTCCGCCGCCCGATGGCCGCACGCCTTCCGAGAACACCAGCGGCCGGTCATAGAACGCCTTCACATAGCGAACTTCAGGGCGGTAAATCAGCGGGGCGACCAGGCCGTACACGAAACGGGAATGGATGTTCTTAATATCGGCATCGATGTAGCAGATAATGTCGCCCTTGAGCTGGTAGATCGCTTTCCACAAGTTCTCGCCCTTGCCCCGCTTGGGTTCAAGGTCGGGCAGGATGTCGGAGGCGAGGTATACATCGGCGCCGAACTCCGCGGCGACCTCCCGGGTGTTGTCCTCGGAGCCGGAATCGATTACCGCGATTTCATCGACCAGGGGATGGCGGTCCATCAGCTCGCCTTTGACCATGACCACGGTTTTTCCGATGGTCTTTTCTTCGTTCAGCGTGGGAATGCAGACGGAAATGGTCTGGCCGGATTCCTTCTTTGCCTCCACGAGCTTCCGGATGTCCCGGAAATCGGAATGGTGATAGGTGTTGTGATCGATCCATTCCTGAATACTGCTTCCCACCCGTTTGGCTTCCCGGGGATCGCTGGACGGAGGGTGGCGTATGGTGCGATTGAACTTCATGCCGAAAGACCTCCATCCACGGCAAGAACGGCGGCCAGGACCTGGGCCAGCCCCTTGTACATCGGGCTGATCTTGAGCTGGTCCTGTTCGTCGGAAATACTCTCGCTGGTGCTGATGCCGAGGGTGACCGCGGGAATTTTGTTATCGATGAGCGCCGAATGTTCCGACGTGCTGGGCATGATGCGGGGCGTGATCTGCAGTGCATTCATGATCGTTCGGCAGCAGCGGACCAGCGGATGGCCGATCTGAATGCCACCGGGTTCCCGGTGCGCGAATACATTGAGTGTGATCTCGGCCCCCGATTGCGCCGCGGTTTCGGCCACGATGTCGTCGATTTGCTCGCTGATGGAATGAACCATCGCGGCATCCTCACTGCGGATTTCGAATTTCAATACCACCTGCCGGGCGATCCGGTCGTAGGTCGATCCTCCGTCGATGGAACCGAGCACGATGTTGGTGACCGGTTTGCGAGGCAGGGGAATGGCTGAGATGTTTGATATGATCTGGTTCATGGTCAGCACAGCGCCGGAGGCGCCGAACCGGGTCCAGTCATATTCACTGGGAACGCGGCAGGTAATGTCGGCCCGCACCATCCCGATGGAGGAATAGCTGAGGCGACCGAGCGGCGAGCCCTTCAGGCAGATGCCGTAGGATACCGGGTACTTGTTGTTAGCGAGAAAATAGCGGATGCCCTCGAGGTTGCCACGCCCTGCACTGCGGGCGGTGGCGAGCAGGATCAGGTTGGACCGGAGTTTGATCCCGAGGCTGTCCATCATCATCGGGAGGGTGGCCAGCGTACCCACGCCGAGGCTGGTGCTGAGGCCGCACCCGATCAGGTGATCGGGCTGGACCGAGATCGCGTGGTCGATATCGATCCCGTGAATCGAATCCGCGTTCGCGGCGAGAAGAATGTTCTGTTCCCCGGATTCCCCGGGGATGATGCCGATGCCATTACCGACCTCGTCCACCGAACAGTCCTGGATCCCGCAGTCGATCAGGCGATGGACAAACTCCTGCGTCCGCCTTTTTTCCTGGAACGTCGGTGCGGGAATTTCGCCGACCAGCACAAGATTCCCGATGGCCATTTCACGCATGTCTTTCGCGGCATGCACGAACTCCGGCAACCGGTTCACCGGTCCGCTGGTGTCGAATGTATGCTGTGCTTCGTTTCCCGTCATATCTGTTCGTTCATGTTGCAGGAGTCAATCGTTGCAGGCGATTCATGCGCCGCGGGCCATGCCGTACGGGTGATTCGCGGGGAATAGGCAAAATCAATCCTGTCCGTACTAATCATTGACCCGGATACCCTATCGCATATGGTATCATTTGTCGACCGGGTAGATGTTCGAAGCTCGCAAGGATCATGTTGTAACATAAGAACGCACAGTCATTACCCATGAGCGGACGTATAGGATTCATATCAACGCGGTTTGCCGGCACGGATGGGGTTTCGCTGGAGGCCCTTAAATGGAGCCAGGTGCTGGAGCAGTTGAATTATCGATCAAGCTGGTACGCAGGCCTGATCGATCATGAGCCGGAAGACATCATGTGTGTGCCCGAAGCATTTTTCGGACACCCCGAGAATGTCTGGCTCAATGAGCGGATCTGGGGCCGCACCCAGCGTGACGCGTTCGTGACCCGCCGCATCATGGATGTCGCGGAGTACCTGAAGAGCACACTGTACCGGTTTGCCCGGGACCACCGCATCGATATCCTCTGCCTGCAGAATGCGGTCACGATCCCGATGCACGTGCCGCTCGGGGTGGCCATCACCCAGTTTCTCGCCGAGACCGGCATGCCGGCCATTGCGCATCATCATGACTTTTACTGGGAACGCACGCGGTTCTCGGTGAATGCGATCCCCGACCTGCTCGACATGGCATTTCCGCCGCGGCATGTCAGGCTGCAGCATGTCGTGATCAATGAAGCCGCCCAGGAGGAACTGGCATTGCGGAAGGGCGTGCCGGCGATGCTGATTCCGAATGTGCTTGATTTTGAAAACCCTCCGCCGCCGGTGGATGAATATGCGTCGGATGTGCGTGCGCAGATCGGGCTCGAACCGGATGATGTCTTCATCCTCCAGCCGACCCGGATCGTCCCGCGCAAGGGCATCGAGCATGCGATCAAGCTTGTACAGATGCTGGGAGATCCGAAGTACAAGCTGGTGATTTCCCACGAGGCGGGCGACGAGGGTTTTGAATACCGCAACATGCTTTGCGAGCTGGCACGAGAGGCCAGGGTCGATCTCCGCTTTATCGCCACCCGGGTCGGGGAAACGCGGCAGCTCGATGACGAGGGCCGCAAGGTCTATACCCTCGGTGATATTTATCCTCACGCCGATTTCGTTACGTATCCGAGCCTTTATGAAGGATTCGGCAATGCCCTGCTTGAAGCGATCTATTACCGGGTTCCGGTACTCGTGAACCGGTACAGCGTGTTCGGGCGGGATATCGAGCCGAAAGGATTTCAGATTCCCCTGATGGACGGCTTCGTCACCCGCAAGGTGGTGGATGAAGTCCGCCGCATCGTGAACGACCGGGAGTACCGGATGCTGCTGACCGAACACAACTACCGCGTCGCCATCCGTTATTTCGGCTACAGCGTGCTGCGGCGTTCGCTTCGTACCCTGATCACCAATGTTACCGGTTTGCCGGAGGTCTAAGGATGAAGGATTTCGCCAGCGAATATGTTAACCGCATCCGGGCCCGCCTCCAAGGGTTGTATCCCGATGACGATGTGGAGCTTCACATGGAGCGGCTGTCGATGGTGGTCGGCCGCTACGGCGTGGGACTGAGCTCCGAGCGGGTCGACCGGCGGTGGGATGAAACCGATGCGGTGCTGATTACCTACGGCGACATGGTCCGCAGGGCGGGAGAGCCACCTCTGCGCACGTTGAAGCGCTTCTGCGACGTCCATCTTCGCGATGCGATCAGCACGGTACACATCCTGCCGTTTTTTCCGTGGACATCGGATGACGGATTTTCGGTGGTGGATTACCGGGCGGTCGATCCCGAGCTGGGTACCTGGAAGGATGTCACCGACCTGCACGAGCATTTTGATTTGATGTTCGACCTGGTTCTCAACCACTGCTCCCGCAGCTCGGAGTGGTTCAAGCAGTACGTCCTTGATGTGGCTCCGTTCCGGGACTATTTCATCGAGGTGGATCCATCGGAGGACCTATCCAACGTAGTGCGGCCCCGGGCGCTTCCCCTGCTGTCGCCCGTCAACAAGCAGGGGGGAAGTGCGATGGTCTGGACAACGTTCAGCCGCGACCAGGTGGACCTCGATTTTTCCAACGCCGATGTTCTGTTCGATTTTCTCGACATCCTTCTGTTTTACCTCTCGAAGGGCATGCGCATCATCCGGCTCGATGCCATTGCCTATCTTTGGAAGATGATCGGAACGTCCTGCATCCACCTGCCGCAGACCCATGAGGTGGTGAAGCTGTTGCGGGACATCGCGGAGATGGTCGCGCCGGAAACCATCGTGTTGACCGAAACCAATGTTCCGCATGATGAGAACATCAGCTATTTCGGAGACGGCGACGAAGCGCACATGGTGTATCAGTTCAGCCTGCCGCCTCTTGTGCTTCATGCCCTGACCCAGGGCCGGGCCGATGCGTTGACGGCATGGGCATCCTCGCTGAACGACCCGCCGCCCGGCTGCACGTTTCTGAATTTCACCGCGTCGCATGACGGCATCGGTGTACGTCCGCTCCAGGGCCTGGTGCCCGAGGAGGAACTGAATCTACTGGCCGACCGGGTCCGGGCGTTGGGCGGCCAGGTCTCGATGAAGACAAATGCCGACGGAAGCCAGAGTCCCTACGAGCTGAACATCACCTACTTTGATGCCCTTCGTGATCCGGAATCCGATGATGTGGACATGCATGGCGCGCGCTTCCTCTGTTCCCAGACCATCCTGCTCGGTATGCGCGGCATTCCCGCGTTGTATTTTCACAGTTTGACCGCGACCCCCAATGATGAAGCCGGGGTCCGGGCCACCGGCCGGGCCCGAAGCATCAACCGCATGAAGTGGAACGAAGTGGAGCTGGAGCGCACGTTGGGCGATCGTGAAACGAATACGTCGAAGGTGTTCTACGCCCTGACGGCCCTGCTGAAACGCCGTTCGGCCTGCTCCGCGTTTCATCCTGATGCGCCGCAGGTGACCCAGGATCTTGGACCGGCTGTTTTCGCCTTTACCCGCACCGCACTGGATGGAGGCGAGACATTGCTGGCGATCCACAATGTGACGGAATCGGTCCAGGACGTTCCGCTTCGCGGGGTGGGCCTTGGTGTGGACCCGTGTCGGGTGGAAGATATGATTTCGGACACCACGATGGATCTTGGCAAGCGTCGGCTGACCCTGGGGCCGTACCAATGCGCTTGGCTTTTGATTCGGAATGAGAAATAACCGCTGTATACAGATGTCCGGGTACACATCCGGCAGGAACCATACAAAAGGAGATATGTAAATGAAGAGAAAGCACTGGTTGATTCTTTCCGTGTGTGCATGTGTCGCCGCAGGCTGCTCGCAGTCATCCTCCACCACCTCGGGTGAAGAGGGTACCGAGTCCTCGGCATCGAGCATGACCGAGACCATGAAACAGAAGGTCAAGGACGGTGCGGATGCCGTGGGCCAGAAGGCGTCGGAAACCGCCGCTGCGGTCAAGGAATCGACCGATCAGATGGTGAAGGACGCATCCGAAAAGGCGGCGGAAGTTTCCGCCCAGGCCAAGGAGGCTGCGGATTCCGCCGCAAAATCGATTTCCGAAGCAACCGCCGCCGGAGCAGAAAAAGTTGAGAAGGCCGGCAAGGAAGCTGCTGCCGCTGTCTCTGAGGCCGCCGGTTCAATGAAAGCAAAAGCGGAGGAGGCAATGGCCGGTATAAGGGGGCAGGGAGAAGAAGCCGCCGCTGCCGGCGCCGAAGCCGCGGAAGAGGCGGGGGATGCCGCCATGGATGCCGCGGACGAAGCCGGTGACGCAGTCGAAGAAGCGGCCGATGAAGCCATGGATGCCTCGGAAGAAGCCGTCGAGCAGGTGGAGGATACCGCCGAGGAAGCGGCCGACGAAGCCGATGCCGCCATGGATGAAGCTGACGAGTCGATGCAGCACTGAGTACGAATTTCATATGGCATTCCAGCCATGGTTGACGGCCCGGAGGTTTTTCTCCGGGCCGTCTTTGTTGTGATTGTTGGTCCCGCGTCATTGGTTTCGACACCGAGGGCAACCGGGAGGTTGCCCCTCCGGATTGGCGAAGATGGATGTGTGGGGAGCCCTTTGATAAACCCGCGGCGGCCAACGGACCTGGCTTCGCATTGCTACGCCATGGCATGGTGGTCGTCTTCCATCACGAATCACGCGCCAAAGGGTAGGGACGATATTGGCGAAGATGGACGTGTGGGGAGCTGGCATCAGGAGGGGCAACCTCCCGGTTGCCCGTGTTTGAACTGTGTCCGCGCACATATTGCGCTTGATAAGCTTAATCGATTAAACCAGTGTGTTGTGTTTGATTCCTAAACGTTGAAATACATGTCGCGAGAACGATCCAGCCGTAAATCCTCAAATACCCGCAGGCGTACCCGCCGGACGGTCAAGGACCGGCTGGGCAAGCCGACCATCGCCGATGTCGCCGCGGTGGCCGAGGTTTCGGTGGCCACGGTTTCGTATGTGATCAATGGCCGGACGAATGAAGTATCACCGGCCACGGCCGACCGGGTGCGAGATGCCGTTCGTGAGCTTGGTTATGTGCGCAATCTCGCGGCCGCGGCGCTGACCGGCAAGAAATCGCGATTGATTGCAGTGATCGTCCCTGAAGCGGGCAAGCGAACCGAGGGTTCCGACATCAATCCTTTCTATGGTGAATTCGTTTTCCGGTTTGAACAGCAGGCCCGAAAATATGGCTACGGCCTGTGCGTGCATGGCGGGACCGAGGAAGAATACATCCAGTTTCTGCTGGAGCGGGGTGTTGAGTCGGCCGTTCTTGTCGGGGTGCCGGAGCGCGCCTTCCCGGAATCGCTTGTGCGCAATGATGTTCACTGCGTGCTGTATGACTCGTTCGACCACAACCGTGTGCACTCGCTGGTCCGCACCAATGAAGTAAAGGGCGGATATCTTGCCGCCGAACGACTGATCGACATCGGGAAAAAACACATCGTGTTTGCCGGTGATGTCGATCCCAACCGGAAAAACGATGTCATGGCGATGCGGTACGAGGGGGCGGTAAAGGCCTGTGAGATGGCAGGGCTGAACCCGCCGCGCCTGTTTCCGCTTCAAACCTCGTATGACGACGGACTGCGGGCTGCGGAAGAGATCGCGAACAGCGGCGCGGACGGCGTCGTCGTGCCCGCGGACATTCTCGCCGCCGGATTGATTGAAGGGTTGCAGAATCTAGGCCGTAACGTTCCCGCGCACCTTGCCGTTGTCGGCTATGACAACCTGCAGATGAGCCGGTTTGTACGGCCCCGCCTGACCACGATCGACCAGGGCCTGCAGGAAAAAGTGGAGGCCCTGATGCAGATCATTCACAACCGCAATGTTGGGGATATCCGCATCATCGACCCCCGGATCGTGGTTCGCGAGAGCGCGTAAACCGCAAGCCCGCGTTCTCCTCTTCGCTTACCGTACCGTGGCCCGGAAATCCGTACCGCCATTGTTGTCCCATCGGGTCGTTCCGTATGCGTCACCGGCGACAATGGCAAAGGTGATGACCGTGCCGGATGGAAACGATCCGAGATTCACATACCAGTGATCGTTCTGTCCGTTCGGCGAACCTTCGTGCATCGCCGCCGATTGCCAGGTTGTTCCATCGACTGTATAGACGACCTCCATGTCCGTCGCGGCATCCCGGGGATAGGCATCGATGTTGATCCAGAGGCTGTCCCCCGCATCAAGCTCGTTGTCGCCCGGCCAGTGAAAGGTATCCCCGATCCATAGCAGAGCCGGAGCCGGGTCCCCGTTTACCGCCGCATGATAGTTCTGCCCGTCGTTGCTGTTCCACTTCGTGATACCGAAGGCATCACGGGCGAACAGGGCATATTGAACGACGCTTCCGGCGGGAAAGGTGCCGAGGTCGGCGGTCCATACGTCGTTGTTTCCGCTTGTGCCGGCAGGCGACATCGGCAGGGCAAACCAGTCGGTATCATTGGCAGAGTACACGATACCCGCGGATTGAGCCGTGCCTTTTGGCCAGGTTTCAACCCGGACACCCAGCGACTCGCCCTCATCCCATTGCCCGTCGGCCGGTGAATGAGATGCATAGCCGATCCATTGAATCGTACGGATGGTCTTTTCAAGCGAATAGGCCCCGGTGTCGGCATGGAAGCGAATCGTATAGAGCCCGGACAGATTTCCGGGGAAGGTGATGTCGCCGCCGAACCGCTCCGCCGTGCCCTGGGCCGGGGCGGACTTGGTATCACCCTCGTTGTCGCCCCAGTTATCCGCCCAGTTTCCGTTGCCGGTGAACTTGAACCGAAGTCCGTTTCCATCAAGTACCAGCCGGGCTTCCCAGGTGTGATCGTCCACCATGCGCATGTTTTTGAGATCGGCCCGCCATCCATTGAAGGAGCCGGACACGGTCATGGCATCATACGCGGATGCATAGGGGCCGATGTCAGGTGAGTGGGGATCGGTTTCCTGCCGGTATTCGTCAAGGTTGGAAGCGCCGTCGTGATCGGGATCGTCGCCGGCATCGGTGGGGTCATTGGGCCGGAGGTGAGTGTCCGCTTCCCAGACATCGGGCATGCCGTCGGCATCCGTGTCTTGGTTGCTATGGAGGGTGACGGATAGTTCGATCTCGTCGGGTGTATCATTGATCTTTATCCATAACCGTCCGGTTTTTCGATCCATCATCCATCCGGCGGAAGATGCATGATAGGAAGACGCATTGCCGGAATCATCCTGAAGCTCCGCGCCGTTGACCGTGACGGTGTCGCCGGGAAAGGCGTGAACATCATGAAGAATGAAGTGGAGCGATCGTGCTCCCGGGTCGTAGGTGCCGCTCCGAGCGTGTTTATGGATTGAGTATCCTGCGGCTGTTCGGTCGCAGGTCAACCGGGTGGAGGCATACGCCCCGCTCAGGAATTCCCACGATGTTCCGTCGTCTTCATACAGTGTGAATTCCGCATGGTCATCCGGCCAGACATGGATATCGAGATACTCCGGATTTCGTTCGCCGGTGTGGGAAAGCACCGGGCCCATGGGGATGATGCTTCCCTTCCGGGCGAACAGAGGGATGCGGCCGATGGGGGCATCCACCAGGTGATAGCCGCCGCCCGCCAGGCGGGTGTCGTCGTCGAACCGGTACCAATCGGCGCCATCGGGAAGATATATCCAACGGACATCCGACCCCTGCTGATAGACCGGGGCGGCGAGAAGACCGGGGCCGATCATGAAATCATAGTCATTCTCACGGAACGTGTTCGCATCATCAGGGAAATGAAACACCGTGGGAGTATTCATCGGCGTTCCGTTGACCGTGGATTGGTGCGCGAGTGTATAGAGGTAGGGCATAAGCTCATAGCGCAGCCGGATGCTCCGGATCATCGCGTTCCGGTAGATGCCGTCATACAGGTACGGCTCCTTGGCAACGTCGTATTTGCCATAGTGATTCCGGAAGAACGGATTCAGGGCGCCCCACTCATGCCACCGGGCCAGAAGCTCGGGCGTGGTGCTGTGGACAAACCCGCCTATGTCGTGGCCGAAGTTGACGAGGCCCGACATCATGACGCTGGTGCCTACGCGGATGTTGTGCCGAAGGTGCTGGAAGTCGGCGATGTTGTCGCCGCTCCAGCCGGCGGCGTATCGCTGAATGCCGGGGAACCCACCACGGCTGAGCACGAATGGACGTTTCTCCGGGTGGGCATCCTGGAGGGCGGCGTAGGAGGTGGATGTCTCGTAGATCGCATGCGTGTTCTTCACGTTCTGGTGCCATCTTGCCGAGTTGATTGAGTCACGTCCGTACCGGCCGTCGAGGCTATACAGACCGTTCAGCGGGATCTGGCCATCGTCGGCGGTTTCGTTGAGATCGTTCCAGATGCCGTCAATGCCGTAAGACTGCATGAACGATCCCACCCGGGAGCGCCACCAGCTTCGGGTGCCGCCTTCGGTGAAGTCGAGCCAGGAGCCGGGACCGAACCAGAGGTCGGTAAGAACGGTGCTGCCCTGGTTGTCTTTGACAAAGTATCCAAGCTGCTCGGCTTCCGTATATTTCGGATCGCTCGGAACGAGCCAGGGCTCCACCATGGCGACGACGTGAACGCCGGCTTCTCGGCAATCGTCGGTCATACCGGCGGGATTCGGAAACGTGTGATTCCAGGTCAGTTGAAACAGGTCGTCGTCATAGTGATCGTCGGCATCCTGGTCGAAGTAGTCGATATCAAGATAGATCGCATCGAGCGGGATGTCGTGGTTCCGGAATTGCTGTACGACGTTTCGGACATCATGTTCATCATACGACCACTTCGACATGTGATATCCGAAGGCCCATTTCGGCAGCATGGCCGGCCGGCCCGTGAGGTCCGTGTAGTCGGCGAGGACATCGGCCATGGTGTGGTCCGGGCCGCCGCCGAAGAAGACGTAGTCGATCTGTCCGTCACCCCCTTCAAATGAGACCTGGTCATCCGCCTCGGTGCCCATGCGGAACACGGAACGTGACGGATTGTTGAAGAACAGTCCGTAGGCAGTTGCCGGTTGATCCCCGGCCGCGGGGCGAACGCCGTAGTAGAAAGGAAAGGACATGTAGAGCGGGCTCTGATTCTCCTGCCAACTGAAGGCATCCGAGTTCCACATCTGGATCGTGGAGCCGCGCCGGTTCAGGGGGCCGGAATATTCTCCGAGACCGAAGTAAGCTTCCTCCGCCGGGGCCTTTTTCACATTCTTCACCTTGAAGCCGTGGGGCAGCTCGCCGTGCCAGCGTAGACCGATGTAGGAGGCATCGAGGATGGGGTGATAGGCCGGGTCGTATTCCACGCGGTCATCCTCCAGCATCGGGACTCCGTCGGCATCCAGGAGGTTGACCCGCAGCGAGGGCCCCTTGATGATGTCGACCTTGAGCTGCCCGGTTTCGATACGCCAGCGGTCACCGAGGTCGGCGATGGCGGACGACGTGGTCGGCCACTGGTCCATGGGTTTCGCGATGGCAATCTCATCCTTCTCATACAGGCCCATCCAGTGCCACCGGACCCGGATGACGTCGTCGGCGTAGGGATAGACCGCCAACTGCCCTCCCTCCGATGTGTCGAACATGTAATACGGGGAGAAATTCCCCGCAGTGTGCATGGTCATCCACGTCACCTCCCCGGCCGGTTGAATCGCGGCTTCGGCGGGCAAAAGGCGCAGGCCCAAAAGGGTCAGGCCCAGGATCGCGGTTCGATAAAGTGTCGGTGCAACACGCATTGTTCAGCTCCAAACGTACGGGGGTACAGAAATCACATGGGAGCGAACCCTAGCAGGGTTAAACGAATAAGTAAAACGCTTTAAAGTGTGGCGGGGCGTGTGGGCTGATTCGATCTTAAAGTGTTTGTTTTTAGCGTGTTATAGCGGTTCGTGGGCCGCCATTGGCTGGGGACAGGTGAATCTTCTCCACGAAAATCCTAATCACAATCTTCATCCTAATCGTAATCGAATTTTCCATGCCATCGGCCTTGTCGGCATCCCGGCTCGCGAGGCCGCTCGCCCTCCCGGTGGGTGGGGGGAGGAGGGGGGATTACGATTAGGATTAGGATGACGATTAAGATTACGAGTGAGGGGGGGGATTTTACCTGTCCCTTGCGGCGGGGAGTGTGGTGAGGAACTGGTGGAGGGATGTTTGGTAGGTCTCAGGGTCGGTGGAATAGAGGTTGTTGTGGCCGGCTCCATTCACGAGGACGAGGGTTGCGGGGGTGGGGGCGGCTTGTTGCAGTTTTTGACTATGCCAGGCCGGGATCACCCGGTCTTCGGTGCCATGAAACAGGAGCACGGGACACCGGAGGTCACGGATTCGGCGGAGGTTGTTCAACTTGTCAAAAGGTAGCACGGCGCGGCGGGTCATGACCCGGTAGGCGCTCGTGAATCCGCTTTCCATGATCAAACCGGCCGGCTTGAATTCCACGGCCTGGTGCAGGGCATAGGCCGCCCCCAGGGATCGGCCGTGTACGATGATCCGGCTCTCAGGGATGCCGAGGGTATCACGCACGTAACGGTAGGCCGCTTCCGCATCCTTATACCCCTTCTTCACCGAAGGCGTTCCGTCGCTGATTCCGTAGCCCCGGTAATCATAGGAGGCGGTGTTGAATCCCATCGCGGACAGTTCTTCGAGAAATCCGGGAACGGTCGAAAGGTCCTCGGCGTTGCCGTGGGAAAAGAGGATGGTCATGCGGTGAATGTCGGTGACATCGCTGAAGAAACCGATTCGCTCACCATCACGGCTTTCGATGGCGGTGACCCGATCTTGCACATTCCGTGCCGCGGGCGGCTGAAAGATCATGCGCTCGGAGGCCAGCAGGGCATAGATGACGATCACCGCATAGCAAACCGCGATGACCCGGGCGATGCTCCAGAAGGTCCGGGCCATCACGGATCCGATCGTCCGGCCGGCCTCAGGGTCCATTCACAATGATCCGGTAGTTGCGTTGGCCTTCCGCCGGCGCACCCCCGGTAGTGGATGCACTTTCATCGTCGGTAAACACGAAGGTCGCCGGAACGGTATTTGTCTCGGTGTAGGTGCCGACGCCGTCGCTGCCATCCGCAAACGGCTGCCAGGTTGCGTCGTCTTCGGGATTCCCGTCGGCGAAGTAGATCGTATACACCTTGCCGGGCTGGGTGGCGATGGACACATTCCTCACCGTTTGACCGGCGGCATTCTCCACCTCGGTCACCTTGAAGACCGACTGGGCATTGGTCGGCGCGGTGCCCGCGTTGTATTCGTCGATATTGGGGGAGTTGTCGCCGTCGTTGTCGCCGGCCGCCCCGTTGGTCAGGGTGCCGAAGTTGCTGAATTCCCAGCCATCGCCCAGCAGATCGCCGTCGATATCGAACGGCACGATGATGAAGGTGCTGTTGGTCACGATGCTGTTGGGCTGGCCCTGCTGGTCATCGGCCACGACGCGGATTTCGTTGGTGGTGTTCTCGTCTGCCGCCCCGGCCATCCAGGTCAGAACGCCGTTGGTGAAGATCGAGCCCGCCGGCGATACGGTCACGTTGGTGGTCACCGGATCCAGATCCGCATCGGTTACGCTGACCGGGATGTTCGTGGTGGCGCCGACGGCCAGGGTGTGCGGTCCCGGCAGGGTGATCACCGGTGCATCGTTGACATCAATCTCCTCCAGCTTCAGGTATTGCACGAGGGCGCCATCGTTGGTGATGGCCTGGCCGATATCGGCCTGGAGCTGGACAAAGATGCCGCTGTCCCATAGATCCTGACCGGTGCGTGGCCAGCCGGGCAGGACGGCGTCGGGATCGCTGGAAGCGAGGTTCCTGACCGTGTAAGTTTTGTTGGTGTCGAGACCGAGAAAGGCCCAGGGCGCCTTCAGGTCGTAGGTATCCTGCTCCGCGGCATGGGCTCCGCCGTGCTCCAGCATGTTGGCGAACGCGAGGACGACATCACCGGCGGCCGGTCCCGCACCGGGGATCTCAGCCTTGGCCACGGCAAAGATATCCTCGTTGTCGCCCATGGCGGTCCGCCGAAGGAAGTACCGGTTCTGACTGCGCAGGGCCGGCGATGCCAGGCGCGCCCGGTTGATCCGGCTGTAGAACTCGAGGATGCCGGTGGAGTTGGGCGGATCGTTGAACCACACCGTGAGCTGGTTCCATTTTTTGAAGTGGGGGATGTACTTCCCGAAATTCAGTTCGTGATAGATGAAACCATCGTCCCACCCGACCGACTGGTCGGACTGGTAATTCTTTATGCCGTGCTCCTGTCCGTACATGATCATGGGAATGCCGTCGACCGATCCGACCACCCCGTAGCGCGAAGCGGTGACCCAGGGATCGTCGTCGGGGAGGATCTCGTCGTGCGAGGTCAGGTTCAGCAAAATCGTCCCGCCGTTGTAAGCGTTCTCCCGCTGCTCCAGCGCATTGTAGAGGTCGAAGGAATTGTTGACCTTGGCCTGGGTGAACTGGAAGACGAGGTTCTCGTTCAGAATGTCGAAGTGCCGGTTGGACCGGTAGCCCGGCTTGCCGCCGTCCAGCGTCTCGGCCATGAACATGAAGTTCCACTTGATGCTGCGGGTGCGGTTGATGATGTATTCCCAAAGCTGGGGCGGCAGGCCCTGGCCGAAGTCGCAGCGCAGACCGTCAATGCCCTTGTCATCCTCGGCGAGAACAAAGCTGTTGGTCCCGCTGTGCCCGGTCTTTTTGATCCAGTATTCGGGATAATAGGCGAAGAGTTTCCAGAGCTCGATGACGCCCGGCATCTGGGATCCGTAGTCATACCAGTCACCCTCGTTGAGGTAACTCCCGTTGTCCTGCGGGTTGAGACAGACGAGGGCTGCATACCGGCCGAAGTACAATTCGGCCACGTCATTCCATTTGCCGAAATCACCCCGGTCCGGGGCGACGGCGAAATCGTTGTCGTAGGCGGAATTCCAGAAATCCGCTTCGTCACAATAGTCCGGATTGCCGTTACCGCCGTCGGAGTACCAGTAGGCGCGATGCTCGCCGATGAATTCATTCGCCTCGAGCAGCGGCGAGCCTGAATCGCCGGGGTTCTGCTTGAGGCCGAGGTCCACAACACCCTGGCCGAATTCGGCATCCCACGCAGTGTGATTGAACACCCCGTCGAGCATGACATTGATGGTGCCGACCTCTCCGGTCCATATATCGCACTTGGCCACGAAGTTCGTGAACTCCGACAGGGCATCCGCCTCGGTGGCGTCACTTCCGTAGAACCTGCCGATGGCGAAGTAGTCCTTGGTGGCATAAGGACTGCCGGGGGTATAGGGCGATTGGGTGGCGGAATCGTTCTCCACCCTTTCCTCCCCGTTGGGGTGGATCGGCTGGAACCACAGGCAGTTTGCGGCGAGGCTGTCGAGGTAAGACAGGTTGAAGGGATCGTAGCCGTCATCGTCGCCTTCGTCCGCGCTCAGCAGATCGACGAACGTGCTGCGGCCTCCCTCATCCGGGCTCTGGGCCTCGATGGTCAGGGTGTTCAGCTCATACATCGTCTGATCGAGAATTTTCTTCGGCGAAGCGACAACCGCGTGATCCCGCCGGCCGTTTTCGGTGTAGTACCGCCATGTGCCGTTGGTCTGGTAGCGGGCGGTCAGACGATAGGCGCCGCACTTGCTGACCACACCGGTCCAGACATAGACCCCGGGTTCCGCGGCGGTCATCGGCCAGGCCATAAAATACCCATCGGTCGTGTTGGTGGTGATGGTATTCCCGTCGGGCGGACGGATGGCGTCGGGAATGCCGTTGGTGTCGCTGTCGGCTTCGGTATAGTCGCGGCGGTTCAGGTTGCTGAAGATCTCCACGTTGTCGGGGACGGCGGCGATGCCCGGCCGGTAATAAACGACCACCTCTTCCGTATCGCCCGCGATTTCATCGATCCAGAATTTCGACGTGGTGTAATCCGCTTCCAGCCCGTTGACGGTGAGGGACGGGGCGCCGCTCACGCCGAGCTGGAACGAATAGGTCGTATCATTCGTGACCGACTGATAATCCGCGAAGCGTTCCGGCGAACCCGCATCGTACCACAGTCCGATCTTGTATTTGATGGTGGTGAATGCGGGGAGATTCGTCACGGTGCCAACGAACCACATGGCGTCGCCGATCGGGCTCTCGTCTTCCTCCATGAAGCTGAAGCTCAGCGGCCGGGCCATCGATGACCCCGAGGGAACGCCTTTGCTGCCGGACGGCTCGCTGCCGTCGGTGGTGTAATAGACCGCGCCGAAATTCGCCCAGCGCCCGCTGCCGTCGCCGTTGGCGTATCCCGCCTTGGCGTAGAACTGAACGTTGCTGCCAAAAACAACCCGGTTGCCGTCGTGATAGACGAATGCGACATCGCGCGGGTTGACCTTGACGAGGAAGTTTGTGCCCTGCCGGTTGTCCCAGGAAAGGGTCAGGGCATCGATGGTGAAGCTGTTGGTGTTGGCGAGATAGTTGGACGACGCGGTGGAGGTGAAGGCATACCACTTGGTGGTGACGGTCGAGGACACGGTGCTGGTATAGACGGCGGAGGCGGTGTCGGCGGTAATCGGGGCTTCGATCAAGGTCCAGGTCGCAAAGTCATCGGTCGATACGCGGAAATAGGCCTTTTGCTCCGGGGGCGGATTGGTGAAGAAGAGGATGTTCATCTCGATCACACCGTTGGAGGCGATGGTTCCGACGGTGCCGCCCGCCTGCTCGATGAAGACCGGGTCGTCGGAAACCTCCATGACCGAGATGTAGGCATCGGAAAGTGGAGGGTCCTTGGCGGTGAACACGTACCGAAATCCGTTGGAAGCGCCGCCGGCCAGCTCGCTGTTGGCATCACCGAGCGGCTGGTAATACATGATGTCGACTTCGTTCTTGGGAAACACGGCATTCCCGCCGTAGTCGTTGTCCCAGGTATTCCCGGTGGTCATCTTGAACGCAAACGGGGAGTAAATGTTGGTGGCGGTTTGGGTGTAGCGGAACCATTCCGGGGATCCGTCGGGACCGGTATACTTGACCGACCCGCCCGACGTGGCAGGGTCTGGAAACCCGTTTGCGGTATTGGGGAAATCGATCTCATTTCCTGTCCAGGCAAGGGCGGTACCCGTCATCATCAGCAAGGCGGCGGCAAGCCGCCGGATCGTTGTCGGCATCATGGTTGATCCTTCCGGTGCGGAATCGGTTTACCCGGGTATCATACCCCGCAACGAGAAAAAAGGCCAGTGGACATCGGCTGAATTCAGGTGCGGAGAGGTCCAACCCTTACCGCACCGGAGGCCAAGAGGGCGATGCCGGCGCTTATGAAGGATAGAAATTGCCGTCCGCCGGTGCTGATGAAGGATTTCAGCCAGGTCAGACGGTCCTGTCCGGCTGCGATGGCGAGGACGGCCTCGCGGTTTGCGTCTGTCTGCGGCATGGCTGAAAGTACCTGGGGCGCTGCCTGCATGGTGGCCTTGGTACTGATCCATGCCGCCATGACCAGGCAGTCTATGGCCATAAGAACGCATACGCAGGCCGCCGCGATGCCCATCGCGCGAACCAGGCGGCGGGGTGACATGGCGAGGCCGATGACGAGGGCGAAGGTCGTCACCGGGTAGACATTAACCGCGCTGGTCTGGTGTGATCCGTCCACGCTGACCGTGGGGCCGGGGCGCCCGCCCGGTCCGTTCAGCCGCGTGAAGTCCCGGTTTTCGATTTTGAAATCGATGATCTCCCTGCCGACCTGAACCGACTGGATGCGGTAATGCGGACTCAGCCCGGATAGTCCGGGAAGGGTTGCGGCAATGATCGAAGGAAGCAGGGCCGGTGCGATCAGGGACGCGGTCAAAAGGATGATGTAGGCCGGCAGAAGGCGCAGTGCGGCGGCCCGGACGCGGACCGAGAGGGGGGCGGTGTCGGGTGGATACAATGCGGTCATGCCGGGTCCGCTTTCGTTGTCCGCGTTGCCCACGAGATCCACCAGAGAAAAAAGCCGGTGGCCAGCATGATGATGATGGTCTGCCAGACGGATATGTGGGCGGCGTCAAAGAACTCGGGACGTTTCAACGTGATGTAGAACAACGAGACAATGCGGATGATGTTCAACACATAGATGAACAGGCAACCCGCGATCATGCCGGTGATCCGGTATACCAGCGGCATGGGAAACGCGAGCATGACCGCGATCATGATAATCATCACCTCGAAGCCTTCGCACCCCTTTCGTATGTCGATGGGAATCGCGCCGCCGCGAAGTACGCCATCGACGGCTTCCACCCCTCGCTCCGGAGAAATGAGGTTGATGATGGTTGCACTGACTTCCGCGTTGACGACATGGTTCAAACGGTTGTCGTCGGAATCCCGGAATGCGATGTATGCGCGCTGCAACACCACAAACAGAATCGCGGTCACCACCAGAAAGCGGAGGCCCGGATGCCGCAGAATCGTCATACCCCGCCCCGGTCCGGTCAGGCCCCGGCCGGAGCTTTATCCTGCCCGCCGGCGGTATTCATGGCCTTGATACGTTTCAGGCCGAACACGACCAGCGCCGCAAACAGGATGATCATCCCCCATTCCGACAGGGTGGGAATGGCGGCATCCCCCCCGGATTGAGCGGAGAAATCAATGAGCACCTGGTTCTCCACCAGAACCTCATCGATGGCGCCGAGCTGAAGCCGCGTGTTGTTGAACACCGAATCTCCGACCTTGAAATCAAACGAACTGACCGCGGAATAGTTGTTTGGATCATCGACGGTCGAAACCTCGCTGTTGTCGAGATAGAAACGCCAGCGCCCCCCATCCGCCGTGGATCCGTTCAGCGGGTCGTACACCACGGCAAGGTGACGCCAGACCGACGTGGGGCCGAAATCCACGAGGTTGGTGGCGGTCCCGCCGCCCCCGCCGGTCAGGCGCATGCGGCCAAGGCCGGCGGACCCGAACGCATCGGACCCTACGGATGTGCGCGGAAAAGCTCCCGCACCTTCAATACCCACGATGGCGCCTCCATTGGTCGTGTAGGGTGCGGTTCCATCGAGCGCCCGGTACCACAGGCTTACCGTCAACCCCTGATCAAAATCGATGCCGCTGAGGTTGACCGCACGTGCGATGTTCTCGTTGGTGGTTTGCCCGTTTGGCCCCTGTTCAAGATAATCCCCGCTGGGTACGACCAACCAGCCCGGCGACGCCCCGGCCCGCACATTCACATTTGACGTGTGCATGTGAAAGCCGTTGAGCGAGCTGTCGATCAGGTTGGTGCCCGAACCATTGAAGTGGTAGAGCGCCACCGTGGTGCCGGTGGAGACCCCGTTTTCGGCCGACCACTGAAGTGCGACGGCCGGTGTTGCGGCCGTCAGCAAGGCCGCAGCAATCATTCCCCATGCTGCCCTGAATTGCATTCTCATGTTTCCGCTCCTTCTGTTCCTGTCCATGTTTCCCCTCATGCCCCAAGAGTGATGTCATGTTCGCCCAGCGCTTCGCGAAAGGCGTCGACCTGAAACGCTTCCGCCGGCACCTGCCCCGGTTCGAGTCCTTCGTAGTCCGCCAGGAACCGGCCGCGATACAGGTACTGCTGAAGCTTCCTTGCCCGCGGATTGCTTTCCACGAGATCCAGCACACACTCCGTGCCGTCCGGGCGCTTCAGGTGCAGAAGAGATGCCGTCGGGATCTCAAGTTCCAACATACCCGCGTGCAGACGAAGGGTTTCATCGCGATCATGATGAAGGATGCGGAGCGAGCCGCCCGCGAAACCGGAATCAGCAGGACAGGTCAGGCGGAGATTGGTGGCAAGGGGGGCGGGGAAGTTTTCTCCCCTCGCTTTCATGTACACGGGATTCGTAACCGCATAATGCCGTATCGCCGCGGCCGGTGTTCGCTCCGGGTGATCGTTCCTTCCGAAGGCCTGGCACACGAGGTACCCCCGTTCCGTATTTCCCTCCAGCTCGAACCGGTAGGTTCCCGCCTCCGCCTGGTTGAGGCTCCACTCAACGCGTCCCTGCCGGCTTACGACTTCGACTCGGGAAAGCAGGTGTTCGCCTTCCGCGGGGGCGACGGTGACTTCGACACTGTGCATGGATCCCGGTTCGCTCCGTATGACCGATCCCATGGGTTGACCATCCACCCGAAGGGTCAGGAAGGGGCCGCTGGATACATATCCGCATCCCGCCATGGCGTTCAACCGGATACCGCCCAGGTCGAGTTTCCCTTCTGCGGACGGGACATGGGTCAGGTAGAGCTCCTCGAGATCCCACAGCCTGCGGGTGGAAAGGTCGATGTCGGTTTCGGCAAACGCGGTCACCGGGTAGCCGGCATTGAGCAGGCTGAACCACAGGTCGAGGTAGGATGGGCGGTACGCATCGTAGCCCATCACCACGAGCCCGTCGATCCGGCCTTCAGCGGCAAGGTGGGCCGGCATTTCCGATGCGATGTTGGTGACGAATGCTCCCCGGTCGGTGGTCCACCAGCTTGTGGGGTGCGCCCAGATGCCGAGCGCGTCGCGGGCCCGCTGTTCGTGCAGAATCTGCATGTACGGCCGGCGCTCATACCGCATCGGCTCGGGATTCACATCATCGGCCTGCTGCTCCCGGCACATCCAGCGGTCAAACGGCTGGTCGTAATCGTGCCACTCGGGAAAGTCGTGATGCCAGCCGATCCACCACATGTGGCCGAACCGGGCCTTGGGGGTTTCGTTGTCGAGATAGAAGCAGACATCCCCGCTCAGCCGGTTCAGCTCATCCATCAGCGCCCGGACCTTGTCCCGCTGGGTCAGGGCTTCGTAATCCACGCCCCCGCGGTAATACACATCCCGTTCACGGTCCTCATAGCGCCGGTATGCTTCGGCGGTTTCCGGTAGAAACGGTGATCCAACGCCGATGGCGCCGAGGCCCCGGTCGGATGCCCATGTTGCGAGATTGCGGTAATTCTCAGGCGGCAGCAATTCACCCTTCAGCAAGTGCGTGTGGGTCAGAACCCCGGGCCACTGGTTCCGCAGGCCGGCCCCATCGTCCGCCTGGAAGGTGAAAGGAACCCCGCGGGTCGTACGCAGGCTATGACCGGAGGTTTTCATGTCAGGGCGCCGCGATACCATACTGGTCGTCCCGCAATTCCGGCGGTACGTTGGGCGTGGATCCGTTGGGGATCACGCCGTTTTCATGCACCCAGCGGAAGTCGCGCTGGCGCAGGTCGGCCATCAGGACGTTGAACCGGTCGTCATGAGCCGGAATACCATCGTAATCATGAGGGGTGGTATTCGGGGTGGCATCGTCCCAGCCGTTGTCCCAGATGACCCCGTATTGGCTGGGGGACCAGCGGTATATGGACCACGCACCGGCCGATGGGTCGCCGCGGAGAGCATCCGATGTCCACCCGCCGATGCGGCTTTCCCGGGCGGTCGGCGGATCATCGTTGCCCGGATTGCCGTCCCCTTGAAAGGCATGCCGATATGCATAGGAGCCGTAGGCCAGGCCGTCCGGGGCATAGGACCGGTTGCGTTTACGGTAAAGGGGGCAGGTGTAGTCCGGGTCGATCCATTCCGTCGGATTCCCCGAGCTGTTCTTCACCGTACCGAAAGGTAGATAGTCCGCGAGCTGGGTATACAACTCGTAATCCCCGCCGCGAAACTCCGCAAACTTGGTCACCGGAAACCGGCCGTCATGATCCGACTGAAATCCCGCAAGCGCGATTCCAATCTGCCGCATGTTGCTCTTGCATTTCGTGAAGGCGGCCTTGTCCAGGACCGAGGTGACGGCAGGTATCAGCAGGCCGGCGAGGATGCCGAGGATGGCCATGACCACCAGCAGCTCGATCAGCGTAAACGCTGCTCTCGACATCCCCCTGTCCGCGGGGAGGTTGTTGGCTCGCTCGCTCATCCTGCCGTGTGCCATGATCGCATGCATGAGGTCGTCCGGATTCAAACGGTTTCTTTACAATTAGTTTATGTTATATTATATGCAGAAGGCCATGGATTGTCAATCACTGCAGACCGCCGGCATGGCGGCAGGGAGTCGCCCATGAAAACACCTGTGTATCTTCGCATCGTTCCCCTCCTGTTGTTCGCGATCGGCGCGGTTTCCGGCCTGTCCGCGATGACCCTTGAAGGCTTCCGTTCGCTTCCCGATCCCCGCATCGAGGTGCGCCGGACCTACGGCGTGCGGGAGGCGGTTCCGCTGGCGGACCGCGAAGTCCTCGTGCGGATCGGCATCAGCGTGACCGGGGAGGCGGGAAATCCGGCTGCATACCGGGTGATCAGCGATGAGGATGAGCGGTATGCCTACGACCGGTTTGTGCGCCCGTCTGCGGCCGCGGTGCAGGAAAAGGTCGAGTTCCCCGGGGTGAAGGGAAGCCGGCCGGATGTCTTTCGGCGTCAGGATGTCCTCCTCACCCTGCCTTTTCCCATGCGGCCGGGTGTGCGATACAGCATCATGGCCCAGGGTGTCGCGGGGACGATGGTGACGGCAGCCCATACCGCGGGGTCGTTCGTCTATGGAGAAGAGGGGCAGGGGGAACCGCGGGATCCTCGCATTGATGCCGCGGTGACCGGCCTTCGGGCGATCCGTCCGGTTGGCGCCGGCATTCTCGAGCTGGATCTCGGTCCGGGATTCTCACCCGAGCTGGGGATGAAGGCGGGCGCTTGTGAGGTGACGGTGAACGGGCAGGCGGAGAAGGTGTTGCGGATGGGTCGCCGGACCTGGGTGGATGCGTATATCCCGGTGGGCTGGCCGTTCTCCGCCATACCGACTCACCGTGTGTATCTGCAGACCGGCCATGCGTGGACGGACGGCGACCGGGTGCAGGTCCGCATCGCCGAAGACGCATGTGCGGGCCTGAGGGAGGCGTCGTTCACGTTTCACGAAGCGGAAACCCGGTCTCCTTCGCTCAAGGTCAACCAGGTCGGCTATCTCGCCGGCGGTCCGGTGAAGCATGCGTACGTCGGTCTCTGGATGGGATCGTTTCCCGAGGCCGATACCGGCCGCCCGGTCCATGCCGGTCAGTCGATGGACGCGATGTTCCGGGAAGCCCTGGCCGGCGGTGAGCCGGTGGTGGCGGAAAATATCGGGCCGGCGCTGATGCTGAGCGAACCGCCGGTGTTTCATGTCCGCGATGCGGCAACCGGCGCCATTGTGTTCTCCGGCCGTTCCGAGCTGATCCACCGGTCGGGCACGATGAATGAGGGCGTCCACAACGTCGATCACTCCGGCGAGAATGTGTACCGGCTCGACTTCTCGGATTTTCGTACCGGGGGTGAGTATTTCATCACCGTTCCCGGTGTCGGCCGCAGCCATCCGTTCCGCGTGGGAGAGGATGTGTATCGGGAGGCGTTTGATGTCCAGTCCTACGGCGTCTTTGCCCAGCGTTGCGGCATCGAGCTTGGGCCTCCCTATTCCTCGTGGCGCCGGATCGCCTGCCACATCGAAGGAATCGTACCGACCACGATGTCGCGGGTCGAAGGGGAGCGGGCTGCCCACAAGGAATTGCCGGCGTATGTGGATTACAGCGCGTTGACCGATGCCGAACCCGACCCCGCGATCCAGGCGTTGAACCGCGACCCCGCTCTGCTCGCGTACTGGCCGATGGATGGGTCCCTCAAGGATGTGACCGGGAACGGATATGACCTCCAACCGGCGCGAGAAGGCCAGCCGTTTGAGCGGGTCCGTGAGCTGCTTCCCGGGAACAATCTCGCGTTGGGCCCGACCGCCACCGCGCAGCCCAACGGGGGCCTGGTTCCCGACCTGCCGCTCGATGTGACCCGCGGCTTTACCCTGAGTACCTGGGTGAAGCTGGAGGGCGGCATCAAGTTCTCCGGCTCGCTGTTCGGGAGCATGAGCAACAACGTCCACCTCAGCCGGATCCAGGTCACTGCGGGTTGGGGCGTCATCCGGGCATCGGTGGGAAGCACGGATGATCCGCTGGACATCGGCCGGTTGTCCGACGGCAAATGGCATCATATCGCGCTGATTGTCACGCCGCAGGCGCAGGGTCCGGCAAGGGTTGCGATGACCGTGGACGGCGAGGTCCGCGACACCGCCCTCGCGGGCCGGACCGAACCACTGGATGACGCGACCTTCCATGTCGGGGCGCTGACCGGTGACGAGGCCGGCGGCAAATATTTCGACGATGTCCGGGTCTACAGTCGTCCGTTGACGATGGACGAGATCGCCGTTCTCGCTACCCGTTGGGGCGATAAGGCCATTGCCATTCAGGCGCATGGCGGCCATCACGATGCCGGCGACTACAATCCCCGGTCGCACATTGAAGTCGCGCAAATTCTCATGAACGCCTACGAGATGGCGCCGCGGAAGTTTTATGACGGCCAGCTCAACATTCCCGAGGCGGGGAACGGCATTCCCGACATTCTCGATGAAGCGGGCTGGGCCCTGCGTATCTGGACCGGCCTCCAGGAGGACGATGGCGGGGTGCGGGGCGGCACCGAGTCCAATGGCGATCCCAACTTCATGCAGACGGTGGAGCTGGATACCCTTGGTGATTACGCGTTCGCCAAGGATGCCGGGGCCTCATTTGAATTTGCGGGAACGTTCGCCCAGGCGGCGCGGATTCTGAAATCGCTCGGCATGTCCGACCGGGCGGCCGAATACCTTGACCGCGCGGAGCGGGCATTTGCCTGGGGGTTGCAGCATCCCCCGGAGCAGTTGGGTGATCCCGCGAAATACGCGACCTTCTTCATCTCACCCAAGGCGTATGCCGCGGCGGAACTGCTCCATACGACGGGCAAGGCCCGGTATCGCGAGGCCTTTGCCGAGGCCGCTGTGTGGTCCACCCAACCCGATGCGGAGCTGGAAAAGCATCGGCTCTACGATCAACGGGCCGCGGCGTGGGCGTATGTGAAATGTCCGGCGGAGGTTGTCGATCCGGACCTGCAGGCGCGGATCCGGAAGGCCATTCTCGCCCGGGCCGATCAGTTCATCCAGTACTGTTCCACCATGGCCTACGGCTTCATCCGCCATCCCTGGGCGCCGATCACCTGGGGAACCGGGGCCTACCAGAGCTGGCTCGACCCGATCCACTGGGCCTACACCCTGACCGGCGATGAGACCTACCTCTACTGGATGATCAAGACCGCCGATAACACCCTCGGCGCCAATCCGCTCGGTCTCAGTTGGATCACCGGGCTGGGTGAGCGTACGGTGAGGGGATCCCTTCACAACAGCCGCTACAATCCCACCGGCGAAGTCGCCCCCGGCATGCAGGTTCAGGGACCTCACCAGGGTGCGGAAGGCTACCGGGTGGCGGAGACCGCGTATCCCCGGTACCGGCCGGATTTCGCACCGTTGTACACCTATGTGGATGTGCACTTCGCCATCGTGATGAACGAGGGCACGGTGGTGCCGCAGGCCCGGAGCATGGCCGCGTTCGGGCTGCTATTGCCGGATGCTACGGAACCGTGACGCCGGTGCGGTAAAACCGTCCGGCCCCCTCGTTGGTGACGGTCAGCACGACCGGCGTTCCGGCGCCGAGACCGGCAACATCCAGTCCCACCGGGTTCCATGCCTGTGATCCGTCCTGCAGCTCGTCGGATACATACACGTCATAGATCCGCCCGGTGGATGTCGGGGGGCCGGCGGTCAGGGATACGACACCTGCGCCAGTCATCGTGACCATCTGGTTGTTGTAGAATGAGGCGGTACTGGTCGGATTGGTGTCGAACACGTATTCATCAAACGTGATGGATCCGTCGAGATCGGGATCATCCGTGCCGGTGGCGCAGGTCGAGCACCCGAAGTATAGCGTCTCCCAGTCGTTGGGGATGCCATCCGCATCGTCATCATTCCCCGGTGTTCCGGCATAGCCGTCGGTGAAGTCGGTGATGATGCCGTTATGAATGAACACCTCGTCCAGGTCTCCGTTTCGAAGGGGGGCGTTGTTGAAGATGTTGTCCCCGGCCTTGAACTCGGCCGATGTCACGGCGGTCAGGTCGTTGGTGTGTATGATCGTGGTGGAGGACACGCCGTCGAGATAGAACTGCCATTCCCCGCCGTTGGAGGCGTCGCCGTCCAGGGGGTCATACACGACGGCACAATGCCGCCAGATGCTGTTGGTGCCGAACTCGACAAGGTTGGTGCCGGTGATGTTGGCGGTCAGCCGGAGACGGCCGAGTCCGGTCGCACCGAAGTTGTCTGTGACGAGGCTGACCCGGGGCAGAATGCCCGGACCCTCGAAGCGGAACAGCTCTCCGGCATTGGTTACCCCGGCGCCGTCGAGGGCCCGGTACCAGAGGCTGATCGTCAATCCCTTGTTATAGTCAATGTTGGTGATGTTCACCTTCGCCGACATGTTCAGGGCGTCCGCCGGATTCCGTTGGGCAAGATAATCTCCGGCCGGAACATTCAGCCAGTCGGCCGGCGCGCCCGCGCGGGTTGCCAGGTTGGAGATGTTGTTGTCGTACCCGTTCGGACCGTTGTCCGTGATGTTGGTCCCGGTGCCGTTGAACGTGTAGTGCAGCAGGGTGTCGGCATCGGCTTGGTTCTCGCTGTTCCAGGTCATCGCCTGCGCGGAAAGGGCCGCGGTGGTGCAGGCGCACGCGATGGTGAGGATATGGTTCCGTATCGTTTTATGCATGGCATGTCTCCTTCTTCGTTCTGTTCGGATGTGGCGCCGGGTCAGGCGGATCCAGCAGGAGGTAGTACCCCCGCCGGGGTGAAAGGGTAAGGCGGAGAATCCGGTGCGAGGGGTCCTCGCCGGGCTCCAGGGCGTACCGGTGACCGGTCGCAAGGTCCCATGCATGGGCGCTGCGGCCATCGGATCGGATCTGAAGGTCGAGCGGCGATTCGGATTCGCGATGGCTGTAGAGCAGCACGCAGGGGCCGGCCGGACTGTCGATGTATTCCTTCCAGCAGCAGGCTTGCCCGGTCCGGATGCGTCCGGGCTGGATATCAAGGTGACAGAGCAGCCTGGCCAGGGTGTGACCGGCGAGGCCGGCATCACGATCGTACCGGATATCGCCATCCAGGGAGTCGCGGCCCTGGTCATGACCGACGAGGAGAAACCCGCCCTGCCCATGGGAACAGAACACGGCCACCGGCTCGCCGTTACTGTCGGTGAGCCAGGCGGCATCATCTGCGGACGCCTTCACCGTCCGGGCGTAGCCGCGGGCAAGGCCGCCGCCCCAGGATGCAGGGAAGGATATCGTGCGGATGGTGCGCGGGCCATAGTCCACCCCGGTCAGGCCGCAAACCTCCCGGAACGGGTTTGATGGATCCCCCCGTCCGGTTTCCGGATACACCAGAACCTTCAGCCCTCTGTTCACTGCATCCAGCAGCTCCTCATAAAACGAGCAGTCGCTGGGAAGAATGGACCGTCGGCGGCCGTCGTGCGCAGCCACGTCATGGGCCGGCAGGGTCAGCAGGTCGTATCCGGTATACCTGTACCGGCAGGTTGCGCCGATCAGATCGACCGGCTGGTCGAGTCGGCTGCCGACCTGGGCGAGGCTCGTCCAGTCATTCCATGCCATGTGGTCGAGGATGGCGATCCTCGGTGTCTCGCGGGTCGATCCCGCGAGAGTGCGGCGGATCATCGCCGTTCGGCCGAGGTCTTCGCCCCAGATGCCGAGGTCGGGTCCGGGAATGGTGAAATACGCCGCCCCGAGGCGGACCGATTGGAACAGAGCTTCGTCGTAGTCGATATACTTTGCGCCGACCTGCCAGGCTTCGCCGCCCCATTCCGCCCCGGCATTGTGCAGCTCAGTCAGGTGCTCCGGCCGTTCGCCGATCTCGTTCCAGTGCCTGGCGGTTGCGTCATAGACGTACGTGATCAGGTCTGCGATCGAACCCAGGCCGTGCCCGGGAAAATCCGGCGGCGCCTTGTCCGGGCAGTGCGAGGCGATGACCGCCGCCGCCTCCTTGATCCCCTGGTGCACCCCCCACGTCCTGAACTCTTCGTAGAGCAGCCACGCCTCGGTTTGCTCGGCGTAGGGGACAGGCACCTCCCGGTAGTCTGCGAATGGCCGGCCCCACCGGCGTTCGAGTTCGTCCAGCGGTACGTTGCAGCCGGCCAGCCACGATGCAAATGCCCTCTGCTCGTGGGGAGAATAGTCAAACAGATCCCGACGGTCGCCGTAATAGTGATAGGTGTAGGCGAAGTCGGAATTGCCGAAATCAAACACGAACCGTGCGAGCCGGTCGTCACGACCGTACCGCTGACACAGCTCGTTCAACAGGGCGAAGTATCGTTCGCGGTAGTAGGGGCTCCAGATACAGGGGAAGTTCCCCGGGCGTCCGTCGCGGTCGATGGCCGGTTCGCGGAGCGTCCACGCCGGGATGCCGGCATCGCTGAGCCCCGAGCCGCGGGCGGTGGGAAACATCCAGAACATCGCGGCGAGACCGCATGCATCGGTCAGCTCCAGCAGGCGGTCGGGCACATCCCATACGTACCGGCCCGGTTCCGGTTCCAGGTCTTCCCACGCCAGGGACATGCGGACATATTGCATGCCATGAACCGCGGTTTCCCGCATGAATGTCCGGAACGCATCATCCACACCGGCTTCGCCGAACGCCCGGTAGGTCGAAAAGCCCAACGCCTGCGGGGGCGGCGGGAGGCCGGTGAACAGCTCGCGGCTGACTGCATCGGTGGTGACGCCTTCGGAGGTGGAGACCGAACCGTACCACCGGTCCGGTCCGGGGGCACAGGTGACCATGGCTTCCCCGGCCACGATGTGCTGTCCCGCCTCGACGATGGCATCCGTCTCCAGCAGTGTACCTGGCCCGGGAGCATTCAGGCAGGTCCGGACACGTTGTCTTTCCCCGGTCAGATTGCGGACCCGCAGCTTTACCCGCACCGGACACCCGGCATCGGACACCGGCGGTCCCTCGATTGCGGCTGCGATCCGGGTGGGCTGCACCGCCCGCACAAGCCGTGCGACCAGGATATCCGCCCCGGCCCAATCGCGATTCAACAATCCCGGATCAAACCGCCAGGGCCGATCGCACACCCCGAGAATGTTCTCCCGGGGCTCCCCGCCGTCAAAACCCGCCACCGCCACCCGGGCGCCGAGAAACCCCGGGTCGCGACGGATGATCAGCACCACCGGGCTCAGCGCCTTGAATCCCCCGGACGCAGATACCAGGTCGATGCACTCATCGGGGGGAAAGGCCGACGTCCGGACACAGGGCATGTCGATGCCGAGCAACGTTTCGAGATCCGGAAGCTCGCCCAGCAGGTCCTGCCCGGTATCGGTCAGGCCGTGCAGGGTCAGCCGGTCATGGCAACGGGTCATCCGAAGCTGGGGGGCAAAGGAATGCCGATAGGGGTACGATCGTCCGAAATGGGGCGTATCCCCAAGGAATACGAGACCGCCGCCCGCGGCGTGGTACCGCTGCAGTTGATCGAGCTCGGTTCGGCTCCACGGACCGTCAACGTACGGCATGACCAGGGCGGAATAGGTTTCGGCGCTCAGCGTTCCGAGATCCTCCAACGTGATCCGGCGGCAGCCGATGCCGTCGGCCCTCAAGGCCCGCTCCGCATCGTCCGCGGTATAGGTGGGGAGGGGGCGATGCAACGGATCGGCGAGGATCGCAGCCGCGATCATGGGGGGGCGATCTCCAGCGCCGGGTACCAGACATCTCCCTGCCGGTTGAGCGACACCCTTGCCACCCCCGTTTCCGCAAACCGGATCGGGGGGTTGGGACGGATGGGTACCCCGATCACAAACGACAGGAGGTGCCCGAGGGATCCGCCATGGGCCACCAGGGCATAGGTCCGGTCTTCCTCCGGCCGGTCGGGTACATAGCCGCCATGCACCGCGCGAATGCCGAGGGAGGCGAGGAGCCGGATCCAGCCGGGAACGATCCGGGCCGCCATGTCGAGAGCGCCTTCGCCGGCCGGGGTTTTCCATGTCTGTTCGGGCGGGAGCGCGGCCGCCTCCGCGGCCAGGGATTCAAAGCGGGTATCGGGGGCGTCCCCGAGCACGTGAGCCGGTTTCCACTCCTCCAGCCAGTCGAGGACGGCAAGCGGGACCCCTTCGGCGCGGCGCAATGTCTGGGCGGTCTGGATGGCGCGCCCCAGCGGCGATGCGAAGACGCCGTCAAACACGACGCCGGATAGGGCTTCGCCGAGGGCCGCCGCCTGCTGCTCGCCGTCCGGCGAAAGGCACCCCTCCACCGGGGGAACGAACCGTGCATGCGGATCCCCGGCCATGCGTCCATGGCGGATCAGATAAAAGGTCGTCATATCGAAATCCTGCCTGATAGTTTATCATAAACTAGTATGCGGTCAAGGATGGAATGTGATAGGGTGGTCGAAATGTGAGGAAGGGAGTCGTCTGTGGGTGTGCATCGCAAGAGTCCGGAAGAAGAGGGGTTGCTGTCGGCGCTGATCGCGCTGTTCTGCGTATACGAGGAACCGCTGAGCGGGTACGGGGTCCGGTCCCGGCTCAAGGATTGGAATGTTCAGGAATATCTGTCGGTCAGCCCGGCCACGATCTACCGGTCCCTCGGCCGGATGGAAGAGCAGGGGTTGTTGTCATCCCGGACCGAGAAGAACGGCCGCTATCCCGCCTCCCGCGTCTACAAGGTCACCGCGACCGGCCGGAAGCGGTACCGGGAGTTGATGAAGAATGTGGGAGCCTTCCGCCGGGGCCCCCATCCGCTGATGCCGCTGATCGGCCTCGGCAGCTTCCTGCCGGTGGCTCAGCGCGTCCGCCTTGCCCGGGACTGGTCCGCATCGTCCCGGGCCGCTCTTGAGGAATTGCGGCAGCGGCTCCGCAACAAAACCCCGGGCGATGTCTACGGCAAGCCGTTCGCGGAATGGCTGATGCTCGACCACGAGGCGGCCCGCCTCCAGGCCGACATCCGCTGGCTCGACAAGTACATCCGCCTGATGGAAGCCGGCAAGGCCTGATGACCGCATTTGATGCTTTACCTTCCATGTTTAACCCTGTACTAGTTTAACATATAGTACTACGAGGTTGTCGATGGCTCGCCAGAAAGAGATTCCCCCCGAGGACCGGGTGCCGTTCGGTCAGAAGGTGTCGTTCGGGGTCGGCGGATCGGTGGAATGGTTTACCACCGGGATGGTCGGACGCCTGTATATGCCGATGTTCAACCTCGGCCTCGGCATCGCCCCTCAGGTGCTCGGCATGCTGATGGTGGTGTTCCGCATCTGGGATGCGCTGTCGGATCCCGTCATGGGCAATATCTCGGACAACACCCGGACCCGGTGGGGACGACGCCGGCCCTATATCTTTGTCGGGGCGATCCTGACCGCGATCATCACCCCGCTGTTTTACCGCCCCCCCGCCGGGTGGGGGGATACCGCCACCATCGGCTACATTCTCGTGGTGGGCATCCTGATGTATACCAGCATCACCATCTGGGCCATGGCGTTCAACAGCCTGATGCTGGAGATGACCCCCAACTACGATGAACGGACCCGCATTTCCGCGTACCGTACCTTGTTCGGCAAGTTCGGCGTTCTGCTCGGGGGGTGGGTGCTCCCCTTTGCGGCCAGCGGGTACTTCGCCGGGGCGGACGGGGAGCCGGATCTGGTGCGCGGCCTCCAGGCCATCACCCTGTGGCTGTCCGGGGCGGTGATCATTCTGGGAATCCTGCCTGCGATCTTCAATCGCGAGCGCTACTACCTGCGAGAGGCGGCCAGGCAGAAGAAGGAATCGCTGGTCCAGGGCCTTCGGGAGTCGTTCCGGGTCAAACCCCTGTGGTTGATGATCGGATTCGTTGTGCTCCAGGTGTTCGGCGCCCAGGTGACCGGCGCCCTCGGGTTCTACATCAACATCTACTTCATCAACGACGGGCAGTTGATGGATGCATCGATCATTGAGGGCTTGAAGGATACGACGGGGTTTCTGATGGGCCTGGCCGCGATCCCGTTCTGGACCTGGGTCTGCGAGAAGCTCGACAAGAAGTGGACGATGATGATCATCATCGGCTCCGGTTTCATCGGCGCCTTCCTGAACGTGGTTTGCCTGACCCCGAAATATCCCTACCTCCAGATCGTACCCGCGGTGTTCTACGCCAGCGTGGTGGCGTCGATCTGGCTGATCGTACCTTCGATGCTGGCCGATATCGTGGATTACGACGAGCTCCTGACCGGCAAGCGCCGGGAGGGCAGCATCAACGCGGTGTTTTCGTGGTTTCTCAAGCTCGGCATGACCCTGCCGGTCGGGCTGTCGGGTTTTGTACTGGCCTGGACCGGGTTCGATGTGGATGCCGGTCAGACCCAGCCCCCGGACGTTCTCAACCGCATGCTGTGGACCTACATCCTGCTGCCCATCGCCTTCTGGGCCACCGCCCTTTTCCTCCTGTGGAAATACCCGCTCAAGCGGGAACGCCTCGCCGAAATCCGCGAGGAACTCGAGCAGAGGCGAGGGAAGATCTGACGGAATGTCCGGATTCCTGGTTCTCGGAAAATTCCTGAATACCTGAGTGCCGAATATCCGAATGGAGGACTCCGGCCCCGCTCCCCCTTGGGGAAACTTCAAATCCCAAATTTCAATGACGAAACGGAGTTGTTCTCAACATCGAACATCCAACACCGAACAACCAACATCCATGTTCTGATATGATCAGTGCGATGAGTGTAGATGAGTGGTTTTCAAAAACCCGCCCCGCCTCACCGAAACACCACGGTCTTGTTGTTGTAGACCAGGATCCGGCGCTGAAGGTGCCAGTAGACCGCCCGGGCGAGGACGCGTTTTTCGAGGTCTTTGCCGTGGCGGATCAGGTCGGGGATGGAGTCTTCGTGGGAAACCGGGATGGTGTCCTGGTCGATGATCGGGCCCTGGTCGAGATTCTCGGTCGCGTAATGGCTGGTCGCGCCGATCAGTTTGACCCCGCGGGCGAAGGCCTGGTGGTACGGCTTGCCCCCGGGAAAGGCGGGGAGAAAGGAGTGATGCACGTTGATGATCCGCATCGGAAAGGCGTCGATCATCAGAGGGCTCAGGATCTGCATGTACCGGGCCATGACCACGAGATCGATCCCCGCCTTGTTCATCAGGCGGATCTCCTCCCGCTCCCGCGCTTCCTTGGTTTCCCGGGTCACCGGAATGTGATGGAAGGGGATGCGGAAGGACTCCACCAGCTCCCGTACGTCCTCGTGATTGCTGATCACCATGGGAATCTCGCAGGGCAGATCCCCGGATTGATGCCGGGCCAGCAGGTCGATCAGGCAGTGGGTGTATTTGGAAACGAAGATCGCAACCCGGGGCACGTGATCGGAATACCGGATGGCATGGTCCATCTCGAAGCGCTCGACAATCGGCCGGAACGCGTCCTCGATGCCGTCCCGCCCGATGTCGAATGTCTCCAGGCTCCACTCGGCGCGCAGGAACAGGATGTTCTGCTCTGCATCCACATGCTGGTCGAAGTGAAGAATGTTGCCGCCGTGCTCGCTGATGAATCCCGAGACCGCGGCGACGATCCCCTTGCGGTCGGGACAGTGCAGCCGGAGGATCGCGGATGGTTGTGTTGTCATGTTGGCGCCGTTCCGTTCAGGTCTTTCCACTCGTGTTTGGGATACCTGCGTTGGAGTTCCTGTTTGATGCGAGGATAGTGCTCCTGCCAGAACCGCTTCAAGTCCGCGGTGATTTGAACTTCACGCATGTTGGGGGCGAGCACGTGAATCAAGACCGGGCACCGCTTCATTGCGATGCGGGGCGTCTCGGTCAGCCCGTACAGCTCCTGGATGCGCTGGGAAATGTACGGGTCGCCGTCCGGCGGATAGGTCAGTTTGGCCTTCCGCCCGCCGGGCAGGGCCAGCCGCTCGGGGGCATGGGTGTCGAGGGTATGGCGCTGGGCGGAGGAGAGCCAGGCATCGATGACCGGCTGCACCGGCCGGTCCTTGATATCCTTGTACCCGGCGGCCCCGTGACATACCTGGGCGATGAGATGAAGGCGGTCGTCGCCGTCGATCGGCGACAGCTCCAGCTCGGGACAGGTCCGGCTGAGAAAGTTGAGCCGGGCGATGAACTGGTCCACCCCGTGGTTCCACTGCTTGAGGGTCAGCCGTCCCGCCTCCACCTCCCGGGCAAGAATCATCGCCGCCTCGTCGGCCGGCGGGGTGTCGAGCCGCTTCCGGGTCAGCACGAGGTCCCGGAACCGGAGCTGCTCTTCGGCCTGCACCCGTTTCGACGACGGATCGTATTCGACGTGCACCGCGGTGTTCATATCCTCCGGATACAGGTCAGCCAGCCATTCCGCCTCAATCGCGGTGGCGAGGGAAAGCACGGTGTTCACGCTGCGGCCTTCGATTTCATGAATCTCCGCGGCCACGATCAGGTCCGCATCCTGCACCACGCTGTCCCGCGAGAGATCCCCGCGCCGGTTGTGCACCACCTCGCACCGCAGCGTTCCCTTGTCGATCCGCCGGGCCACGTGATCGGAGAAACCGGCGAGGATGCACTTGCGTACCGCGTCATCATCGGCTGCCCGTTCGGTCACGGTCAGGTTTTCCCGCTCCGCGATGGTCAGAAACTGCCGGAACACCGCGTCGGCCTGCCGGGCCGCTTGGGCGTGAATGCCCATCCGCTTGCAGGCATCGAGGCGGAATTGATTGCGCGAGGCGAAGCTCCAGGCCCGCATCAGGATCAGGAAATCGGACCACGCAGCATCGCCCAGCACATCGTCCCGCCTGTCCCGTGAGTCCTTGCCGGTCCGCCGCACCAGCAGATCCCGGCCTTGGGTCAGCGCCGCGATCAGGCAAGCCTGGTAGACACACCCATACGTCTCGGCCGCCAGCAGCATCCGCGCATAGCGGGGATGAGCGGGAAAGGCGAGCATGCGGCGTCCGGTCTCGGTGATGACCCCGTTGTGATCCGCCGCCCCGAGGTCGCGCAGCAGGGTCTCCGCCCGCTCGAGCGTGGTTGCGTCCGGGGCCTCCAGCCACGGGAACAGGGAGAGGTCGGCAAAGCCCGCGGCCTTGAGCATCAGCGCGGTCTCGGCCAGATCGAGCCGCCGCACCTCCGGCGTTTCCTGCAGGGGCCGCTCCCGGTGCTCCGGCTCCGACCACAGTCGGTAACAATGCCCCGGCGCCGTCCGTCCGGCCCGGCCCGCCCGCTGGTCGGACGAGGCCCGGCTGATCTTCTCGATCAACAGGGTGTTGATGCCGCGGTTCGGGTCGTAGTCCGGAATCCGGGCGAGGCCGCTGTCGATCACGATCCGGACGCCGTCGATGGTGATGGAGGTTTCGGCCACGTTGGTGGCGACGATGATCTTTCGCCGGTCATACCGGGAGACCGCCGCATCCTGGTCCCGCGGGTTCAGCTCGCCGTGCAGCGGAAGCACCACCGCCCCCCGCGCCTCATCCAGCCGCTCGATCGCCTGGATGGTTTTGTGGATCTCGAACGCGCCGGGCATGAACACCAGCGCATCGCCTTCCGCCCCTTGCCGGATCGCCCGCCCGAGGGTGTCCGCGGCCAGCTCCCACACCGGGGGATCGGACGGGCGGCTCCGCGTGTCCCGGTAGGAGATATCCACCGGAAAGGTGCGGCCCTCCGAGGTGAGGACATGGCAGGGATCCAGGTACGGCTCCAGCGCCGCGGTGTCGAGGGTCGCCGACATCACGATGATCACGAGGTCGGGGCGCCGGGTCCGCTGGAGCTGGACCGCCTGGGCCAGCGAGATATCGCCGTACAGGTGCCGCTCATGAAACTCGTCAAACACCAGGGCCTTCACCCCGCGCAGCAGCGGGTCGTCGATCATCCGCCGGAGCAGGATGCCCTCGGTCACGTAACGGATGCGGGTGCGGGGGCTGACCGCTTTCTCGAACCGCACCTGGTAGCCCACGATTTCCCCGAGGCCGGTGCCCAGCTCCTCCGCGACCCGCGAGCCCAGCATCCGGGCCGCGATGCGCCGGGGCTGAAGCACCACCGCCTCCCCGTCGCCGAGGACTCCGTTGGTCAACAGCATCTGAGGTACCTGGGTGGATTTGCCCGAGCCGGTGGGGGCCTGGATGATCAGCCGGGTATGGGTCTTCAGGGCATCGAGGAGGGCGTCCTCGATGTCATAGATCGGCAGTCGGCTCATCGGCTATTGAACGTACCGGTTGGTGACCCGGTTGACGTCGAGCTGGAGGCGGGTCTGCTGTTGGGCGTCGACCGCGATCAGCAGGAGCAGGCCGCCGAGGATGGAAAGGTTCTTCATGAACATGATCATCTGGATCTTCTGTTCCTCATCCGGGTACGACCAGAACGCGTGGAAGATCAGGGTCGCCGGGACCAGGAAGAGGATCAGCGCGATTGCGCCCCACTTCTGGCGGTAGCCGGTCGCCACGGAAAGGCCGCCTGCCAATTCGAGGAGGATGGCTAGGACGAGGAACACCGGGACCAGCGGCATGCACTTGGCGTCCATATAGGCCGAGGTGCCGGACCAGTCAAAGATCTTGCCGATGCCGCTGGCGATAAAGATCAGGCCGAGAAAGATGCGGCCGAGAACAATGGCTGCCATGATGGTGCCTCCTGCGTTTGGTGGTTCTTCCCTGCGAGAAGCTGCATATCAGAACCCCTTATAAACAAAATGGTTGTAATGGCCAGCCTCAATCCGCGGCGGTTACCGGCGCAGCTCGAGGTGTTCGATGGTGATTTCGCGGGCGGGGAGGCGTGAGCCGGGGCTGATGATCCGCAGCTCGCGTACGTCCGACCAGTCGAAGACCGCCCCGTCGGATCCCGCCGAGAGGTCGATCGCCCCGTCGTCGCCGGTGTCGTCGGCTTCCTGCAACAGCACGTCCCCGCCGAACCGGTCGAGGGGAATCCGGATCTTCACCGCGTCCGTCCCGCGGTACACCGGCTCGCCTTCCGCCCGCATCGGCGCGTCCACCATGACCCGGCCCGGGATCTTCTTGCTGTCGACCAGGCCCACCCACAGGTGATTGGCCAGCTTCGCCGGACGAATCTTCAGCTCGATGAAATATGTGTCGCGAACCCCGCTCAGGTCGTGGGGATAGATAAACCGGATGCCGGAGTGGGCATAGCGCCGGGACGGTAGATAGATCCGCCAGTTCGCTCCGAAATCATTCCAGAGAAAAAGGTGCCGGGTATACGCGTCCGGATAACTGTAATCCCCCCGGATCGCCCGCGGCGTCTCGATCAGGTCAATCCGCGCCGGCAGCGCATCCTTCGACCCCCCGCCCAACCCCGCACACCCCGCCCCCAGCATCAGCAGCGCAGACGGAACCAGCAACCGGCCTATGTGCATCCATGGCATGGCCGATTCTGGATTGTGGGCGGAACGGCGTCAAGAAACAGCCAATCATCGTCCATCCCACCCATTGCCAACCCTCCCCCGGGAGGGCGAGCGGCTCGCGAGCCGGGCGCTGGGGCGTCACAACCGATGAGGCGGTCGCCATGCAGCAGAACGTTGCTGATGAACAGGAACAGAAACGTACCGCATTTCAAGCGTCCCGCTACAGATCGTCTGAGACCCGGATGCCGGGGATTCTTGAGAAGTGCTGGTCGCGGGTGATCATGGTTGCGCCTGCCTTCAGCACACACGCCGCGATGATCAGGTCCGTCGAGGGAAGAACGATCCCTTTACGGTCCGATTCCCATGCGAGTTCCGTTGCCGACTGAAGGATACCGTTGGACAGGGGAACCTGAGGAAGAATGTCGAAGTATTTGATCAAATACTCTTTCACCACGGTTTTTGTAATGCCCCGAATGACTTCGAGATGGATGATGCCGCATGAGATCAGTTCAGCATGGCGCGGAGCAAGGCGCTCGACCGGATTGATTCCCTGTTTCATCCAGTCGATATACATGCAGGAATCGATCAGAATCACGGTTTCGGTTTCTCCTGCTCTCTCAGCGAAAGGATGTCATACGAATCGTCAATCGCATCCCTGAATGCACGTTCCGGAGGGGCTTCACGGACAAGGTGAGCGACTTTGGCCGCTTTCTCTGCCTCATGCAGGGCATAATCGACAGCCGCGCGCCTGGTTTTAGCGCCGGTCAGCTTCATTACGCTCATGAGCAGCTTCTCATCGATTTCAATGGTCGTCTTCATACGGCATATCATATGGGTATAACACCCATATTTCAATAGGGCAATCAACATCAGTATTCGTGCTGATTCGTGGGCAGGTTCTTGTACAACCAGAACTCCCTCCCATCCTGCACATAGCCCAACTCTCCCCCGGGAGGGCGAGCGGCTCGCGAGCCGGGATGCAGGAACAGGCCAGATAAGATGATGAAATCCAACCCCCTCCGCGGATAAGTAAAACATTTTACCACTCATAACCTATTCCCCGGCAACACGTTGAAACTTTCTTCAAGAAAATGCATTGACACCACGCATGTAAAACGTTTTAACAGCCGCCGACATGGCAAAGCTCTCAAGCAAGACATTCCAAGTGATTCATGCGGCGATTGTTACGGCAATCGTTATCATGGTTTCCCTGATGCCCGCCTCATCCATGGCGGCGCCCTCATGGATGGGCGCGTATGGGTCGTTTCTGCGTCACGAAGGGGGGAATCCGGGGGTGTTCACAGTCCTCGTCAACGATCGATCCTCGGACCTTTTCGTGGAGGTCGGCATCCGGGCCGGGGCGGGGAACTGGTCCATGCACCGTATGACGTACGCCGGTTCCAACAGCATCGACTCGATCTGGCGCTATACCCCTGCCGAACCGTTTCCGGCCGGTGAAGTCCGGTACTTCTTCCATCTCCGTCATACCGAGACCGGTGATATGTGGGACAGCAATGGCGGGGCGGACTATTCCTTCACCGTAGCCCCCGACCAGCCCCCGGTCATCCGGTGGGCCGGCCATGTCACTCAGTGGCCGCCGGACGGCGAGCTCGATGCCGGCGAGGATCTGTGGATCGATGCCGAAACCTGGCCCCGGGATGCGGCCTCCCATGCGCTGCTCTTCTACAAGACACAGATCAATGATGTTGTCGGGATCCGGGAGCTGTCGCGTGCCGGTATCCGAGGCAACAACGACTGGTGGCATGTAAACCTCGGGTCGTTCCCCGGCGGACATGTCATCGACTACTGGCTCAGCTTCATAGATCACCACACCAACCAGGTGAGTGTGGGGAGTCAGGTGACCCCCTTTACCGCCGGTGTCCGCGCGGGTCTGCCCTTGTACTGGATCGGCAATACCCACCACTGGCCATACAACGGTATGCTCAGCTCGCAGGATTCGTTGTGGCTCAACACTGAAACCTGGCCCGCCGGCCGAGGCTTCAGCGGCAGCGTGGAATACTCTGTTGAAGGCGGTGAATGGTTCCGCGAACCGGTCGTAAACCATGCCGAGGCGAACAACAACGACCTCTGGCATCTCCAGCTCGGTACCCTCCCGCCATCCTCCCGCCTCTATTACCGGATGCTGATCACCGATGGCGCCGGCCTCGTTCATGCATCGCCGGAAGATGCCTATCATATTGCCGATGTTCTTGGTGATGCTACGGATGCCGACAACGATGGACTTCCCGATGACTGGGAGACCTACTGGTTCGGGTCGACGGTATATGGGGGTCGAGACAACCCCGATGGAGACGGGTTGATGGGCATCACCTTTGATCATGGCATGGAATGGGCGCTGGGCACGGATCCCTCCGCCTCGAATGATGTCGCCGCCATTCCGTTGATCTGGCAACCGCCGCGCCCGGTCGCCGGAGGTCTCCTCAAGCTGTCCTATGCTCTGCCTCCCGGTACGGAGATGGAACCGCCGGTGAGCTTTATCGTGGAGGCCGGCATCACGGTATTGGCGGTTGATGCCGTTCATGCGTCCGAGCGTAACCGACAGGAAGCGGTTGTGGTTGTGCCGAGTGCCGAAGAGCTGCAGGTGGCGATTACCGATGCGCGGGGCCATGCAGACGATAATCGCGGTGTGCGTTGGCGGATCCCGGTGGTGCCGGCCGGCGCTTCTCTTCCCGATGCTGATGGCGACGGTTTGCCGGATGCCTGGGAACGGGCCCATGGGCTGGATCCCTTTGACGACGGATCCTGGGACGAAAGCAATGGCGCCGATGGAGATCCCGATGGAGATGGAAGGACCAATGATGCGGAGTGGAGGGATGGAACGGATCCTCGCATACCTGACAGTCACTCTCCGGATTCGGACCATGACGGCCTTACCGATGAAGAAGAACTGACCATGGGTCTGCCCCCCCACCAATGGAATGCCCCCGTATCCAGCTACCAGGAAATGCAGTTGACCGGCCTGGGTATGTCGGTTGCTCAGACCAACATGGTTCTTACCGCAGCCTATCTCTGGCAGATTGATGTCGAGGTTCCCGAGTCGGAGAACGCAGCCGCCTTGCCGTCCGCGGGTCTTGCCGGCGATGGGTTTCGAGTGGAAGGCAACGATGAGGTGCTGAGCCTTGGTGCCGGAATGACATCCGGCGCAGACGACGGGGCTGCACCGGCCGACGCCTGGCCTGCCGGCCGCTATCGGATCACATTCAATGAGCGATTGTCCCGTGTAGATGTCCTTCCGATTCCGGGAACCGGCCGGCTTCTGCAGGATCCCTGTACGGTATCCGGCCGCATCACATCATCAAAACCTCTCGAGTATGTTCCGGCGGCCCGCGTCATATGGGAAGAGGAGCTCGCGGTGCATCTTCCTCTTGATGTGGGTGGCCATGGTGGTGTGACCCCCCGCAACTACGGCCTGACCAGGATCGATGCACAGTTTGTTGATGTCTGGGCCGCGAAGAATGGGTCGGACGGCTACGGGGCCTGCTATACGAAAGGGTTGGGTCGAATCGCCCTGCCGCCCATGGACCTCGGCTCCAGGGGAACCATCTCCTGTCGAGTCTATCCGTTCGACAAGCCGTCCCGGGTTCGAGAACTGTTTCAGGCTGATCGAACGGACCCAGAATCATTTTTCATCCGCATGAATGCAGGGGGAGGCATCATGGTGCCGGGAGGGTTCAGTGATGCGGAGCCGGGCCGGCGTCTTGATGCAGAGACATGGCATCATATCGTGGTAACCTGGAACAGCACCAATCTGTCTTGTTTCCTGAATGGGCAGCTTGTTCACGCCGGGAGCGTTGAAAGGACTCCGGGCTTCATGCTGAACCCGATACTCGGCGATGGTGCAGATCCATACCTGCATGGCTGGAATGGCAAGGTGGACGACGTGCGGGTGTATTACTCCGAGTCATCCGAATCCGATGTTCAGCACCTTATGCATATCGGCTATCGGCGACCGGATTCGGTTCGGATCGCTCGTGAAGAAGCCTCCGGCCTCTACCAATGTACCGGCATCCCGGTAAACGTCGTCGGGGAATTCGATGCCGGGGTATACAGCGAGTCGCTTACTGAAGGGTATTTCTCACTTCAAACCGGAATGCCGATTCGGATCGTGGTGGATGATAATCTGGAAGACATCCACTTCAACATTCATCCCGATGCCGATCAGGATGGTCTGGATGATGCCTGGGAATGGATTCACTTCGGAAGCCGCGACTTCGGATATCCCTATGACGATACGGACCGGGACGGCCTGCTGGACATTGAGGAGTATCTGAATGGTACCGATCCACGTCAATTTGACGATTACCGGGCCTACACCGATCCGGAGGAGTGGAAAGAGCTGGGCGATGGTTCCGCTGCCTATCGAAACGCAACGAGGGTGGTTCCATGAGCAGCAGTATGACCAGACGATCCTTTCTCGCCGGACTTGGCCTCGCCGGGGTCGCCGTTGCCGCGACCGGCCTTATGGTCGGTAAGGCGTCAGGGTATCTGCAGTGCCGCCATTGTCGCGCCATCAGTGCTTTGCGAGCATTGAATGATCCCTGCCGGGGGTATTGTCCCAACTGCGGTCATACATTTTCCCGACTGGATATCGCGTGGCGTGGGAAGACGGAATCATTTGCCGTCGATGGATCCCGCGTTGGCGCCGTTCCCTTTCCATCCCCGGACTTTGTTGTTCAATCCCCGAAACCATTGGTGGCAATGAAAAACATAACATTTGAATGATTTGACGCGGCATCGGCAGGATTTAGTTCCGCGTATTGCGGGGTGCGGTGATTCGCCGCACACAACGTTCACTGCTGATGCACTAAGGTCGTCCGGGCAAGCCCTCTTGCCCGGACTCCCGCCTCGTGCGAGCCGTTATCCGGCGAGAAGGTAAGCCGCCGATGCCGCGTCACCCTTTCGGTCATGCAAGAGAAGTACAAAACCATAGAAGCACTGAATCAGTTGCAGCGTCAGGCCGGCGCGGATCCGGAGATCAAGGACCTGGTGTGCGCCTATGCCCGGGCCTGTCTCGATGCCGGTCGCGAGCCGGTCATGCATGATGAGGATCCTTCTCCGTCATTACGAGATGACAAGCATCTGAAATGGATTGTGGAGCGGAATCCGGATATCGACCTTCGCCTGCTTGACTTCTTCGGGCGTTACAGCAGGACGATCGGGGCCCGCCGGATTCCGGTGATCTTCAACAACGAACACCTGGCCCGCCGCTTGCACATGTCCGTCGCTGACATGAACGGCATGCTGTTTAACCGGCGACAGTTGTATCGGTCCTTTGAGGTTCCCAAGTCGGACGGCCGCTCGCGAACCATTCACGCTCCCTGCGGCCGATTGAAGCGCATACAATCGTGGGTGGTCCGTTCGATCCTCGATCATCGGAAGCCGCATCGTAGCGCACGGGCATACCGAAAGGGGATGTCGATCGCCGATAACGCGCGGCCGCATATTGGAAGACAAGTCGTCCTGCGAATCGATCTTGAGGATTTCTTTCCATCCATAACGCATCGCCAGGTGCGCAAGGTCTTTGAATCGTTCGGTTATCCCTATCGGGTCGCCATTGCCCTGGCCAACATCTGTACGCTTGATGATTCATTGCCCCAGGGCGGTGTGACCAGCCCTGCGGTCTCGAACTTTGTTGCCGGTAACCTTGACCGACGATTGGCCGGTCTCGCGAGGCGCATGAAGTTCCGGTACACCAGGTATGCAGATGATCTCATTCTTTCTTCCAACAATCCCCGTTTGCCCGAGCTGATACCATGGATCAAAGAGATCATCGTGGACGAGGGATTTCGGGTAAACGAGAAGAAGGTGCGGGTGATGCGGAAGTCGCGTCGCCAGACCGTAACCGGAATCGTGGTAAATGAAACCATGAACATTCCGCGCAGTGAAAGGCGTCGGCTGCGCGCGATGGAGCATCGCCGGCGAACAATGGGTGACGATGCGGTGGAAGATCATGTAAGCCGAAACACTGCGGCCGACCCGGTCCGGGTTCTCGAGGGTAAACTCAGCTTTCTACATATGATCAATCCGGCATGTGCATGCCGGATCGCCCGGATCGATTCCAGCCCACGCCAGGAACCGGGGGGCGGCTATGTTTGATGCGGTTTGCCTGGTTGTGATTTTCTTGTCGATGGCAGTCCCCGGAGGCGCAGCGACTGCACAGGACAGCCAACATCTTCGGACGGAAGTTTTCGGCGATGGTGTCCGCCGGTACATCATGCTTCCGGCAGACCCTGTCCGGGCCCGGAGCATTGTCGTTGAGTTGAACCGGCACATACACGAGTCCGCGGTTCAGGATGAGGATGGTGACGGGATATCCAGCGACCAGGAACGGCGCGAGGGAACAGACCCCCTTCTGGTCGATTCGGACGGGGATGGATTGGATGATGGGTGGGAGCGTCTGCTCTTGCTTGATCCCCTGCAATCGGCCACCTATCCCGAGTCAGGCCGGACGGATAGCGAGCTGGATCTGGATGACGATGGCTACAGCAATGCGGACGAGATTGCTGCCGGCTCCGATCCCATGGATATCCTGAGTATACCCGCTCGCTCCGTAAATCGGGATGAAGCATGGCCCGAAAACCATGTATCGTGGAGATCCCCGCGATGAGGTTGGTGCGAGCGAGTGCGATCTTCCTGGCGATAGTACCTCTCGTTGCTGTGGCCCGAACCTACACGCTGAATGATCTGATGGATCCGCCTCGGTTGAGCGATGCTTTTGACCGGTCGCTTACCGACTATCTTCGTGAGCATCACTTTCAGATTGAGGGAGGCGCCGATTCGATCGGGGCCATTGTCCCGGTGCGGCTGATGCCCCATGGCCATCATGTAGTCAGTGTGGAAGGTGCGGTGCCGCTTGGTGAAGGACGAAAATATCGATTCTTCGGCCTGCAAACGCCTGTTGATGGCGTAGGGTCCATGAAGGTGAACGAGTACCTGTTGCATCATAACGGGAAGTTACGCTGGCCCGGGGTCAAGGTATACGAGCCCCAGGCCCTGTGTGTGAATGTGGATCCGGATCCGGTTGCACCGGAGGCGAAGGAGACACAAGGTGTGATTGCATGGGTGAACAGCAATGACACTGACCATGATGGTATTCCCGACACACAGGACCGCCTCATCGATGGCGGAGATCCCGACCTTGTAGCCTTTCAGTTCTGGCATCCGCGAGACATGCCGGTCCGTATAGAACTGGAGGACCCGACCCTCGGGAATCTCTATGAAACGAGAACAAAGTGGTACGGCGGCCGCTTCACCAATTCATCTATTATA
>JAUIHQ010000142.1 GCA_030432155.1 bacterium | reverse complement strand
CGAGGAAGAGGAGGCCGAGGGAGACGACGAACTCCATGGCGAGGCAGGCGACGGTGAGCCAGGTGGCTTCCTCCGAACCGCGGCGAAAGAGGACTTTGGAGCGGGCGGCGTATTGTTTTCCCTTGAGGCGTTCGAGTTCGGTGAGCAGATAGCCATCATGCACGATGGGCGCGTTGAGCAAGTGGCTTCCGCGAGCAGCATGTGGCAGCATCCGGCCAATGATTGGGGGGACAAGCCCGGCGGATATGATCTCACCGGCGCACAGTCACTGACCTTCAAGGTGCGGGGCAAGAACGGCGGAGAATCGGTGTCGTTCGGATTCGGCGTTATCGATGCGAAGAAACCGTTCTTTGACAGCGCAAACGCCGAGCGCAAAAACGTGATGCTGTCAACCGATTGGCAGACGGTGTGTATTCCCCTCGAAGGCATGAATCTTTCCCGAATCAAAACCGGGTTCTACTGGTCGTTGGGCGGCCAGGGAACACCGGTGACGTTCTACCTCGATGACATTCAATACACAACCGATCCCTGCGGTCTGTAGGCTACGGATCCTGCTCGCCGGTGCAGGGCTGGCCGCGATCATCGCGGCCGGTCAGGACCCGGTCCGGGTCGGTGATGCATCGTATGCGGCGACGCCGCCTCTATCGGAAGGCGACGGCCCGCAGGAGATGCTGACCCGGGAGATCTATGTCACCGACGCCAACCAAAACCGGCCGATTCCCACCAATGACTGGTGGACCGACCTTCTGGGAAGCCGCTATGCGGGTGACATGTGGGCCTACCCCTTTACCGTGTCCGCATCCGACCGGGGTATTCGGATTGTCTATCCGGTCGCATGGAAGGACAACGGCCGGTCGATGGAATTGGACGCACCGATCTGGATCGAGGGCGTCATCACCCCCCTGCCCGATCCTGCGATTTCCCTGGTTGCCGATTTCGATGACACGTCCTATCCGAAGGGCTGGCGGGCGGAAGGCGATGCCTTCGGCGATGGTCCGGCAACCGGACCGATCGGCGGTCAGTCTCCGGTGTCCGGATTCCTGGGGCGGGGATTGGCGAACAGCTTTCACCATGGCGACCAGGGCACCGGCCGCCTTCGGTCCCCGCCCTTCCGGATCGACCGGCCCTACCTTCATCTGCTGATCGGAGGGGGCCGCCATCCCGGCGAAGCCTGCGTAAACCTCGTCGTGGAAGGAAAGACGGTTGAAACAGCAACCGGCGAGAACAGCGAAACCCTGAAGTGGACATCCTGGGATGTGTCCGCCTACCGTGGCCGTGAAGCGCGGCTCGAGGTGATGGATGAGAGTACCGGCGGCTGGGGTCATATCATGATCGACCATCCCGTGCTGAGCACACGCCCTGAGCCGCCGGAAGGCGCAGGCAACCGGTTCCGGCCGCGCGATGCCCGGGCCGCTGCCTGGGGCGACTGGTCGGTCACCATGCGGGCGGCCCAGAATGAGCAGCAGTTCTTGGATGTCACCATCGGCCGCGGCATGCCCTACGTATGGATCGAGCTCCATGATGTTGCACCGGTACTTCGGCTGGATGAGAATGCGGATTTTACGGATTACCATGGCCGGGCGGTTTCATTTCCGCATCGCGGCGACCACCTGGTGATTACCCAGGGCGGACGCGTCTTCGGCCTTCATGTTCCGCCGAACACCGGCATGATCCGGGAGGACACAGCCCTGATATTGAACCTACCGGATGGGGGACGTTCGGTTGTCGCGCTCAGTGCCCTGCCCTCGGCATCCGACATGGTCCGAATCCACCCCACCGCCTATGCCGTTCCCCGGGATACACGCATGACGTGGACCTACGAACCCGAGCAAGCCCGGGTAAGGACGACGTGGACCATCGACACCGAGGCCATGCGCGGCCGCAATCGTGAGATCTTCCAGGGATGGCTCCCCCATCATCTGCGCCGGACCGAACAGTCGTTCAAGCCTGACGGCCCGGAGTATGCCACGCCGCGGGGACGCATGAAGACCGCACGGGGAACATCGTATACCATCGACTTCCCGTTCCGCGGTTTTCTCCCCCTGTTTCCGGCCCCGGGCGATCCCGCCTTCGACCGGTCCCGCATGAACGGCTATATCGATGCCTTTGCCGAAAGGGACAGCTACGGCGGCGACACCTACTGGGGCGGCAAAAGCCTCCAGGTCGCAGCTCAGTACCTCGGATTTGCCCGCGAGCTGGATCATCCGGCCTACCCGGCGATACGCGACTACCTGTACGGCGCTCTCACCGACTGGTTCACCTACACCCCGGGTGAAGAGGAACATTTCTTTGCCCGGTATCCGAACTGGAAAGCCCTGATCGGTTTCAATGAGAGCTACTGGAGCTACCAGTTCACCGACAATCATTTTCACTACGGGTATTTCACCCTGGCCTCGGCGATTCTCGGGGCCGCGCAGCCGACCTTCCTCGACGGGTACGGTGCATTCGCGGACATGGTGGCCCGTCAATATGCATCCTGGGAGCGGAATGATCCGGCGTTTCCCTTTTTCCGCACGCTCGACATCTGGGCGGGTCACTCCTACGCCGGCGGCATGTCCTCGCCCGGAGGCAACAACCAGGAATCCACGTCCGAGGCCATGCAATCGTGGGCCGGACTGTTTCTGCTTGGTCAAGCCCTCGGTCACCAGGACATGACCGCGGCCGGAGCGCTTGGCTATGCCATGGAAGCGCAGGCGGTCATGGAGTACTGGTTCGACCGGTGGGAGGAAAACTTTCCCGATGCATACACGGACTCCATGGTGGGCATCCTCTTCAACAGCGGGATGGCCTATGCGACGTATTTCAGCGGCGACCCGGGATGGATCCACGGCATCCAGTGGCTTCCGATCGCCCCTCATCTCGATTACCTCGTGGAGGATCCGGATTGGGGGCGGAATGAACTGCACCGCACCCTCGCGGAGCGGAAAGCGAAGGAAGGAAGCGATACCATCGCATCGATGGGCGCAGCATTGGGCAACGTGGTACTCGGCTTCGCCGGCCTGAGCGATCCCGCCTGGGCGATCCGGCAACTGGATACCCTGTGGGAGGCAAACGATCCGGTGGCCCACAACGACGATGTCGCCGGCATCAGCTATTACATGGCCCACGGCCAGGCATCGCTCGGCCGGAGACGGTGGGACTATCACACCGTACCCGCAACCGGGGCGGTCTATGAACACCCCGAAAAGGGCATAACGTATGCCGTCTACAATCCAGGCCCCTACCTCCGCCTTGCCTCGGTCTTCCGGAAAGGCGAGATCCTCGGACGGCTACTCCTCAAGCCGGCGTCCGTAACGTCCGCCTCACGGCTCCTTCCTGCTGACGATGCATTCGGGGTTGCGGGCAGCCTGCCCGCCGACGGTGAGCAGGAGGCGCCCCGTTTTCTTGAACGAATCCATGTGGCTTTTACCGCTCCCGTCGATGAACCACCGGATGTGATCCTTAGCGGGCCCGGTGTGCAGGGATTGATCCGGGAGCGGAGCCTCACCGCCGAGGTCATGACCTTTCGGATTGATGGGGCGCTGGAGCCGGCGGCGGCCTATCGCCTGTCCATCCCGTCGCTGTCTTGGGATGCGTTCTGGAAAACCGAACCCCAACCCCCGCTCGCGATCACGCAAAGCCTTCCGGCAGATGGCGCGACGCGGGTCTCCACCCTCGAGAAAGGCATTGAGCTCACCTTCAATGCCCGCATGAATCCGGAAACATTGCGGGCGGTCCGCATCGAGGGACCGGATGCCCCGGCCCTTGCGTTCCTCGGCCTCGAACAGGGAATTCATGCGTCCTTCGGTTTCACCGGCGCCCTCGCGGAAGACAGTGTTTATACCGTGACTGTCCCCACGTCGGTTCGCGCCGCGACCGGTATGGCGCCGACGGAACCGATGACATGTACCTTCACGACCGACCCCGGCCCCTGCCCGCCGGTGATTTACGGGGACAGTTTTGCCGGCGACGGCTACGGGGCCGACAAATCCCTGAGCGTCTCGTTTGATGATGAATCTTCCCCCCGCACCGGGCGTCATGCCCTGAAGATCGAAGGTGGCGCTAACGGAGGTACGCTCTACCTGTTCCGCGGGACAAGCGATCACGGAGACGGACGCCGGGCGGTTGATGGGTCCGGGTATGGCCGAATCGAGTTCTGGGCCAAAGGCGATGCGCCGAACATCTGGGTCAAAATCGGCCACCCGGTGTTCGATGGAGACGGCGCCTTCCTGCAACGGAACATGTCCGGGTTGTCGTCCGGCTACACCAGGTTCGACATACCGTTGCCGTCCGTAGCCACCAACATCGGCACCCTCCTCGCCGTCTCCGTTCCCGCCGGTTCAACCGTGTTTTTGGACGACATTCGATTTCAAACCTCCAGGGAATCCGCACCATGATCAACTGCGACACGATATCCCACTTGACGAACCTGCCACCACTCGCCCGCTCAGCGCGGCATGAGCGAAGGCAGGCGAGAGCAGCGTTCACGCTGATCGAGCTGTTGGCCTGCCAGCCGAAGCTCGCCCGATCAGCGCGGCAAGAGCGAAGGCAAGCGAGAGCAGCGTTCACGCTGATCGAGCTGTTGGTGGTAATCGCCATCATCGCGATCCTCGCATCCCTGGTGATCCCCGCGGTGAACCGAGGTATGGACCGGGCCAAGACGACAACCTGCATGTCCAACCTGAAGAACATCGGCGAAATTGTTTTCCTGTACGCCCAGGAAAACGATGGCGATATGCCGCAGCTCGACAAAATTGACATCGATCATCAGGATTTCGGCATCAGTCGTGAGACCGGGGAGAACAACAGCCTTTCCTGGACCTGCCCTTCGCGCAACCGATCCCTTTCCTACGTGACGGAACAGAATCCGGTGAACTACACCGGCAACCGGAATGCGTGGAACTGGATCAACTATGAAACGGTCAACGGACAAAAGGTAAAACTGCCGCCCAAGCGCCTGTCGAGCTTCCATACCCCTTCATCCGCTCTGCTACTGGCCGACGGGCGGGAAAACTTTTCATGGGGATCCTGGATTTTTATCGATAACTACGGGTCGGAATTTCAATACCACGACGAAACACCGCCCATCGATCGCGGATACGATGATCGTTCATGGTTTGAGTCACGCGGATACAGCAAGACCGACACCGTCTACATTGCCCAGGCTGACGTTGATGCCCAGGGCGGACCATCGGGGATTCGCTATAGGCACAACGGCGACAACGCAACGCCCGCCCTGTTTGCCGGCGGCAATGTCATGGTGCTGGACGTCGGCGAAGCCCGCAAAGGCTACTTCGTTACGCGGTGGTGACCGCGGAGGGAGCCGGCGAGGGCGTGGCGGTGGAGCCCCGCTCCACCAGGGAGGTTTGAATCATGATGGTCGCCGGTGCGGTATCCGGATGTTCAAGCCGCTCGATCAGGCGCTGCACCGCCATGCGTCCCATGCCATGCCGATCAATATGCATCGTCGTCAACGGAGGATGGGTAGAATAGGCGATGTTGATGTTATCGAAACCGGTAATGGATAAATCACCGGGTACATCCAGTTCCGTTTCCGCGTGAATGACCTGCAGCGCCCCGGCTGCGGTGTCGTCGTTCATGCAGATGACGGCGGTGGTGTCTGGATAATCCTTCAGCACGGTGCGGATACCTTCGGCCCCGCTCTCACGGGTGAAATCCCCGGGGACTTCATGCAGGACCGCGTCCCCTCCCCCCTCCGAACGGATCACGCTCCGGATGCCTTCCATCCGCTGAATTTCCGCAGGCTGGGATTCATCCCCGCAAATCACGGAAATCCTACGGTGCCCGAGACCGATAATATGACGGGCGATACATTCACCCCCATGCCGGTTATCGACACAGACACTGTCGATGGGCTGACCATCATACACGTAATCGCAAAGCACCACCGGAGGGTTGTATCTCAAAATCCGGTCCAGTACCCGCGGCGGGAAAGGCCCGACAAAGATGAATCCATCCACCGTCCCGTTCAAAAGCTCGGTCATATCCTGTTCCCGCTGGATCTGAGCGGCGGGAATCAACGTAAGGTGCATCGAGGCTTTGGCGACGGTGCGCTGCATACCGCTGATGATATCGGCATGGTAGGCGCCCACACTCCCTTCAATCATCACCTCGGATACCAGACCAATGGTAACATTGCGTTTACGGCCGTTGGTTTCGCCGCTGTTGTCGGGAAGTACGTCGGCAACATAGGTACCCTGCCCCGGAATCGCGTAGACCAGACCATCCCGCTTCAAGCGGGTCATGGCCCGGAAAACCGTCAACCGGTTCATGTTATACGACTTGGCAAGTTTATCCAGTGAAGGAAGGCGCGAACCCAGCGGCAGGGTTCCGGAGCGAATATCCTTCTCCAACTGTTCCGCTACCTGGAGATACAGGAATTCATTCGATGCATCAGATGAAGACGTCTTGGGCATGCGCAAACTAGTATACGAATGCAGAGTTCGGTGTCAATCAAGATGTTACAAATAAAAAGCCGGCCCGGAACTTCCGGGCCGGCCTTCCATGGATCCAAAGGTTGTCGAATCAATAGCGGTAATGTTCGGGCTTGTAGGGCCCGTCCACCTTGATGCCGAGATACTTGGCCTGTTTGCGGGACAGCGTATCGAGCTGCACACCGATCTTCTCGAGATGGAAGCGTGCAACCTGCTCATCCAGCGTCTTCGGGAGCACATAAACCCCCACCGGGTATTCGGCGGATCGGCTATACAGTTCGATCTGGGCCAGAACCTGGTTGGAGAAGCTGTTGGACATCACGAAGCTCGGATGGCCGGTGGCGCAGCCGAGATTCACCAGCCGTCCCTCTGCGAGCAGCAGGATGCTGTTGCCCTTGGGGAAGGTGATCTTGTGAACCTGGGGTTTGATTTCTTCCCACTTGTACTTCTGGATCTTCTCCACCTGGATTTCACTGTCGAAGTGACCGATGTTGCAGACGATCGCGCCGTCCTTCATCTGGCGCATGTGCTTTTCGGTGATCACATCGCAGCAACCGGTGGTGGTCACGAAGATGTCGCCGATCTTGCAGGCTTCATCCATCGGCATGACCTCGTACCCTTCCATCGCGGCCTGAAGGGCGCAGATGGGATCGATCTCGGTGATGATGACCCGGGCCTTCTGGCCGAGCAGGGACTGGGCCGAACCTTTGCCGACATCGCCGAAGCCTGCGACCACCGCGACTTTGCCCGACATCATGACATCGGTCGCGCGGTTGATGGCATCGATCAGCGAGTGGCGGCAGCCGTAGACGTTGTCGAACTTCGACTTGGTTACCGAGTCATTGACGTTGAAGGCGGGGAACAGCAGTTCTTCGCGCTCCATCATCTGGTAGAGACGGTGGACACCGGTGGTGGTTTCCTCGCTGACGCCGCGGATTTCCTTGGCCAGGCGGTGGAACCGGCCCGGATCCTTCTTCATCGCTTTCTTGACCTGGGCGAGAAGAACTTTCTCCTCGGTGCTGCCGGGTTTGCGGTCGAGAACCTTTGCATTGTTCTCCGCCTTGTATCCGAGATGGACGAAGAGGGTCGCGTCGCCGCCGTCATCGAGAATCATATTCGGGCCCTTGCCGTCGCCCCAATCAAGAATCTTGTCGGTGAATTCCCAGTATTCCTCGAGGGTTTCGCCCTTGTAGGCGAAGACTTCGGTTCCCTTGGCGGCAATGGCGGCCGCGGCGTGATCCTGGGTGGAGAAGATGTTGCAGCTCGCCCAGCGGACCTTGGCGCCGAGTGCCTGCAGGGTCTCGATCAGCACCGCGGTCTGAATCGTCATGTGCAGCGATCCGGCAATCCGAGCGCCGCGCAGCGGTTTCTTCGGTCCGTAGGTTTCACGGATGGCCATCAGGCCGGGCATTTCCTTCTCCGCAAGTTCGATTTCCTTCCGGCCGTATTCGGCCAGTCCCATATCGCGGACCACGTACGAGTCCGTGATTTCGATCTCGGCTTTCTTTTTCTTTGTCTGTGCCATGGTTGTGTTGTTCTCCCTTTTCGTTCTACGTGATGCACCGCATCAAAGCGGCCTTGTTGTTGATTTCGTTATGACTGTTTCCGTCCCACCGCAAGAAGCACCCCAAGTTCCGGTGTGGCCCCGGGAAGCCGCTCCATGCAGATCGTTTCCATTCCCGCGAGATCGAACCAGCCCGACAATTCATGTTCATCGAACCCCAGCCATTGATCCGCCCATTCCTCGCGTACCCATTCCTGCTCGTGCTTTACGAGGTCGAGAATAATCAACTGTCCCCCGTCGCGCAGAATCCTTCCGCACTCCTGAATGGCCCGGGGCGGTTGGGATCCATGATGCAATGCCTGGCTCAGGAACACTGCATCCACGGATCCGTCTTCCAGAGGAAGCTCTTCCAGATCCCCCTCTGCCGTTCGCACCCTCGGGCCGACACCCGCGGTCTCGGCCATGCCCCGAACTTCACGAAGCATCGCTGCAGACTGGTCCACCGCGATGACTTCCCGGGCGAACCGGGCCAGGATCAGCGTCAACTGACCTTCCCCGGCCCCGATATCCGCCACCGTCCTGCCGGCAAATCCGGCGGCAAGACCCGCCGCGAGAGCCGACCACCCCCCTCCGGGCTGGGTCAACGACCCGTAACGTCCGGCAATACGCTCGAAAAAGTCATGGCTCCGTTTTTTCCTCAGCTCGAGAACCCTGCGGATGCCCGCCTGATCATCGATCGCTGTCGGCAATGCTTTCAGACGACCCTCCAGCATGCCGGTCATCACCGGATCATCCAGCACGCCCCCCCGACGATAGTAGACCGACGTGCCCTCGCGCCGCGTTTCCACCAACCCCGCATCTCGCAGAGGTTTGAGGTGACGGCTGACGGTTGATTGCGGAAGCTCCAGAACCTGAACGAGTTCTGCAACTGACAACTCCGCCGTAAACAGGGCGTGAAGCACCCGAAGGCGAACTTCATCCGCCAAAGCCCGAAAAATATCAAGTGTGGACGCGCTCATATATCCGGTTTTTCGGATAATAGAATATATGGTGGGCAAAATTCAAGTTTTATGGTGATTTTCAGGGTCCGGCCCCGGTATCCGCCCATCGGAAGGTTGCGATACCCCATGCAGACCCGTAGGTTACGGGCAAGGAGGCATCATGTCTGACACACCACGAATAGAAGTCTTTTTCGCCGATATCTGCGGTCTCTGCCACAAGGCCATGGACTATCTGAACAGCCGGAACATTCCATTCGAGGCCCGGGAGGTTAAATGGGATGAGGAGGCGGATGCGTTTGTCGATTCCGCAAACACCCGGCGGATGTATGAGCGGTGCGGGAAGACGGTCGATTTCGTACCCCAGATTTTTGTGGATGATGTTCACATTCCGGGATGG
>JAUIHQ010000141.1 GCA_030432155.1 bacterium | reverse complement strand
CATCTCCGCATCCCTCTCGAAATCCCGCGGGTACCGGTCGAGATCCTCGCCCGGGCCGAATTGCGTGGGATTCACAAACAGGCTGACGATGACGACATCGCCAAGCGTTTTCGCCCGACGGCAGAGCGACAGATGTCCCTCATGCAGGTAGCCCATGGTTGGAACCAGTGCAAGGCGCCGACCTTCCAGCCGGAGCGTTTCGGCCAGGTCCTGCATCTCCCGCGGTTCACGAACGATCTTCATCAATGATTGGCCAGCCACTGGCGAACCACCGCGGCCGAGCGGTCGGTGGGGGCCAGGGCAAGGAAGCGCTGGTAGTGACGCCGGGCCAGGCCATAGGTCGAGGCATCGCGGGAGTAGAGCACGCCCAGCGCATAGTGAGCCTTGGCATAGTCCGGCTCATCGCGGATGATCGCCTGCATCAGCCGCACCGCATCATCCATCTCGCCTTCCTCCTGGTGAAGCAGGGCCAGGTTGTAGCGGGCATTCACCATGTCCGGCTGAAGCTCCAGCGCACCGCGGTAGGCGGCCATGGCCCGCGCGGTATCGCCGGCCATGGCGTAACAGATCCCGAGGTTGTAGAAGGTGCTGCTGATCCGGTCATCATTTTCCAGCGACCGCAGATAAAAGAAGATGGCCCGGTCCCACTCCCGCCGACGCTGGTATTCAGAGGCGCGATTGAATGCCTGGATGGCTGACGAGGTGTTCCGCTGAACCGGCTTCTTGTAGGCAAGCTCCTCGCCGGATGCGGTCACGGTCGTACGTTCCTCGGACGCGGGCGATACCGTTTCCGTTCGGCGGGGGGCGGGAGCCAGCGTTTCCGCCCGGTCCAGGCCGGCATCCACCCGGCTGTCCGAGGGGAACGTCTCGGCAAACCGGCGGTAGGTCCGGGCGGCGACTTCGGGCAGGTCCAGGTTCCGGTCATACAACAGCGCCAGCTCCCATGTACCGTCGGCATTCTCCGGATGCTCCTGTACCAGCGTCTTCAACGTCACCAGCGCGGCATCATACTCACGCTGCTGGACGGCGGTCCGGGCAAACCCGAGGAGCGCCCCGGGGTGCTTGCCGTCGATCGCCAAGGCCTTCTTGTACGAGCGGGCCGCCGGCTCAAAACGCCCGCGGTCAAACAGGTAGGCAGCGAGACGCACGTGCGCTTCCGGCAATTCAAAACAGGTGGCGGCAGCTTCCTGGAGCGCCCGTTCCTGCAGGTCGGACCGGCGGTCGCCGTCGGCAATATCCGCCGCCCTCCCATACAGCGCCAGCGCCTGCTGCATCCGGCCCTGCTCCGCCGCGGCCGCGGCCTCCCGCATACTGCGGTCGTAGGGGTCTTCGGATGCCGCCGGCGCATCCAGGGTTGTACGGCGCGCGTTCGGGGAGGAATTGTCTTCCTGCTCAATGGTCACCGCGGTGGTTGTTTCCCCAATCCGCACCACGTCACCCTCCATCATCAGGGTTCCCTCGGCCGGCGGCGGTTCGAGACCCTGTTCCAGCCGGTCCAGCGCCTGATCGGCATACGCTTCGTAGGTCTCGTTCTTTGCAATGGCCAGGTATTTCTTGAAATAGGCTTCAGCCTCGGCGGCATTCCGGTAGTGGGATTCATAGACCACCCCGAGGTTGAACAGCGCGGGAGCATAGCGGGGATCGGAATCCAGCGCATGCATCAGGGCCTCGATCGCCCGCTCGGTCTCACCGGAGGACAACTCCACCTCGGCCAGCGCGGTATGAATGGCCGGGGCTCCGGGACGGCGGTCCAGCGCTGCATACAGGGAATTGCGGGCGAGGGACCACTGGCCCCGCCGCATGTAGGAATGCCCCAGGTACTCGAGCGCCCGCGTGTCATCGCGGTTCATCGCCGCGGCTTCGTTCAGGTATCGAACCGCCATCCGCATATCGCCACGCTCACTGGAGAGCACCCCCATGTTGTAGACCGGCTCAAACAGCATCGGATTCAGCCGGCGGCTGTCTTCGAACGCGCTCATGGCATCGGCAAATTGCCCCAGACGCCACGAGGCGACCCCGGCATAATTGTAGGCCCGAGCGTTGAGCTCATGGCCCGGGCGACGCTCGATCGATTTTTCAAACAGGCTCCGGGCCCGGACATAATTGCCGCGGTTCAGCTCGTGGATGCCCTTCTCGAACTCCCGCTCGCCCGGGGCGCGTGAACAGGACGCGCAGGTCAGGGCCAGTGCGGCGAGGGCCAGCACGGGCAGGCGGAACAGTGATTGCATCCGGTTCGGTTTCATGCGTCTCCCGCACTGTAATCAACCGCCCGGCGCGGGACAAGGAAAGGCGCGGGAAATCTATGAATCCGCCGGTCGGTTTGCGATTTGTCTCCTTGCGGCCCGGAAAGATGGCGGGTAGGGTATCGCGGTCGTACGGACACGCTATATGCAACGAAAACAACAATGATAGCCGAATTCCTCACATTGGGGCTTCTCCTCGTGCTGTCCGGGTTGTTTTCCAGCTCGGAAACCATCTTTTTCTCCCTGAATCCCCTCCAGCTCCGTAAAATCAGTCAGCGGCACCCCGCGGCCGGCGACCGGATTCACCGGATGCTGGCCGACCCGAAGGGACTGCTTTCCACCATCCTGATCGGTAACACCGTGGTCAATGTGGCGGTGGCCGCCGTGGGGTTTGCAGTTGCCGAGCGGCTGTTCCGCGGACACGGCGAGCTGGTGGCCATCCCCATCGTCACACTTCTGCTCATCCTGTTCGGCGAGGTCATGCCCAAACGGGTGGGCCTGCACTTTGCCGAACCGCTCAGCGTGGCCTATGCCCCGCTTTTCCAGTGGATCGGAAAGGCGTTCCGGCCCATCCGGTTCGTGCTTGAACGCATCACCCGGGCGCTCGAACCGCTGATCCGGCCTCATGGACGGACCTTGAGTGAAGAGGAGTTGGAAACGGTACTCGATATCAGCGGCGAGGAGGGTGTGATCAATGCGGATGAGCTGGCGATGCTGAAGGCCATCATCCAGCTCGAGGATCTCACCGCCAGTGATGTCATGACCCCCCGGGTCGATATCATCGGCATCGACCTCAACGACGAAGACGAGGATCCGCTGGCTATTGCCCGTACATCACGCCGTAATTACCTGCTGCTGTACCGCGACACTCTCGACGAGGTGGAAGGCTTCCTCGATGTGAGAGCCTTCCTGCTCGACCCCGATCACAACCTTCGCGGCAACACCGTGGCCCCGTATTTCGTCCCGGAAAGCTCACCCCTTAACCGGCTGCTGACCCAGTTCCAGAATGATCACCGCCGGATATCGGTGGTGGTGGACGAATACGGCGGAACCGCCGGCGTCATTACCCGCGGAGACATCCTCGAGGAGATCACCGGAGAGATCTACCAGGAGCTGAACAAGCCGCGGCCCCTGTTCCAGCCCGCCGGTCCGAACCGGTGGCTGGTGGATGCGAACTTCAGCCTTGAAGAACTGAACCGGAAGCTCGATCTCGACCTTGAGGCGGAGGATGTGGACCGGCTGGCCGGCTGGATCGCCGCCCATGTCGGCCACCTGCCGGAGAAGGACGATGTCGTGGAAGCCCAGGGGGTGAAGGTCACCGTGCTGCAGACCGTACGCCTTCGGGTGACCCTCGCCATGATCGAACGGATGATCGCACCGGTCGAAGAGGAACGCCCGCCGGAGACCTCCGTGTCATGAGCGCGCTTGAGTTCATCATTCTTATCGCCTGCTTCCTCGGCTCGGGATTCTTCTCCGGCATCGAGACCGGGATGATTTCGATCAACCGGCTTCGCCTGCGCCACCTCGTGCGGCACCGGGTGCACGGCGCCGACACGCTGCAGTTTTTCCTCCACCAGCCGGACTACCTGCTTGGTACCACCCTGGTGGGGAACAACATCGTCAATACCGTGCTGTCGATCCTCGCGGTCAGCATCGGGGTTCGCTGGTTCGGATCCAACGGGTCATGGATCGCCAGCATCGGGGTAACCGTGATCATCCTCGTATTCTGTGAATACATCCCCAAGGCCTGGTTCCGCGGCTTTCCCACCCGCCGCTGCCTGCCGTTTGCCGGCACCCTCCGCCTGTTCGGCCGCATTCTCTATCCGCTCAGTTCCATGATGATGGGCCTGGTCCGCATTCTCACCCCGTTCCTGCGAACCGACAGCCCCACCGGCCAGCCGGTGGTCACGCGGGAAGAGGTCATGCACCTGGTTCGTGAAGGACAGAGGAGCGGCTCCCTTTCGAACGAGGAAGTCCGGATGATCACCGGGGTGTTCGACCTGCGAACCATGACCTGCCGCGAGATCATGGAGGAGCGAAGCAAGATGGTGTATATCCATCATGACACCTCGGCGGATGATATCCGCATGCTGGCCCGGGCCCGGGCCGCCAACCAGTTTCCGGTGTTCGACCGCGACCGGAAAACCTTCGTCGGGATCGTGTACATCTTCGATATTCTTGCCGATGAAAATCCGGGCGGAAAAACCGCCCGCGATTACATGCGGCCGCCCCAGCTCGTATCCGCCGACACCCCGGTCGACCATATCCTGCCCCGCATGCGGGTGACCCGACAGCCGATCGTCCTCGTCACCGGCGAGAAATACGAGATCATTGGCTTCGTCACCCTCGACAACGTCCTCGAAGAGATCGTCGGGGAATAGCCGACGATACACCGGCGTAGAACCGGGGGCGCGGGCGTGCCATTGCAGGATGGACAATCGGGTGTAGAATAGCGGCTATGAAAATCACCGCTCCGCTGGTCTTTCTGATACTACTCACCGGCTGTGTCAGTCCGCCGAAGGGCGTACAGCCGGTTTCCGGTTTCGACCTGGATCGTTATCTCGGAACCTGGCACGAGATCGCCCGGCTCGATCATCCATTCGAGCGGGGGCTCAACCAGGTCACGGCGGAGTACCGGTTGCGGGACGACGGAGGTGTGGATGTCATCAACCGCGGGTATGACACGGAAACCGGAGAATGGCGGGAAGCTCGCGGGAAGGCGTATTTCGTTGACGACGCAACGACCGGACACCTCAAAGTCTCCTTTTTCGGCCCATTCTATGGCGGTTATATCGTCGTCGAGCTGGACCGGGAGGGATACAGCTACTCGATGGTCAGCGGACCGAACCGCGACTATCTGTGGATTCTCTCCCGAACACCCGAGATGGATGAATCCACTCTTCGGGACCTGATCGCCAACGCGCGTGGGCTTGGCTACCCGGTAGACGATCTGATCTTCGTGGAGCAATCACCATAAAAACATACGCGGCGGTTTGATCCGCCGCGCATGCGTTTTCCTGCTGTTGGAAGGATATCTTACAGACGCCAGACCAGGTCCACCGTGATCCGGTAGTCCATGAGGCTGGCTTCTTCGTCGGTCAGCGGGAATTCATAGGTTACACCGATATCGGCGGCTTCGCAGGTCCGGTAGCGGGCGCCGATCGCGAGGGACACGAAATCTTCATTCTCGTCGGCATTGGAGGCGCCGAAGTTGACGAGATCGCCGCCTTCAAACTCGGCAATCGAAGGTACGCCGCCGGCGGCATGAACATCGAAACGGGCGCCGCCGTCACCGGGATCCACCACACGCATGTGGTTCAGTTCCACCAGCGGGTAGAAGTTCGGCGCCGCCTCGTAGCTGACGTGCCAACTGTCGTAGATCATCGAGCTACGCTCATCGTTCAGCGCAATCACGCCGCCGATCGTGCCGTTGAACTGCCACTTGCCGGACTTCTTGGCGATGGAGACCGCAGGATCGATCGCGCCGTCGCCATTGCCCTGCCACACTTCGTCGTCACCGGTGGGAATTTCCAGCACGGCCTTGACGCTGGCGACCATGTCTTCGTCGCGCATGAATACATACTTCAAACCGGCAGAAAGATCCGCCCAGCCGCTCTCGGTGCTGAGGGTCTCGTCGGGATTGAAGTCGATGTAGCCATCCTTGACTGCGATCAGGGAGAGCGAATCATTGAACGCAACTTCGAGTTGAACCGCGTACACCTGGAAATCGCCGCCGGCCGGGACATCACCGATCGTGGTCTGCAGCACATCCGGATGCGCCTGGTGAATAAAGACCGGGTGAACCAGGGTTTGGACATCGGGTGAATCCACCAGCACCGGATTGCTGACCGGACGGATGAAGTCCCCCGCGTAAGCCATCGTGGCTGCCGCACATATCGCTGCTATGATCGCCTTCCGTTTCATCGCTACTCCTCTTGGTTGATCACCCGGATCCGCGAAGCCGCCACACAGCGGCTTAACCATCCCGGTGATAGGGTTTATCAAGACAGTCTAAACAAAACCCTAACCAGCGGAATCAGGGGAACCATGTGGGTGTTATCGGGGAAACCCCGATGGTGGTCCATGGTCAGGAACCGGTACGGCCCGCTGCCAGTCAAAGAAGTTGTTTGGCGAAGTGGCAGGCAGAGAGGCGGCCGGGTTTGATTTCACGCAACGCGGGCCGGTCCTCCCGGCATACATCATTCGCCAGCGGACAGCGGGTATGGAAGGGACAGCCCCGGGGCCGATGGATCGGACTGGGCAACTCACCGGTAACCGGCAGCTCCCCTTTACGGCGCGCGGGGTCGGGCAACGGGATCGCGCTCATCAGGAGGCGGGTGTAGGGGTGAAGGGGCCGGCGGTACAGGTCATCCCCGGGCGACAGCTCAACAAGCTGGCCCAGATACATGACACCGATCCGGTCGCTGATGTATTTCACGACACTCAGGTCGTGAGCAATGAACATGCAGGTCAGGTTCTGTTCCTGCTGAAGGCGACGCATCACGTTGAGTACCTGGGCCTGGATGGAAACATCCAGCGCGGCCACCGGTTCATCCCCGATCAGGAATGATGGCCGCAGCACCAGCGCCCGTGCGATGCCGATCCGCTGGCGCTGGCCTCCGGACAGTTCATGGGCATACCGGTCGAGAAAGGTTTCGGGAATTCCGACCTGCTCCATGACCGCGGCGATCCGTGTTGACCACTCGTCCCGGGGTACCGACTGGGCCCGCAAGGGTTCTTCAAGAATCCGCCGGATGCGCATACGGGGGTTCAGGGAGGCATAGGGATCCTGAAAGACCATCTGGAACGAGGATCTCTTTTGTTTGAGTACCGATCCGCGCATGGAAGTCAGGTCTTCCCCGGCAAACTCCACCGTTCCGGCCGTCGGTTCGATCAACCGCAGGACCAGCCGCGCGAGGGTGGATTTACCGCACCCGGATTCCCCCACAATGCCGAGAGTCTCGCCTTCGCGGATGTCGAAGGAAACATCATCGACGGCCCGGACAACCGCTTTGTCGCCACCCCACCCGGAACCGACACCAAATTCCTTGCTGATGTTCGTCACCCGGACAAGAACGCCGCTGCTCATGACCCGACCTCCCGATGCCAGCAGGCGACCTCATGATCTCCCGCGCCTTCCAGCGGCGGCATCGCGGAGGCGCATCGATCCGTGGCCAACGGACACCGGTCGCGGAACGGGCATCCCTGCGGATCGAGATGATCAAGGTCCGGCGGTTGTCCGGGAATCGGCGTGAGCTCATCATCCCGCTCCGGCGTGGGAACGGATGCCAGCAGGCTTTCGGTATAGGGATGCGTCGGGCGACGGAACAACTCCCTCACCGGGGCGGTTTCCACAACCCGCCCCGCGTACATCACGGTTACCGCATCGCATAACTCGGCGACAACGCCGAGGTCGTGAGTGATGAACAGAATCCCGCAGCCGGTGCGGTCCCGCAGCTCCCGCAACAGTTCGAGAATCTGGGCCTGAATCGTGACATCAAGGGCGGTGGTCGGTTCATCGGCGATCAACAGTTCCGGTTCCCCGGCCAGGCCCATCGCGATCACCCCGCGTTGCCGCATGCCGCCGCTGAACTGGTGGGGAAACTGCCGGGCCCGGTCGGACGCATCGGGAATCCCCACGCGATCCAGCATGTCCACCGCGGTGTTCCATGCATCGCGTCGGGACGCCCGATCATGCAGGCGGGGAACCTCGGCCACCTGGTTGCCCACGGTGAAGACCGGATTGAGCGACGTCATCGGATCCTGTGAGATCAGGGCGATGCGGGAACCGCGGAGCTCCCGCATCTCCGCCTCCGACTTCGGAACAAGGTCCTCCCCCCGGAAGAGAACCTTCCCCCCGACACGTTCATGCCGCTTGCGGCCGACCAGACCCATGACGGCTTGCGAGGTCAGACTTTTGCCGCAACCCGACTCCCCGACCAGGCCCATGATCTGCCCCTTGCCGATGGTGAAGGATACTCCGTTCACCGCGGAACGCCATGCCCCGTCCCGGCGAAAGGAAACGGTCAGATCACGGATATCGAGAAGGGGTTGTGCGGATGATTCGCGGGCTTTATCAACCGCCTCAGGGCAACCGGGAAGTTCCCCCTCCGGTCTACCCTTATTGCGGATATTGGACATGGGGTTTTGCCTATCCATCCTGCACCACCTTCGGATCCAGAGCATCACGGAGGCCGTCGCCGAGGGCATTGAAACTGAAGACGGCGAGGGTGATGGCGATCCCGGGAAACACCGCAACCCACCATGCCTGCTCCATCAAGTCCTTGCCCTGGTTCAGCATGACCCCCCACGAGGGCGTGTCGGGCTCGACGCCCAGACCGAGAAAACTCAGCGCGGCCTCGGCGAGGATCGCGAAGGCGAAGGACAGGGTGGTCTGCACGGTGAGCGGAGCCAGGATGTCGGGCAGAACATGCCGCATCAGGATCGACGTGTGCCCCACCCCCATCGACCTCGCGGCCTCGATATACAGGGCGCTCCTGGCATTCAACACTGCGCCCCGGGCAATTCGTGCAAAGATCGGGGTGTACACGATCCCGATCGCGATCATCACGTTGGTTGTCGTCGGGCCGAGAATCGCCATGATGGCGAGGGCGAACAGAATATCGGGAATGGAGAACAGGACATCGACGATCCGCGAAATCACCGCATCCGCCCATCCGCCGAAATAACCGGCCAGCATGCCGAGAATCGTTCCGGCGGTTAGCGCGATTCCCACCGAAACGACGCCAACGAGAAATGATATGCGGGCGCCGTACATGATCCGGCTCAGAAGATCGCGCCCCAACTGGTCTGCGCCGAACCAGTGTTGAAGTCCCGGCGCAGCCAGCATCGATTCACCGCTGATTGCATACGGATCGTGCGGAGAGATCCAGGGTGCGAAAAGCGCGCAAATGAGAAACACCGCCAGCATCGTCATCGCAAACATCGAAAGCCGGTTGTGAAGAAGCTTCCGGAGAAACGCCGATCGGCGGCGGGGGAGCCTGTCTATCCTGTTGGCCGTATCGGTCATCCGTAACGGATCCGGGGGTTGACCAGCCCATACAGAAGGTCGACCACGAGGTTGATGAGAATG
>JAUIHQ010000140.1 GCA_030432155.1 bacterium | reverse complement strand
GACTCCGAGGGGGCGGTGACCGACTTCCTTAGGAAAATGGCAATTTCGGTCGCGTAACTGTCGAACTTGGGCCAGTGCGGAACCAGGCCCCACTGCAGCCAGTCGATGCGATGCCCGGTCTCCCCCTTGATCACCGGCGCTTTCTGGCTGGGAGCCAGGTTGTACCGGGGACCGTGCCACTCCGCGATCTCCGCATCGGGCACGAGGTCCTGCAGTTTTTCTTTCTTGTCGGCGGTCAGTGTCAGTCGTCCGCACATGGTCAGGCTCCTTCCTGAAGCAGCAGGTCGGCGAGACCGGCGGGGCTCTCGACGTATCGGACCCCGGCGGATCGCAGCTTTTCCGGGGCCTGGTTTCCGCCGGGTATCAGGATGCATCCGACACCCATGGCCGCGGCCACCTCGGCGTCATGAACCGTATCCCCGATCATGACGATTTGTTCCCTCGGGATGGTAAGCGTTTCCACATACCTGCGCCCCTGAGGGATTTTTCCCGCGGCATAATGATCGTCATGCCCGATGACATCCTCGAAGTAGTCGCGGATGCCGAAGTGCGCGGTCAACTCCTCCAGCGTGGCCTGCCGGTAGGCCGAAAGCACGGCCTGGGTAACACCGCGGCGATGCAGTTCTTTCACCAGGCTCTCGGTTTCCGGCCGTAGTCCGCATTCAAGACGCCGCGTTTCGTAGGCGTCGATAAACTCCGTGCCCAGCACCTCGAAGGATTCCCGCCCGAAGTCGAAACCGATCCGCCGGTAGTAGTCGATCACCGGAAAGTCAAAGATCTCGCGGTACCGGCTCATGGACATCTCCGGCATGCCGCGCATGCGGAGCATCGTATTCATGACATCGAGGCACAGCCATGCATCATCAAACAGGGTTCCGTTCCAGTCCCAGATGACATGCCGGTACCGGGTCGTGCCGGTCATTGAGATGTCGGGATTCATATGTTGGCGTATGATCCCCTGCGGTGTATCATAGTGCAAGCAGCAAGCTGCTGACCGGGAAGGAACGAACGTGCTCAAGATCATCGTTACCGCGATTGTGGTCATAGCGGGGCTTCTCGCCCTGGTGGTCCTGCTGTTTCCTCGTCCCGACAACCCCAACGCCCGATTTATTGCCTACCGCAATGTACTGGGGACAATGCAGCCCGCGGTACTGGACGAACCAACCTTCACGTCGGCCATGGAGCGCTTCGCCGGTTTCTGGAGCCGGCTGGACCCTGAATCGGTCCGGACCCGGATCCGGGAGGTTTATGACGCGGATGTGTGGTTCAACGATACCGTCAAAACCATCACCACCATTGATGACCTTGAGCATTACATGGCGGAAACGGCCGAACGGGCCGAGACCACGGTGGAGATTGAGGACATCTCCCGGAGCGGGCCGGAAACGTATGTTCGGTGGGTGATGACCATTGTACCCGGCGGTGATCCGGAGGCGGACGCGTGGATATCCACCGGCATCACGCATCTACGGTTCAATGAGGACGGCCGGGTGATTCTCCACCAGGATTTCTGGGATCCGGCAGGCGGTATCTATGAACACCTGCCGGTCGTAGGAGGTATCCTTGAGCGCATCAAGAAGCAGTTCTAAAAAATCGAAGTCCTTGCTTGGCTCTCTCCGTTCGAAGGGCGGGCAAAAGGAGAAGCCATCCGGCTCGCGCTCCCGTGCCCATCTGCTGACAGAGGAAACGTTTGCCGCAAAGTTGACCGAGCTTCTTTAGGATACAGAAGCCAAGGTTTGGCTGATGAAGAGTATACATGGCCGACTGGATGTCGTGTTTGCGGTGGGACATACCGGGGGAGGTCCGGTGAGGAGCATCGACCACATGGGCGGATTCTACCTGCTGGGCGAAGGAGTGCCGCCGGATAAAATCGATCCCATTCACGACATGCTGATCGATTACTGCCGAACCCACTACACGCCGTCGCGACTGAATCTCAATTACATCGATATACGGTATCGTCGCTACTTCTGGAACAAGCATCGGGACAGGGACGAGCTCATGATGCATGTTCCCCTTGCGGTCCGACCCTCGGACGCTCTTGGCGAGCGGCGGTAAACGGGAGCACGAGCCTTATACCAATCGCAAGTTCTTATCGGTATACATATGCCAGACGATTTGGTTTCAGGTTTCAGTGTTCAGGTGTCAGGAGGGCCTGAAACCTGACATCCGAAACCAAATGCGGAAGACTAAAATAATACCGATACGTTCTTCCGACTGGTATTACCCGAGCTCCGCATCAATTGCCCGGACCACCGCCGCCGGGTCGTCAGCCTCCATGATCGGCCGGCCGATGACGAGGTAGTCGGCGCCGGCCTTCTTCGCTGCAGCCGGGGTACCCACCCGCTTCTGATCGCCCACCGCTGACCCGGCGGGCCGGATGCCGGGGGTGACGATCAGAAAGTCAGGTCCGGTCTGTTTGCGGATGGCGGCGACCTCGTTGGGCGATGCCACGATACCGGCCGCACCGCTGCGCTGGGCAAGGTCGGCGAGGGCGAGCACCTGGTCCTGGGCTGTCCGGGTAACCCCGATATCGGACAAGTCCTTTTCATCAAGGCTGGTCAGCATGGTCACGGCAAGGATACCAGGGCCGCCGTCGATGCCGGCCGCGGTCTCCGCCGCCGCCCGGATCATGGCTTCGCCGCCGGAGGCATGAATGGTCAGCAGATCCACGCCGAGGTCACAGACGGATCGCACCGCCCGTTCCACGGTGCGGGGAATGTCGTGCAGTTTCAGATCGAGAAAGATGTTCCGCCTGCCGTTCTTTACCGTTTCGAGGATCGCCGGCCCCTCCTTGCAGAACAGTTCCAGTCCGATCTTGAACCAGGTCAGGCGTTCCGGAAGTTCTTTAAGTCGTGCAGCCGCCGTCTGCCCATCGGGAACATCAAGGGCGACAATGAGGTCAGGATGTGGAGTAGCGGACTCGTTGTGAATGTGGGTGGTCATGGTTTGGGGATTGGGGATTGGGGATTTGAGATTAGAGATTAGGGATTTGGTTTCAGTATTCAGGTTTCAGGTCTCAGGTTTCGGGTTGGGTGTTCGATGTTCTTCGATCATGTTCCGGCATGCCAGAACGGGGTGCCGAGGGTGGGGGTGCTGGGGGAGGCCATGTCCCTCGGGCTCATCAGGCCTGCTTCGTATCCGGCCCGTCCCGCCTCCACGGCATTTGCAAAGGCTTCGGCCATGGTGGGCGGATCTGCGGAGAGGGCGATGGCGCTGTTGACGAGTACGGCGTCAAACCCCAGCTCCATGGCATGGGCCGCCTCGGACGGCTTGCCGAGTCCGGCATCGACAATCAGTGTGGCATCGGGCAGGCGGGCGCGCAGGGTTTGAAGGGCGAATTTGTTGACCAGGCCCCGGCCGGAGCCGATGTAGGAACCCCAGGGCATCACGACCCGGCATCCGGCATCGATCAATTTCTGCGCGGTGATCAGGTCCTCGGTCGTATAGGGAAGAACTTCGAAGCCCTCTTTGATCAGGATATCCGCGGCTTCAACCAGGGCGGCGGTGTCAGGCTGGAGGGTATAGTCGTCGCCGATGACCTCAAGCTTGATCCAGTTCGTCTCAAACAGCTCGCGCGCCATCTGGGCCGTCGCCACCGCCTCCTTGACCGTTCTGCATCCCGCGGTGTTGGGCAGCACGCGGACGTTAAGCTCCCGGATCAACTCCCAGAACCGGGAACCCGAGGCCTGCTGGGGTGACTGGCGGCGAAGCGCCACCGTGACCAGCTCCGCCCCGGCAGCCTCGATGGCGTCACGCATGACGTCGGGGGAGGGGTATAGCGCCGACCCCATGATGAGCCGGCTCGAAAATGTCACATGAACGTGTAACGTTCAACAGGCCATGCCGCAACATCGAACCTTCAAAAGGCGGCCTTTGCGGCTGCCCCTCCTGATCCGCCGCGCGAAGCGCACCGGCCTTTCATACTTCCGCCTTCATCGTTCAGACTTCTCCCGCATCACCCCCCCTGCATCGGAGCCACGATGTCGATTTCGTCGCCGTCCTTCAGCGTACGGTTGTCGTAATCCCGTCGGGATACGAACAGGCCGTTAATTGCGGTTGCGACTTTTGAACGGTCATAGCCTGAACGTTCGAGAAATGCGCCGATGGTTTCTTCTGCGGTGATGTCGGTTGTCTCACCATTGACGGTTACAGTTGCCATGCGTCCATGATTCCTTCCGCGAGGGGGTGGGTGGAACCTTCGTCGATGAATTCACACACGATATCGACGAGGGCAGGGGCGATCAGAAATCCGTGACGGTACAATCCGTTGATGCGTATCAGGCCCTGGTCGGGCAGGATCCGGGGCAGGTTGTCGGGGAAACCCGGCCGGCAATTGACCGAGGATTCGATGAGGGTTGCTTCAGCGAACCCGGTATGGACGGTATATGCGGCGGATAACAGCTCCAGCGCGGATCGGACGGTGATCGGCCCCCGATTGTCGCTCTCGATGGCGGTGGCGCCGACCACGTATACATGTCCGGCCCGGGGCACAATATAGATCGAATATCGCGGATGCATCAGGCGCACCGGACGGGACAGGTTGACCTCCGGCGCATGGAGGTACAGCAGTTCACCGCGGACGCCTCTCAGGTGGGGCAGGTCAGGCTGGGCCCCGAGCCCGCGGCAGTCCAGTACCCAGTCAAAGGTGTGGCGGGTATCGCCGATGACCACCGCGTTCGATTCGACGGCGGTAACCTCCGTGCCGCAATTCCACTCGATATCCTTCCGCCGGATCGTTTCCCCGAGTGCCCGCATGAGATCGCGGTTGTCGAGATGTTCCTCGAACGGGAAGTACAGGCCGGAGCGAAAACGTTCGGCGAGTTCCGGCTCCAGCTCGCGGATACGGTCGATGCCGACATCCTCCATGATGTCGGGCCGGGGCGCATTCTCCAGGACCCTCCGGCGCAGTCGCAGAAGTTCATCCCGGTCGTTGGGATGGGCCACGACCAGGCTGCCGAGGCTCTTGTAAAACACCGGTTCGGCGAGACGCTCGAGCCACCCGGGCCATTTGTCTTTTGAATAGACCCCGAGCTCGGTGACGATCTGCTCTGCGGCTTCCAGCTCGCAGTATGGGGCGATCATGCCCGCCCCGGTCCATGAACAACTGTCTTCGCCTTTTTCGGTATCCCGGTCGTACAGGCTCACGGCCCATCCTCGCGCGTTCAGCTCGACGGCCATCATACGGCCGAGAACGCCGGCCCCGACGATTCCCGCAGTGGAACTCATGCCTGCTCCTTCTCCATCATGGAACTTGGTACGGTGGCGGCATCGGTCCGGCGCCGACCCACGAGGTGGGCGATGCCGGTGCCGATGCCGGAAACAACAAGTGCAATGCCGAAGCTGTGAAGCGTGTCGCCGCCGCCCGGAAGGGGGAACAACGGGGTGAAATCGGGCCGTGGAAAGTAGAGAACGCCGGCGAGAATGCCGGCCCACGATGCCGCAAGCGCACCGCGGCCGGTCAGTCGGTCGCTGAACAGACCGGCGAATACCGGCACCAGGCAGGCCGAGGCCACAAGATCGGCGATCAGAAACAGGTAGAGGACGCTGTAGCCCTGGGATGCCACGAGGACCGCGGGGATGAGCAGAAGGAGGGTGAGGCGGCGGGACCAGGTCAATTCACCATCGGTTTCGCCGGGTGTGCGGGTGAAGGTGGCAAAGGTGCAGGTCAGGCCGTTCTGCAGGGTATCGAGACTGCTCATGACGAGGCAGACCGCGAGAACGATGAACGGATACTCGATCCAGACCGGGAGATAGGCGCGGATGATGGAGAAGACGGCGGTCGATGCTTCCGGGCTGTGCGGTGCGGCCAGGCCCTCCGATGCGGCGAGGAATCCGAAGATCCCGATGCCGAGGATGATCGGCAGCATCAGCAGGCCGCTGATCAGAAACGACCGGCGCAGCACCCCGACATCCCGGCAGTTGTAGGCCCGCTGCCAGAGCCCCTGGTGAAACATGTTCGCCGTCACGACCGCGATGACCAGGGTCAGGCCGAAGCGAAGCCCCGAGATATCCATCGGGTTGAGCAGCGCCGGCGCACCGGCCCGGACCTCATCCACCGCCGTCGACCATCCGCCGAACGCGCGGATGGTGATGAGGGCGAGAAGAATGAGGATCGGAACCATCACCGCAAACTGCAGACGGTCGGTGGCCACCGAGGCCCGGATGCCCCCGGCGTAAGCATATACCGCGGTCCCGACGGCAATGATGGCCGCGGTGATCCAGAGGGGGATGCCGGCGGTGAGCCGGCCGACGAGCGCGATACCGGTCAGCTCCGCGGTCAGGAATACATACATATAGAAGAGGATCACCCCGGTGGTGAAGAAATGCATCGAGGACCCGAACCGGGTCCGCGTATAGTCCGAAAGGCCATGGCCGTCGGGGATGCGCTTTCGCAGGCGGGGCGCCAGCCATGCAAACAGCACGAACGGCAGGGCGCTGCCCAGCGCATACCCGGTCAGCCCGGAGATCCCGGCCCACGTCGCGGTCTCCGCCGGGCTGAACAGAATCCATGCCCCCGCCATCGAGGCAACCAGTGTGCTGATCGCGGTCATCGATCCCGCGGAATTACGGTTGGAAAGCCACACCGAAGCCCCGCCCCGGCCGCGCCGGGCAATGGCCAATCCGGCCAGCGTGAACAGGATGACCGTGACCGGTACGACTAGAATAAAGCCTATCTGCATCGTTCGAACTCCCGTGATCGCAAGGGGGAAGGAGAGGCGTGAGGACACCTCGTACGATGTCCGTCGCTTCCCTTCGGCGGCATTATCCGCGCAGGTTCCAAGGGTCTATTCCGCCATGCGGAAATTCTCAGCCCGGGTATCGAGCCCCCCCAGCGATGTCCCCTCCACGCTACCGGAATGGGCGTCACAGTCAAGAACAGGCCTTGAAAACGCCACAAAAAACAAATGGTTTCTTCATCCGATCCTTCTTGCTTTCCTGCGGTGGGTATCCGACGATGTGCCCGACTTTGCGAGAGTGGAGTGTCGCTGGCTCAAGCAGGTCTCGGAATGGTAAAGATACGGGCGACAGAAAAAGGAAGAAGTAGTAGTGAATATATTCGTAGGGAATCTGCCTTACGGGGTTACCGATCATGAACTCCGCGAGGCGTTTGAGGCGCATGGCGAGGTTTCATCTGCCTCGGTCATCCTCGACAAGATGACGGGAAAATCCCGTGGTTTCGGCTTCATCGAGATGCCGAATGATGACCAGGCGCGTGAAGCCATCAATGCACTCAACGATTCGGAACTTCTCGGTCGCCCGATTCGTGTGAACGAAGCCCGGCCTCGCGAAGCTCGTCCCCCACGCCGTGACGGCGGTGGCGGTGGCGGTGGTTTCCGCGGTGGACGCGGTCCCCGGTACTAAGCCGGTAGATACGACAAATAAACGAGAAGCGCCGCGGTTCGCCGCGGCGCTTTTTGTTTCCCGGACTCGGTCGTTGCCACCGGTCGTGAACGATTCCTCAGTCCAGGGCCGTGGTCGCGACCGCAATCGCGCCGAGGTCGCCGATGCGGTTGCCAAGGGTGCTGGGTTCGATCCGGCAGGCAAGGACCGCATCCGCCCACGCGTAGTCCCGCACCTTTTCCTGCAAGGGCTCGAGCAGAAAATCCCCGGCGTGGATGGCGATGGTGCCGAGAAGAATCAGGGAAGGGTTGAACGCCATGATCAGGGTTCCGATGCCCTGGGCAAGCCGTTCCATATAGGCCTCCCAGTGCGTCAGGGCGTAGGCGTCGCCCGCTATGGCCGCTTCCCGGAAAGCCCGGAAATCGATGTTCGCCGGATCGCCCCCCGCATGATCCAGGATCGCGGTGTGAATGTTGTCGGCGGTGATTTCATCCCTCAGCCGGTTGGCGACATTCATGCCGCCGCAGAACAGTTCGAAACAACCCCGCTGGCCGCAGGGGCAGGGTGGGCCGTGAATATCGAGAACCATGTGCCCAATTTCCCCGCCGAGGTCGTTGACCCCCTGCACCAGGCGTCCCCCGGAGATGATGCCGCCGCCCAGACCCGTGCTCATGGTCAGGTAGATCATGTCCGGAGTTCCCTTGTAGGCGCCGAATACATATTCGGCCAGGCCCGCCGCGTTGGCGTCGTTGTTGATGGCCGCGGGGCAGGGCAGCAGGCTGCCGACCATCTCCAGAACCGGCACATCGACCCAGTTCGGCATGTTCGGGGGCCGGATCATCGTGCCCCGGCTCACCGACATGGGGCCCGGTACGGATAATCCGGCCGCTGCCGGGGTTTTGCCGGCAACCGCCTCGGAGGCGAGGAACCCCTCGAGCAGGGCCTTGAACCGCTCCAGCCACCGGTCCGGCGTGTCGTCCACCCGGGTCGGCATCCGCTCCGATGCCAGCACCTCGCCATCTCCGGTGCCGAGACTGATCGCGGTTTTGGTGCCTCCGATATCGATACCCAGCAAGTACATCCGAATCTTTCCCCCGAGGTTTGCTCTACCGTGAATTGACAGGATGATACGAAACGATACGGTTACCTCAACGTCTATCTTTCCCGGGACGGACGATAATGAAGGAGAACTCTGGTGATACCCGAAGTATGGATCGCGCCGCTGCCTTTGGCGGATATCCTGTATGCGTTTAAAACGAGTAATTTCGTTTCCGGAAAACTGATTGTCATCACGCTGTTTGTTGCGTCGGTCTTCGGCTGGACATTCATGGTATCGAAATACATGGATGTGCGATATGCCCGGCGGAGCTCCATGGCCTTCCGGGAAAGGCTGCGCCGCGAGAAGCATCCCCTCAGCCTGTACCTCAACCGCGCGCAGTTTGCCGAAAGCCCGATGTACAGGATCTACGTGAAGGCCTGCGATGCGGTGGGCATCGAGATGGAAGCGGAGGAGAATGATCCGGTGCTGATCACCCCGGCGTTGGAACAGCGGCGGACCCTCAGTCCTCTCCAGATCAACGCCGTCCGCAATGCCGCGGAGCGGGAAATTGCCGATCAGTGCATGCGGATGGAAAAACGGATGGGACTGCTGGCCACCACGGTCAGCGCCAGCCCCATGCTCGGGCTGCTTGGAACGGTGTGGGGCGTGCTCGATGCATTCTCGTCGATGGCCACCCAGGGCGCGGCCAACCTGTCCGCGGTCGCCCCCGGTATCGCCAGTGCGCTGATGACCACCGTGGTCGGGCTGATTGTCGCCCTGCCGTCGGCCGTCGGCTACAACCTGATCGCCGGCCAGCTCAAGGAAATGACGGTGGAGCTCGATAACTTTGGCGACGAGTTCCTGTCCGAGATCCAGCGCGTGTTCGTGCGCAACACCTGAGGATCCGACCATGCCCCGCCGCAGTTCCGTCAAGCCTCTCCAGGAGATCAACGAGATCAACATGACCCCGTTGAT